>JAVBOA010000008.1:0-162540 GCA_031551135.1 Eubacteriales bacterium | reverse complement strand
CCTTGCCTCTTCAATACCCTATATATCTGACCTTTTCCACAGGTGTGTCCAATTTTTTCGCAGTATGCAAGTTTGATTTCTTTAACTGTCACACACTGACCCTTTTTCGCTTATTCTTTGAAATTTGCAAGAAGTTACGTCTCTTCATCCAATGTCAAATTACGGTGATGTCCTCCGAATTTCCCGTTCAAAAGAGCATTTATTCCGAATTTTACATAATTGCTAATCCAACGACTAACAACCGTTTGATTTGCCTCAAGCATCGCTGATATTTCCTTATTATTCATCCCTTTTCCACGTAGTTCCACCGCTCGTAATCGTTTATCAACATTTTTATCCTTATTTATTTAGCGACGCTTTTCAATTTCTATTATTTGTTCCGATGTAATTTTATATGTTTTCGGCATTTTTATCACCCTTGGTTATTATGACACATTCTTAGATTTTTTTCCACTGATTTAATGGATAATAGTATAAGCTCCTTTTTGCTGGAGAGCCAAAAGTGGTCATTCTTCCAGAGGACAAAACCGCAGCCGCGGTTTCCGCAATAAAAATTCTTTTTGCCCTCATACACCTGTTCCCCACAGCGGGGGCAAGTGCCCAGGGCTTCTTTTTGAGGCTCAAACAGGTTTTTCATATCGCTGTCGGCACGGTAAAAGTTGATACATAATCCCTTTGCCATTGCCTGAATATCATCCATGAAAGCCTGCTGATTGGCTTTGCCTCCGGCAATTTCGGACAGGCGCTGCTCCCATTCAGCGGTAAGGAGCGGAGAGGTTAAAACCTCCGGCAATATCGCAATCAGATTGATGCCGTCCTTTGTGGGAACAAGGCTTTTGCCCTTGCGCTCGGCAAAGCCGGAAGATACCAGCTTTTCAATAATGGAGGCTCTTGTAGCGGGAGTTCCCAAACCTTTACGTTCGGCGTCCTCCGGCATATCCTCTTTGCCCGCGTGCTCCATAGCGTAAAGAAGCGTGTCCTCGGTATATTGCTTTGGCGGTGCGGTGAAATTCTCGGTGACGGAAGCGGCAGCGTGTTCAAATGTGCTCCACTCCACAAGCTCCGACAAACTGCTTTCATCCTCTGTATCATCCTCCGGCTTGTTTTTCAAAGAGGTACGGAACAGGTTTTCAAAGGCTTTCCAGCCCTCCGCAAGCACCGTTTTTCCTTTGGCGGTGAAGCTGTAACCGCCGCATTCAAAAACAGCGGTAACAGTTTCGTACACATGGGGAGCAGCCGCCGAACAGAGCAGCTTGCAGCATATCAACATAAACAACGCTCGCTCGCCAATGGGCAGAGCCGCAAGGTCGGCTTTCTCCGCCGCCATTGTGGGGATAATGGCATGGTGGTCGGATACATCCTTATCCGAAAGCAATACGGACACGTTCGGAGTGAAATCAACACATCCGTCAAACGGAGCGAGCTTTGCCGCCAGGAGAATAACCGCCGCCGCCGTACCCGCCATATCGGAAGTAAGATACCGGCTGTCTGTGCGGGGATAGGTAATGAGTTTTCGCTCATAAAGACTTTGTGCATAATCCAAAGTCTGTTTTGCCGTGTAGCCGTAGGTACGGTTTGCCTCCCTTTGGAGCGTGGTAAGGTCAAAGAGCTTCGGCGGTTTTACCGTTTTTTCTTCTTTATCCAGAGAAACACAAACGGCCTGCCCATCATGGCAAGCCGTTTGTATCTGTTCCGCTTTCTGCTGTTCGGGGATTTTTTCGCTTATGGCCTCCGTACCGTTCAGGTCCAGGCGGACAAGATGATATTTTTCCTTTTTGAAATCGGATATTTTACTATCACGATCTACAAGCATGGCGAGGGTTGGCGTCTGCACACGGCCCACATTCAAGGTCCGGTGATAGAGGACGCTAAAAAGTCTGGTGGCGTTGATACCGATCAGCCAATCTGCCTTTGAGCGACAAAGCGCCGATTGATACGGCCTTTCATATTCCGCGCCGGGTTTCAGTTTGTCAAATCCCTCACGAATGGCCTTATCCTCCATTGAGGAAATCCAAAGGCGGGATATGGGTTTTGTGCAGCCAGCCATTTCATAGACAAGCCGAAAAATAAGCTCGCCCTCGCGCCCTGCGTCACAAGCGTTTACCACTTTCGAAATATCGGAGCGCTCCATAAGGCTTTTGAGAACGGCGAATTGTTCTTCTTTTCCAGGGGAGAGGGCATACTTCCATTCCTCCGGCAGAATGGGAAGATCGTTATAGCTCCATTTCTTGAAACGCTCGTCGTAACTGCCTGCGTCGGCAAAGCCGACAAGATGGCCGATACACCAGGAAACGATAATGCCGCTTCCCTCAATGTATCCGTTCTTTCTGTTAGTAGCGCCCAGGACGGCGGCTATTGCCGCCCCGACGCTCGGTTTTTCTGCGATAATAAGTTGCATTTGTTATCCTCCTTTTGATTGCTACAAACAGCGTATTGATGTATAATACTTGTAATATAGGTGGTGATAAGAATGGGAATTAAAATAACAGGTATTGATACTCCTTTTGGAGGTGTATCATGGGAATATACGGAATCAGCTAAATCAGGAATACAAGACCTTTTCTTTTTTCTTGAAGCAAAAAGAATTTTAGTAAATCCAGCAGACATGGAATCAAAATCATGGTGTGAACAATCCGCTATTGAAATTAGAACTGAACCACTACCGGCTGGAAGCCGGTAGGTTCGGATTAGCGGCTGAAGCCGCCTAAAGTTCGCCGATGTTGAAGTTATCGGATTTCATATTTTCTGCTATGTCTTGATTTTTGATGTATTCAGCGATAACTTCATCAGTCACATTTCCGCTACTGGCTACAAAATATCCTCTTGCCCAAAGATGTCGTCCCCAAAATTGTTTGTTGATTTCTTTGAACTCCATCTGAATTTTCCTTGACGAATATCCTTTGATGTATTGGACTATTTTGCTAGCCGATATGTGTGGCGGTACCGACACAAGAAGATGTATGTGGTCTTTCGATACATGACCACTTAATATTTCTACTTCATTTTCTTTACATACAGAACGTATTAATTCTCTTGTGCGTTCCGCCACTTTACCAGTTATCACTGGTTTCCGATATTTTGTTATCCACACGATATGATATTTTATATCGTATGTGCAATGCGCTGATTTCCTGTAGTTGTTCATTAAATTCACCTCTTGAGTAGTTTTTCTCAAGTCCTGAATTTAATTCTACTCTTAGGAGGTTGACCTAAAGGTTTCGCCTAAAAGGCGAGGGTTTTAACCCCATTATACAGACAATAATGTGGTAATGCTTGATTATATGATAGAACCATGCAATATTTTTAATCTTGCTCCATCAATTTTTCAAAACTAAATTTCCGTGCAAACGAGATAAAACCAATTGCCTATATTTTGAATAACTGCTATACTCCAAACTTGAGGAGTGATTTTTTTTGATAAGAATTAATAATATAAAGATGCCAATAGATTCGGAAATTGAAGATTTAAAGCGGAAGGTTTCGAAAAAGCTCAAAGGCGCGAGAATAAATAATTTCGTTATTTCTAAAAAGTCGATCGACGCACGCGATAAAAAAAATATATTTTATGTGTATTCTGTGGATTTGGAAATCGATAACGAAATGAAATATATAAACAACAAAGATATTTTGAAAATAGAAATAAAAAAATATGAAATAAAAAAAATTGTTTCCGAGCAAAGGCCGGTAATAATCGGTTCCGGGCCATGCGGACTTTTTGCGGCACTGATTTTGGCCGAGTCGGGACTGAAACCGATTATTTTGGAACGCGGAAAAAATGTACTGGATCGTAAAAAAGATGTAGACAGTTTTTTTAAAACGGGAATTTTAAATGAAGAATCGAATATACAATTCGGCGAAGGCGGCGCGGGAACATTTTCGGACGGAAAATTGACTACTGGCGTGAATGATTTTCGTATTAAAAAAGTTTTGGAGGAATTTATAAATTCGGGCGCGCCCGAAGAAATCGGATATTTGGCAAAACCTCATATCGGTACGGACAAGCTTTTGGAAATTCTGATTAATATCAGAAAAAAAATAATTTCTTTGGGCGGAGAATATAGATTTTTAAATAAATTAATTGATATTGAAATCAAAAACGATAATCTAAAGGCTTTGAAAATAAAATCCGAAAACGGAGAATATTTTATTGAATGTAAAAATGCGATTTTTGCGCTTGGACACAGCGCTCGTGAAACATTTCGATTATTATATGATAAGAAATTAAAAATCGAGCGGAAAAATTTTTCCGTAGGCATGAGGATAGAGCATTTGCAATCCGAAATAAATAAATCTCAATACGGAGAGCTTAACAAAAAACTTCCGGCTGCCGAATATAAATTAAATTCGCATATTTCAAACGGGCGAGGAGTTTATACTTTTTGCATGTGTCCCGGCGGTGAAGTAGTGGCGGCGGCTTCGGAAAACGGCCGGCTTGTTACAAACGGAATGAGCGTATACAAACGAAATTCCGAAAATGCAAATTCGGCTCTGCTTGTTGGAATAGGGAATGAAGATTTTAAGGACGACGGAGTTTTTGCGGGTATGGATTTTCAAATTCAATTAGAAGAAAAAGCGTTTAGGCTAGGCGGAGGAAATTTTAAAGCCCCTGTGCAATTGTTGGGAGATTTTTTGGAAAATAAAAAATCGACTTCTCTCGGTCGCGTTGTTCCGTCTTATATGCCGGGTTATGAATTTGCTAATCTCAATGAATGTTTTTCCGAAGAAATTTTATTTTCATTCAAGAAAGCTGTTTTGGATATGAATCAAAAAATGAATGGATTTAATTCTTATGATGCTGTGCTTACGTTTGCGGAAACAAGGTCATCTTCGCCGATTCGAATTGTACGTGATGACAAATATGAATCCAATATAAAAGGAATTTTTTTGGCGGGTGAGGGCGCAGGTTATGCAGGCGGCATAATGACGGCGGCTGTTGACGGGATTAAAGCCGCAGAATTCTTGATGGAAAAAATAAAAAAATAAGCTCTTGATAGTAGAAACTTTATGTGTTACAATGTCTAAGGCTACATTGCAAAGCTTTATATAAAACAGTTTTGCAAAAGCGTAACGACTCGTTAGGAGGTGTGTTTATGAGCGTAGTATTAATGGTTTTATTTTTAATTAATTGTGTATTTATGGTAACTGTTATCCTTTTGCAAAAAAAGAGACAGTCGGGTTTGGGAAGTGCAGGAATTACGAGCGCCCAAGGCGGAACTTTTTGGGAAAAAAATAAAGGAAGATCTATGGAAGGCAAATTAGAACTTTACACCAAAATATCGGGTGTTTTATTCTTTGTTCTTGCCGTATTAATAGGTTTTATAAAATAATTTTTTTAAAATAATTTGACCATAATATATAAGAATGCTTATTTATTATGGTTTTTTGTTTTACAATATAAAAATCAGTGAGGAGTTTATGGATATAAATAAGGAAGAATTAATTTTAGAGTTTTTGAATGATGAAAAATATACACCAATGAAAGCAAAAGAAATTTCGTTTTTATTGCAAGTTCCCGAATCAGAAAAAAAGGAATTCGAGAAGATTATAAGCAAATTAGAAGCCGAGAGCAAAATTATTATTACTAAAAAAGGCAATATCAATTTGCCGGAAAAAACAAATATTATTTTGGGTACGTTTTTGGGAACAAGCCACGGCTTTGGTTTTGTTTCGCCCGACGACCCGACAAAAGGCGAGATTTTTATTCCGCTAAGCGAAGTAAACGGCGCGATTCATAAGGATAAAGTTTTTTGCAGAATTACGCTTGCTGCGAATAAATTTAAAAAATCAGAGGGTTCGATTGTAAAAATCGTCGAACGAATCTCGGATAGAGTTGTCGGAACTTTTGTTCAGCGTAAAAAAGAAGCTTATGTAATACCGGATAATAAAAAACTCTCCGAATACATTCGTATTTCGAAAAACAAAGCAAGTGGGGCGGTATCCGGACATAAAGTTATTTGCCGGATTTTAAATTATAATCAGAAAACCGAAAATCTCGAAGGAGAGATTTTGGAAATTTTAGGACATGCGAACGACCCCGGCGTGGATGTTTTGAGTATAGTCGGACAATTGGAAATCCCGATTGAATTTCCGGAGGAAGTTTTTCAGGAAATTCAAAAAATTCCGGAAGAAGTTTTGGAAAACGAATATTCAAACAGGCGTGATTTAAAAGGAAAATCTTTGGTTACAATAGACGGCGAAGACACAAAAGATATCGACGATGCGGTTTATCTGGAAATCAAAGAAAACGGAAATTTCATGCTTGGAGTTTATATCGCAGACGTTACGCATTATGTCCGCGAAAACTCTCCGCTTGATAAAGAGGCTTTGAAACGGGGAACGAGCGTATATCTTGCGGACCGTGTAATTCCGATGCTTCCGCACAAGCTCTCAAACGGAATTTGTTCGCTTAATGAAGATGTTGACCGCCTTGCTTTGGCTTGCGAAATGGAAATAGATGACAAAGGAAATCTCGTTGACCATGAAATTTTCGAAGCCGTTATAAAAGTAAAAAGAAGAATGACTTATACGATAGTAAATGATTTAGTCACAAATCCGGAATCAAAATATTTTAATGAATATCAAGATTTTATGACGATGTTCAAAAATATGGAAAAATTATCAGGCGTTTTGCGTGAAAAAAGAATTGCGCGCGGCGCGATAGAATTTGATTTTCCGGAAGCGAAAATAATTGTTGATGCAGAAGGAAAAGCAATAGACATAAAGGCTTACGAGCGCAACAAAGCTACAAGCATAATCGAAGAATTCATGCTGATGGCAAACGAAACTGTTGCGGAAACTTATCATTGGATGGACATGCCTTTTGTTTACCGAACTCACGAAGAGCCTGATGCCGAAAAAATGGAAAAATTACTCGAATTCATAAAGCAGTTCGGTTATAATATGAAGGGAAATATTGCGCATCCGAAAAATTTGCAAAAGCTTCTTTCGAAAGTTGAGTCAACTCCGGAAGAATCGTTAATTTCGAGAATAGTTTTGCGCAGCTTAAAACAAGCACGATATACAGATGTGAATTTAGGGCATTTTGGATTGGCAGCAAAATATTATACGCATTTTACTTCGCCGATTCGCCGCTATCCGGATTTGCAGATTCACCGCATAATTAAAGAAAATATTACGCAGGGAATTACAGAAAGCCGCAAAAATCATTACGAGCATATTCTTCCGTCGGTTTGCAAGCAGGCTTCCATAACCGAAAGAGTTGCCGAGGTCGCCGAGCGTGAAGTCGACAACATGAAAAAAGCCGAGTATATGGAAAAATACATCGGCAAAGTTTTTGACGGAATAATTACTTCCGTAACCTCATGGGGAATTTATGTCACCTTGCCGAATACGGTAGAGGGCATGATTAGAATAAATGACCTGCCGAACGACAATTATATTTATGATGAAAAAGGGCATTATTATTTGGGTCACAAAACAAAACGCAAATTTGCACTTGGCGATAAAGTTTCGGTGCAATTAGTCCGAGCCGATAAAGAAGAACGCAAAATTGATTTTATTATTGAGGATTCTCTATCAGATTAAAAGTATAATCAATGATATCTGCTTCTTTATATTCGATATCGGGAATTATACCGGTTTTGTGGATAGAAGTATTATTCGGAGTTTCGACGGTAATTACGGTTGCTTTGACAGCATAACCCGAAGTCAGCGGAACAACGACCTGACCGATACCTTTGCCGAAAGTTTTTGTTCCGACACAAATTACGTTGTCCATATTTTGCCGGAGAGCATTTATAAAGCCTTCGGCAGAGCTGGCCGTGCTGTCGTTCTGCAAAATATAAATATTTTTGAAATCAAAATCACGGTTGGATTTCGCTTTTATTTGTCTTGAAAAAAGTCCGAGCCGTGCGGTTTCATAGCCGAGAGTAGTGCCTTTCGGCAGAAATAAATCTTCTATTTCGTAAAGGCTGTTCAGTGCGCCGCCGTAATTATTCTGTAAATCGATAATAATATTTTCGTATTTATTTAATTCATCGAAATTCTTTTTAACAAAATCGCGCGTATATTTTGAAACATTCGGTATTAATAAATAAGCGGTATTTTCGCTTAACTTATCAATCCGCGCGTTGGCGGCTTCGGTTTTTGTGTTTTCTTTCGAAATCGCATATTGTTTAGGATTATATAAATAAGTATATCTGTCATTATCGATAGAGCGAATTTTTTCGGTAAGTACCGACATCACGACTTCATCAAAATTTTTGGTATAGCCGGAATAATTTCCTTCGCCCAAAGCTTGGTCATAAATCGCGTCCAAAGATTTGGTATAAACGTAATTATATGAAATAAGAAATTTAAATATATAATAATCGGCATTGTTAAATATAATAGCAAAAATAATAATCAATGACATTATAAAAAGAATGCGTAATCTTTTGAATTTTTTTTCGTAATCGGGAAACAAACTGTGTTTCATATAATCGCCTCTTTTTATGGTTTAAATTTTCTATATTTATGTGAGTTCGATGAGCAAAAAACGCTCATCAAACTTCTGATTATATTCGTACTTTTCCATGCAAAAAGCGCATGAAAAAATACTCATAACGTGAAAATCGCTGTGCGATTTAAGCTGTTTACGCATCTTGTTCGACTACGTCGAACTCACGTTACATTATAATATAAAGAAAATTATTTGCAATAGAGCGGAAAATAATTCATTGGAAAAATATAATAAGGTGGTTTGTATGGCGGAAAAAGATAAGAATGGCTATAAATTGCTGGCGCAAAATAAAAAAGCCTTTCATGATTATTTTATAGAAGAGACTTTTCAGGCGGGAATAGAGCTTGTCGGAACAGAAGTGAAATCTTTGCGCGCCGGGAAATGCAATCTCAAAGATTCTTTTATAAAAATAGAAAATAATGAGGCTTTTGTTCATAATATGCACGTCAGCCCGTATGAACAGGGAAATATTTTTAATAAAGACCCCCTCCGAAAGCGTCGGCTTTTGCTGCACAAAAAAGAAATTGCGAAATTATTGGGTGCAATAACTCGAGACGGATACACAGTTATTCCGACGAAAATTTATTTAAAAGGAAGCCTTGTAAAATTAGATATCGCTATCGCAAAAGGAAAAAAATTATACGATAAACGTGATTCTATCGCTAAGAAAGACCAAAAACGCGAATCGGAAAAATTATTTAAGATAAAAAATTTAAATTAAAGAATGGCGCAATCGCGCCATTCTGATACATTCAAGTTTTTATGATAGCCGCAATTCGGGCGCAATGTCCATACAAATTTCTATTGAGTTACGAAAAGCCTTTTTTAAATCAAAATCTCCGTTAGAAACACACCAAAAGAAAATAAGACTCATCTTTATTTTAAAACAAGTTTTCAGCAAATCTTTCGGGTCGGATTTATTATTAATCTCATTTGCATCTTGAGCTTTGCGGATTGCTTCAATCTGCAGTTCTTTAATCGCTCTGATACTTTCTGTGTCGTTTTCACAAAATGTCCCAATTCCCTTTGCGAGATTCAAAATCAGAATTTGTTTCAAAATTTCTACTCCGATTTTTTCAAAACGATTTAAAAGAGAATTCGTTAATTTAAAATAAACTTCAATGTTATTTTTTGCGTTGATAATGTCGATAAGCTCGTTTGGAGAAATTTCGCGTTCGATAGAAAAAAATGAACGCAGAAGATCTTCTTTAGATGAAAAATAATAATAGAAAGTATGTTTTGAAATATTTGCGGAATCGCAGATTTCTTTCAGCGTTACCGCCTCAAATCCTTTTAGATTTATCAAATCAATGGAGTTTTTTAAAATTTTTTCCTTAGTTGTCATAGGATTTGTATCCAAAAATCGTCACCTCCTGTTATTATAATACTATTTTCATTATTAAGGATAGAAAAAAATATTTCATTTCACGCTTGAAGCATGCGTGAAACGCTCCGCTGTGAAAAATTTTTTTCTACTTATCAAAATGAAAATAGTATAAAATGTTATTATAATATAATACTATAGTTTTATAACTAAAGCAATAATTTTTATAGATGCATTGACATAAAAATATTACCGTGGTAATATAAAATGCAATTGTTTTTTTAAAATCGATGTTGGCTCAAAGGAGAATAATAGGATGCTAAAACTTAGAAGTTATTTAAAACCGTATGTTTTAAATATTGTAATAATCGTTGTTTTGCTTTTTTTTCAGGCGAATAATGACCTCAGCTTACCCGATTATATGTCTAAAATCGTAAATACAGGCATCGCGAATAATGGCATAGAAGCCGAAGCTCCTGAAATTTTATCGAAGGAAACGTATCAAACAATTTTAATGATTTTGGACGATTCGGAGAAAGATATTTTTACCGCGAATTATTCTGAAATCGGAGACAGCACTGAATATGACGCGAAATATCCGAATGCGAAAAGCTTGGGCGCGTTTGTGCTGAATAATAAGGAAGTATCTGAGCTTAATGATTTATTAAGCCGAAAACTGGCTTTGATGGCAAAAAAAATGATGCCGCAGCTGCCTATCAGCGAAGACGAAATTGAAAGCGGTGAAATGAGTGTAAGCACAAAGGAAGTTGTAAATTCGGTTACGGTGAATTTTCTAAAAACCGAATATCAAAAACTCGGTGCTGATTTGGAAAAAATTCAAAGCTCCTATATTTTAAAAACGGGCGGTATTATGCTGATAGTTGCTTTATCGTCTTTGTTGTGCGTTGTGATTGTTGCGTATGTAACCGCAAAAACGGTATCGAGTATGGCGAAGAATGTCCGCAACGATATGTTTAAAAAAGTTGTTTCTTTTTCATCTGCGGAGTTTAATAATTTTTCAACTTCTTCATTAATAACACGTTGTACAAACGATATTTCACAAATTCAAAATATGCTGAATATGATGCTGCGAATGGTTATTTATGCGCCTATTATCGGAATCGGCGGAATCATCCGCGTGCTTGGATACAATTTGAATATGTCAATGATTGTACTTGTTTCGGTTGGCATGATACTTTGTTTGGTAATCGTAATGTTTAGATTCGCAATGCCAAAATTTAAAATAGTTCAAACTATCGTAGATAAATTAAATAAAGTAACACGTGAATCTTTGGCGGGTATGCTTGTAATTCGGGCGTTTAATACTCAAAAATTTGAAGAGGAAAAATTTGATAAAACAAACCGTGATTTGACGGATTTGAATTTATTTTTATCCAGACTTATGTCATGCATGCAACCTTTGATGATGCTGATAATGAACTTTACCTCGATTGCAATTGTCTATTTCGGGGCAAAATATATTGACCAGAATCTTTTGGAAGTCGGCGACATTATGGCGTTTATTCAATACGCTATGCAAATTATGTTTTCGTTCTTAATGATTTCGATGATTTCGATAATGCTTCCGCGGGCTTCAGTTTCGGCGCAAAGGATAAGCGAAGTTTTATCTTCTGATGTTTTGATTAAAGAACCGGAAAACCCAATGGATTTCAATCCATCCAAAAAAGGAATTGTCGAATTTAAAAATGTTAATTTTAAATATCCGGATGCAGATGAATATGTTCTGCAAAATATAAATTTCGTTGCTAAGCCGGGCGAAACAACCGCATTTATCGGAAGTAACGGCAGCGGAAAATCTACGGTAATAAATCTTATACCGCGATTTTATGAAATTTTTGAAGGCGAAATTTTAGTAGAGGGCGTTGAAGTGAAAAAAGCTTCGCTTCATAAACTCAGAGAAAAAATCGGATTTATACCACAAAAAGCCATGCTTTTCAGCGGAACAATCGAATCGAACATAAAATTTTCCGATCAGCCGATTAGCGAAGAAGAAATGATAAAGGCGGCTAAAATCGCTCAAGCGTATGATTTTATTATGGAAAAAGAAAATAAATTTGAAGAAAATGTAGCGCAAAGCGGTTCGAATGTTTCGGGCGGTCAGCGCCAAAGGCTCTCTATTGCGCGTGCTATTGCTAAAAAATCTAATATCCTGATTTTCGATGACAGTTTTTCGGCATTGGATTATAAAACGGATAGAAAATTAAGAGAAGAAATTAAAAATGAATTAAAAGATAATACGGTTTTAATCGTGGCACAAAGAATTTCGACAATCCGCAACGCCGAGCAGATTATTGTTATGGATGAAGGAAAGATTGTCGGCATAGGAAGACATAAAGATTTATTGAAAAATTGCGAAGTATACAGACAAATTGCGTCTTCTCAGCTTTCTAAGGAGGAATTGGATAATGAGTGAAAATAATAAATCAAAACCTTCACAGTCGAGAGGACATGGTCCGAATTTAGGATATGTGGAAAAACCGAAAAATTTCAAAAAAACGATTTCCAAATTGCTCAATTATTTAAAACCATATAGGATTTCTATACTTATAGTAATAATTTTTGCCGCCGGTTCTTCGGTCTTCGGAATTATGGGGCCGAAAATTTTGGGCGAAGGAATCACGCTTTTATTTGCGAATATTATGGAAAAACGTTCTGCCGGAATTGGCTCGATTGATTTTGAAGGCTTGATTAAAATATTGACGAAATTGGGAATTTTGTATATTTTATCGTCGGCGTTTATGTTAATACAGGGTCTTATCATAACTAAAGTGGCGCAGGAAGTTTCTTATGATTTCAGAAAAATTATTTCTGAGAAAATAAACCGCTTGCCGTTGTCGTATTTTGATAAATTTACACATGGCGAAGTAATGTCGCGAGTTACTAATGACGTTGACACGATAAGCCAAACGCTTAATCAGTCGCTGTCGCAGGTTATAACATCAGTCACAACCGTTATCGGCGTTTTGTTTATGATGTTCAGTATCAGCCCTTCGCTGACGCTTGTCGGGCTTTTAACCGTTCCGCTTTCGCTGATAATCGTAATGGTAGTTGTAAAATTGTCACAAAAATATTTTGTTCAGCAACAGGAATATCTTGGGCATGTAAACGGTCAAGTTGAAGAAATTTTTTCGGGGCATGTGGTCGTAAAGGCCTTTAATAATGAAGAAAAAGCGTATGAAACATTTGAGGGGTATAATGACCAATTGTTTAATTCCGCGTGGAAATCACAGTTTTTGTCGGGTGTTTTAATGCCTGCAATGGGATTTGTGGGGAATTTAGGATATGTTGCGGTCAGCGTTTTCGGCGGCGTTCTTGTTATCAGAAAAGCGCTTGAAGTTGGCGAAATCACATCCTTTGTTCAATATATACGCTCGTTTAACCAACCGATTACACAAATCGCCCAGATTTCAAACCTTTTGCAATCCACTGCGGCGGCTTCCGAGCGCGTTTTCGAATTTTTGGAAAGTGAAGAAGAAATCGAAGAGACGAAAAATCCGGTGTCATGCGAAAATGTAAAAGGCGGCGTTGAATTTATAAATATACATTTTGGATATAATAAAGAGCAGGAAGTAATTAAAAATTTCAGCGCAAGTATAAAAGAAGGCCAAAAGGTTGCAATTGTCGGACCGACGGGCGCAGGAAAAACAACAATCGTTAAATTGCTTATGCGTTTTTACGAATTAAACGAAGGCGAAATTTTGATAGACGGCATAAATATTAATAATTTTTCCCGTACTGATTTGAGGGAGCAATTTTCAATGGTATTGCAGGATGCATGGCTTTTCAGCGATACAATCATGGAAAATATAAGATATGGAAATCTGAATGCTTCGAATGAGGACGTTATAAAAGCCGCCAAAGCCGCAAATGTTCACCATTTTATAAAAACTCTGCCGGGCGGTTATGATATGGAGCTAAACGAGGAAGTCAGCAATATTTCGCAAGGTCAGCGCCAGCTTTTGACAATAGCGCGTGCGATTTTGTCCGACCCGAAAATTTTGATTTTGGATGAAGCGACTTCTTCTGTCGATACGAGAACCGAGCTTTTGATTCAAAGAGGAATGGCGAATTTAATGAAAGGAAGAACTTCTTTTATTATCGCGCATAGACTTTCAACGATAAAAGATGCGGATTTGATTTTCGTTATGAACGAAGGCGATATCGTAGAACAAGGAACGCACGAAGAATTGCTTGCGAAAAAAGGATTTTATTACGAGCTTTATAACAGCCAGTTTGAATCAGGCGAATCAGCATAAATTTTGATCTTAATACAAAAATCTTACATCGAGACTACAAAAAGATAAAATAACTTGAATAAAAATAAAAACTATTTTATAATTAATTGTGTTTGGCAAAGACCGGGCACAATTTTTTTGCTTTTAAACAAATTGTTGGAAAAATATTTTATTGTAAACAATACTATTTATATTGTTCTATCCTTTAGGATGTAAATAGTACAAGATATCAAATGGAGGTGAAATCTTGTCTCAATTTCCAGAAGATAATTTTGTTGCTAAAACCGGCTCGATTATCCATAAATTAAATCATTTTATAAACAGAAGGAATAAAACGCTCTATATTATTTGCTTTTTTATGACTTTTATTTCTGTGTTTTTATCCTTGATTCCGCCGATTTTTGTGAAATTTTTTATCGACTCGGTGCTTGACACAAAGGAGATTGCTTTACCGGATTTTTTAGTAACAATAATAAACAACATCGGAATAGATTATTTCAAGCAAAATTTACATATTTCGGCATATATCATTATCGGCATAAGTTTATTGACCGCAATTTTCTATTTTACAAAAGAAATCAGTGCTTCAGTCGCTTCTGAATCATCTATAAAAAATCTTAAAGACATGCTTTATGACCACTTGCAAAAATTACCTTATGAATATTTAAATAATTCGCAAACAGGCGATTTAATTCAGCGCTGCACTTCCGACGTTGAAACAATCAGAAAATTCATCAATGTTCAATCAATCGAGATCATACGAATAATTATTATGATTATAACTTCGCTTGTTATTATGATAAATATCAATTTAGAACTGACTATTTTGTCTTTTATTACGATGCCTGCGCTTTTAGTTATTTCTACTGTTTTTTATAAAAGGGTGAAGAAAACTTTTAATGAAGCTGATGTAAAAGAGGGCGAATTAACAACTTCGATACAGGAAAATTTGTCGGCGGTAAGGGTTGTTCGGGCTTTTGCGCGCGAAAAATATGAAATGGAGAAGTTTGAAAAAAACAATAAAGAATTAGTGGGTTTAGTTTATAAATTGATATTGCATTTGGCAGTATTTTGGGGCGGCTCGGATATTATTTGCCATAGCCAAATTGCGATTGTCGTTTTTTCCAGTATAATTATGTGCAATAGAGGTATGATTTCGGTCGGAACGGTTATTATGTTTATAACTTATGTAACAATGTTGATTTGGCCTGTCAGACAGCTTGGAAGGCTTTTGAGCGATTTTGGAAAAATGCAGGTTTCTATGAACCGCGTTTTTGATATTTTGGAAACACCGGTAGAAAAAGAAACCGAAAACGCGATAACTCCTGATTTGAAAGGAAATATTGAATTTAAAAATGTATTCTTTAAATTTGAAGATGATAATAATAATTTATTGAACGATATTTCTTTTGAAGTTAAATCTGGCCAGACTGTAGCGATTTTAGGCTCTACCGGCTCTGGAAAATCAACATTAATGCTTTTGCTTTTAAGGCTTTATGATTACACAAGCGGCTCAATAAAAATAAACGGGCATGAATTGAAAAATATCGAAAAAAAATATCTTCGTCAAAATATCGGAATGGTTTTGCAAGAGCCTTTTTTGTTTTCGCGTACAATTAAAGAAAATATAAAAATGGCGCGTGAGGATGTATATGACTCCGAAATTTTTGATGTAACGCGTTTGGCTTCGGTGCATAATGTAATCGATTCTTTTGAAAAAGGTTATGATACAATTGTCGGCGAAAAAGGTGTGACGCTTTCGGGCGGTCAAAAACAGAGAATCGCAATTGCGAGGACTTTAATTAAAAACTCTGCTATAGTAATTTTTGACGACAGCCTTTCGGCGGTTGACACGGAAACCGACGCGCAAATCCGAAAAGATTTGAAAAATTGGGGTAGTGAAAAAATTACTTTTTTGATATCGCAAAGAATTAATACAATAAAAAGCGCTGATGTTATTATTGTTATGGAAAAAGGTAAAATCACAGCAATTGGAAATCACAATCAATTGATTGAGCAAGAGGGACTCTATTCAAGAATTTGGAATATTCAAAACCGTCTTGAGGATGAGTTTGAAAGCGAGGCGGTTTTATGAGCAGCTTTGAAGAACAGGAATTTACAAAAAGACTGGATTTGAGTTTATGGTCTAAAATTTTGAAATCGGTAAAAGTACATAAAAAAAATATGTATATCGTTATTGCGCTGAATGTAATAATTGCTTTTTTTGATACTATTTTTCCGATTATTAATTCTCAGGCGATCAAAACTTATTCCGAATCGAAAGATTTATCGGGAATCTGGTATTTTATTGTCGGATATATTCTGCTGTTTCTTCTGCTTTCGTATTTGATTTATCTTTTCGTTTGCTATGCCGGAAAAGTGGAGGTCGGAATTGTTTCCGATATACGAAGAAGAGGCTTTAAGAAATTGCAGGAACTTTCTTTTTCGTATTATGATAAAACTCCCGTTGGCTGGATAGTTTCGAGAATGACAACAGATGCGCAGAGAATCGGCGATGTTATAGCTTGGGCGCTCTTGGATATTTTTTGGTCGGCTTTTATTATTATTTTTTGTGTAATAAATATGTTTATTTTAAGCAAAAGATTAGCTCTGTATTCGATAACGCTTTTTCCGGCGATTGTCGTGGTTTCGTTTTATTTTCAGAATAAAATTCTAAAAGGTCACAGGGAGACAAGGAAAATAAATTCCAAAATAACCGGTGTGATTAACGAAAGCATAAACGGAATCAAAACCACGAAAACTTTAGTCAGAGAAGAACGTAATTTTGATGAATTTGAAAAGCTGACCGGAAGTATGAAAGCGGCATCAATAAAAGTTATGCTTTATTCTGCGATTTATCTTCCGATTGTCACAATCATCTCAAGCGTTGGGCTGGCTATTGTGATTGATGTCGGAGGAAGCGAATATTTAAAAGGTGCGATTGAAATAACTACCCTTTATATTTTTATAAATTATATAATGCAGATTTTTGAGCCGATAAAAGCTCTTGCGCGAATTTTATCCGAGTTACAATCGGCGCAGGCTTCGGCAGAAAGAATGTTTTCGCTTTTGGAAGAGGATTCTGCAATAAAGGATAAACCCGAAGCCATCGAAAAATTCGGCGATGCTTTTAATCCGAAATATGAAAATTATTTTAAGCTGAACGGCGAAATTGTATTTGATAATGTTTCGTTTTATTATAACGAAAATGAAAAAGTGCTGGAGAATTTTAATTTGAAGGTCAAGCAAGGCGAAAAAATTGCGCTAGTCGGGGAAACGGGATCCGGAAAATCCACAATCGTAAATTTAATTTGCAGATTTTATGAGCCGGTGAAAGGCAAAATTTTAATCGACGGCACAGACTACCGTGAGTTTACGCAGAGCTTTTTACATTCCAATTTGGGCTATGTTTTGCAAAGCACGCATTTGTTCAGCGGCACGGTAAAGGAAAATATTCGGTTTGGAAAATTGGACGCAACTGATGAAGAAATTATATGCGTTGCAAAATTGGTGAATGCCCATGGTTTTATAATGAGCTTTGAAAAAGGCTATGACAGTGAAGTCGGAGAGGGCGGCGGAAAATTATCTTCCGGCCAAAGACAGCTTATTTCATTCGCGCGTGCGATTATCGCCGATCCTTCGATTTTTATTTTGGATGAAGCGACTTCTTCGGTCGATACCGAAACGGAGCAAAAAATTCAGCGTGCAATAGAAACGGTTTTGGAAGGCAGAACGAGTTTTATAATTGCACATAGGCTTTCGACAATCAGATTTTGTGACAGAATACTCGTTATTCGAGACGGAAAACTCAAAGAAAGCGGAACTCATCACGAATTATTGAAACAAAAAGGATATTACTATAATCTTTACACGAACCAATTTATTGAAGAGGAAGAAAAGCGGATTTTATCTGATTCAATAATGAATTAAAAAATTGAGGAATGGCGAAATTATGCCATTCCTTTTTACAGTTTATATTTTATTTGATACTATTTTCAATATTAAGGATAGAAAAAAATATTTCATTTCGCGCTAGAAGCATTGCGCGAAACGCTCCGCTGTGAAAAATTTTTTTCTACTTATCTAAATGAAAATAGTATGAAATATCCGAAATTATTTCCAAAGCCTTGTCTATCTGCTCTTTTGTATTTGTGTATGAAAAGCTGAACCGAATTGCTCCTTGATTTTCTAATTTATGGTATTTATGTATAAGCGGTGCGCAATGAGTTCCGGAGCGGCTTGCAATTTCGCCTTTTTCATATAATTCCAAACTCACATCATCAGATGAAATATCCCCGATATTAAAAGCAATAATCGGGCAGCGGAGTTTATTTTCAAAATCACCATAAATAACGGAATTTTTAATTTGTTTTAAATTACTGTAAAAATAATCGGCTAATTCAATTTCTTTATTCCGAATTTTCGAAAGAGAATATTTTTGAATATAATCCAAAGCCTCCGAAAAACCGTAAATCGAATGGCAGTTGATTGTTCCGGCTTCGAAACATTCGGGCATTTTGCGGCTATGAGCTTTTTCAAAAGAATTGAATCCGCTGCCGCCGACTTTTACCGGAGTTATTTCGGAAAATTTTTCGCTGTTCACGCAAATACCGCCGACACCTTGCGGTCCGAGCAGAGATTTGTGACCGGTAAAACATAAAATATCCACTTTACTTTTTTTAACATCTATATCTAAAAATCCGGCGGTCTGGGCAGCGTCTACGATAAATAAAATGCCTTTTTTTTCGCAGATTTCTCCGACTTTGTCTATATCAAAAATATCGCCCGAAAAATTACTGGCGTGATTTATAATAATCGCCTTTGTGTTTTTTTTAACATTTGTTTCGATTTCATCAGGATTTTTGATAATCGAAATCTCGCAGCCTTTTTTGTAAAGCGGACGCAAAACGGAATTATGTTCAAAATGTGAGATTATAACATGGTCATCTTTGTTCAAAAAACTGTTTATAACGAGATTTAAACTTTCTGTTACAGAAGACGTAAAAGCTACATTTTCAATCTTGTCCAAATTAAAAAGCTTTGCGGTTTTTTCGCGCGCTTGAATAATCGATTTTGAAGCATCTATCGAAATATCATAAAAACCGCGCCCGGCATTGCCGAAATTATTAATCGCATAAGCTACGGCAGAGGCAACCGAGTGTGGCTTTGGAAAAGAAGTTGCGGCGTTATCAAAATAAATCATAATTTTCACTCCATGATAAATTAATTTATCTCCAATCAATATGGCTCATGTTTACAATTATACAGACAAAAAAATATTTTGTATAGCAAAGAGATTTCATAGTTCACAAAAATATACTTGATTCGCAATAAAAAAACAGCAATTCCGTTGAATTGCATAACGGAATTGCGAAATTTTGCGCTAAAAGGAATTTTTGAATTTACTCTAATATTTATTTTATCGTATATTTGGTATAGGACCGGCTCCCTGACGGGATGTCGATTCTTGTGTCATTGTGGATTTTGCCATAGAAATCTCTTGGCTGCTTACTTCTTCGGGCTTTGGATAATAGCCTTTTTGAGAAGCTAAAGTATATAAATCGTATTGAAATTTTTCGTCGCAATTACGCATATTTTGCAGAGTCTGGCGCAATTGCTGGTTTTGCGATTCCGAAATGACTTTCGCATAATTGCCCAAGCTGGATTTTGCGCCGTTTAAAATATCAAGAACCATGTCTTTTTCCTGCATATAAAACCCTCCTCTTTACTATCCTAAAATTTGAATTAAATTTTGTGCGGAACGCTGTGCTTCGGTTGCCGCTGTTTGGAACATTTGCTTTACATCCGAGCTTTGGCAAGAATTTGAATAAGTTGTTAATTTTGAAGCCAAAACTTGATGAGTGGCAACTAAATCTTTGATTGAATCAAGTTCTTTGTTTGTAAAAGATGGCATAACAAAACTCCTTTATATTTATTTGAAATTCCTTTTTTGCGCTTTTCGGGACATGATTGAAAATTTATAAGCTGTGTTTTTTTCAAACATGCATGCCGGAATACAATACTATTTTTTACAATATTTATTAATTTATGCATATGAAATGAAGTTAATTGCCGCAATAAAAAAACGCCGCAATATGCAGCGTTATAAAATTATAAGAAATAACGACTATGTAGAGATTAAACAAGCTGTTAATTTTGTTATAATTTCATAAATAAAATTTAAGAAATAACAAATTTTAATTAAGCGTTTGAAGTTTCTTTAACTTCCAAACCAGCAAGCTCTGCCATAGCAAGAATTGATTTTTTCGAAACTTTTCGGCCTTTAAAATCGATAAGATCATCCATTTCGCCGGTAAAAATATCAGCCGGCTCATATTTTTTCAAAATGATTTTGTCGTCATCAATAAAGATCTCCAAAGAATCCTTTTCTCCAATACTTAAAGTTCTTCTTAGTTCTATAGGTAACACGACCCTACCCAATTCGTCCACTTTTCTAACAATTCCAGTTGATTTCATAATTCCCTCCTAACACAAATATAAGACTAGAACATGCTAACATAATTGCCATAATAAGTCAAATAAATTTGTTTTAATTTAATTTATTACAATTCATTAATTTCTCACAAATAATTCGATTTTTTATTACATATTTTACTATTTATAAATATGAATCATAATAAGTTAAATAAACAATTTATGGATATTTGCTAAAATTTTGTCAATATATTTACAATTTTACAAGAAAAAATCTATTCGATTTAATGCCGGAATTTTAATATTTTTTCATTTGTTAAAATTTTCTCAAAGTTCTCGCGCAAATTGTATAACATTATCTTTAAAATTCACAGTGAAAGTATAACAGCAAATTATAATTGCCTATGATAACAAGTTAAGCAACAGATTTTAAAAATAAACAGCATATAGTCTTATAATGTTTTTTTAATGTTTACAGAATTTATATCGTCATAAAAGAGTAAAAATTTACATATTTTAAAAAATATAATCAAAATTAATGAAATTATAGAAATTTGCATAATCATAGGGATTTTTATTTCAATCAATCGAGGGCGGAAGTTCTTTGAACAAACCGGTTATATTAAAAAAAATGATTCATATATTGTATAAAAGATTTTTTGGAGTGATATTATGCTTAATTATATTTGGGGCGGAATGATTTTAATCGGGATAATTGTTTCATCTTTAAGCGGAAAATTGCCCGATGTAACAACGCAGATTATTCAATCATCAGATGAAACGATTCAGATTATTTTAAAAATGGCCGGGGCGGTTTGTATGTGGTCGGGTCTTATGCGTGTGGCGGAAAAATCCGGACTTGTACATTCTTTATCAAAAAGAATGTTGCCGATAATGAAATTTTTATTTCCGGATATTCCGCCGAACCACAAATCGATAGAATATATTTCAACAAATATGATTGCGAATATTCTAGGGCTTGGATGGGCGGCAACACCGCCGGGAATTTTGGCAATGGAAGAAATGCAAAAATTAAACAAGGACAAAAAAACGGCTTCTAAAAGTATGTGTATGTTTATGATAGTTAATATGTCATCTTTACAATTGATAACCGTAAATATTTTAAGTTACCGCATGGCTTACAATTCCGCAAATCCCGCAGAAATACTCGGACCGGGGATTTTGGCGACTGTAGTTTCCACTGTTGTCGGGGTTTTTTATGCGAAATTTAAAGAAAGTTGGGATTAGATGAAATTAATGTTAGTTTTTTCATATCTGATAATGCCGGTAATGTTCGTTGTAATAATTACATATGGTTTTTTGCAGAAAGTCAATATTTTTGATGAATTCATCGAAGGCGCGTTCATGGGCGCAAAAACTGTTTTTAATATTTTTCCGACTTTTTTGGGGCTTATGCTTGCTGTAAGCTTGATAAGAGTTTCCGGAACTTTGGATATTATCGCGAATTTATTACGGCCAATCTGCAATTTAATCGATTTGCCCAGCGAAACAATGCCTTTGATTTTTATGCGCCTCGTTTCGTCGTCGGCATCAACATCTTTATTGCTGGATATATTTAAAAATTACGGTCCGGATTCTTTTGTCGGGCGTTTTGTTTCTATTATGATGAGCTGCACAGAAACTGTTTTTTATACAATGAGCATTTATTTTATGAGCGTGAAAATTACGAAAACAAAATATACACTTTCGGGCGCATTAATTGCAAATATTGCGGGAGTTATCGCATCTTTATATATTACAAAATTTTTATTTTAATGCGAGTCCGGATTAGCCGAACTCGCAATTTTATAGGAATTATTCCGGCTGTTCGGCGAAATAGTTTTCTACGGCGTATTTAAATTCTTTAGCCAATCTTGCTTTGGCGCGCTTCGCAATATTCGTTTTAGAACAAACTTGGTCGAAACCGTGGAAACAGCCTTTATAAATTGTAGCGTTGGCCTTGATTCCGGCTTCTTTTAGCTTTCGAATATAATTTATGGTTTCATCATAAAAAGGCTCGATATATCCTACAAAAGAATATGCAGGCGGAAGCCCGGAAAAATCCGTTTCACGGGCAGGAGCGGCGTATTTCGGAACAATATTTTTTTCAAAATAATCACCTAAATACATTTTCCAAGCGGCGTAATTGCTTTTGGAATCCCAAACCGGAGCATCATTATCTTTTGCCGAATTTGTATTCATTCTGTCGTCAATCATTGGGTAAAGCGGCATTTGGAAAGCGAGATTCACTTCGGCTTTATCTCTTGCGTAAATCGCCGTAGCCACGGCTAAACCGCCGCCGGCGCTGTCGCCTCCGATAAATATTTGGTCGTTTCGAATCCCCAAACGTTCGGAATTTTTTTTCATCCATAATAAAGCTGCATAAGAATCTTCCAATGCCGACGGATAAGGTCTTTCTGTGGATAATGTATAATCCGGTGAAACAACGACGCAATTTGCAGTTTCGCAAAATAATTTGGCATACGGGATAGCTTGCTCCGGTGCGCCGATAGCATAACCGCCGCCATGCAGCCACAGGATTCCTACAGCGCTTTCTTTAAAATCCAGAGGTTTATATACACATAATCTGAGTTTGGGGCCGATGTTTCTCGAAATCGATACTTCTTTGCAGTTTAAAGAAGAAGTTTTTATATGATAAGATTTTCTCATAAGCTTTTGCATTATGTAAAAGCCTTTTTCACCATATAATTTATTCAATCCGCGTAAAATGTTGCTTTGACTTCTTAAATCTTTATGTATCATATCAGAAGTGATTTTCATTTTATCATCCATTCAAATAGGAATTAGTATAATACTATTTTCAATATACATTAGTTTGCTTTGTGATACAATATGCTTGGCTAAATTATACAATTTATAAGACTTTTATCTTGCAAAACCTACTGGATTTTGGATAAAATATATTTAAAGATTACGAATTATTTCGAAAGGGGATTTTTTATGGAAATGAAATCCGGATATATAGAAACTGAAGGGGATTCGATTTTTTTTAAGACTCGCGGAAAAGGAAAAGCTATTTTATTTATTGCGCCGGGCGGCGGAGACGGAGATAATTATTTGGCTGTGGCGGATATTTTGGCGGAGAAATACAAAGTAATCACATACGACAGGCGTGCAAACGCCAGATCCAGCAGAAATTTCCCGAATGAATTTTCTATTCGCCAGCAAAGCCGAGACGCAATGGCTGTTTTGAAAGCGTGCGGAGAATCAGAAGCAGTGATTATCGGAAACAGCAGCGGTGCGGTAATTGCTTTGGATATTGTTACTTCGTTTCCGGAAAACGTCGAGCTTGCTATTATACACGAAGCTCCGTTGGCGAAACTTCTGCCAAAAACCGAAGCGGAGAAATGGACGGGTTTTTTTAAATCATGTTATAAAATCGGAAAGAAATTCGGTTCGTCGGTCGGAGCAACAAAGTTTTTTTTCGGGATTCAAATGCCTGCCGTTTCGCTGATAAAAGCTTCACAAAAATCTTTGGATTACGCAAAAAATGAAATCACCGACGGCGATGTGAATAGAATTTCTTCTAAAGAGGCAACGGATATTTTGATTTTCAACGAGCTTTTGCCGGTTACAAATTACAAACCCGATTTTGAAAAACTGATAGAATCGGCTTCAAAAATAATCGTTGCCTGCGGAGAATACGGAATTTCCAAAAATAGATGGTACGCAAAGGCATCGAAAAATCTATCAAATAAAATCGGCTGCCGGTTTTCTATTTTTCCGGGAAATCACGCCTCTTTTATGGATACTCCGGAAATTTGGGCGGAGAAAATTTTTGACTTGCTGAATTGACCTTTTTTATAAAACAGATTTTTTAACCAAATTTCGATAATCGGAAAAAAGTCACAAAAAATAGCTTTCTTATGTTATAATACTAATTTGTTAGCGTAATTTTTTTATTCCAAATAAATTACGCATGTTTTTTTGGAGGTATATATAATGATTACAGTATCGAATTTGGGATTAAGATTTGCAGACAGAAAACTTTTTGAAGATGTAAATTTAATGTTTGTGCCCGGAAATTGCTATGGGATAATCGGCGCGAACGGCGCAGGAAAATCCACTTTTTTAAGAATTTTATCGGGAGAATTAGAGCCGACTTCCGGCGAAGTAATTGTGCCCAAAAATCTGCGCATGAGCGTATTGAAACAAGACCATTTTAAATTTGAAGAATTCACGGTTATGGACACGGTTATCCAGGGAAATCAAACATTATACAATATAATGAAAGAAAAAGAAGCCATTTATTCTAAAGAAAATATGACGGACGAAGACGGAATCAGAGCTTCGGAGCTGGAATATGATTTTTCGGAAATGGGAGGCTGGGAAGCTGAATCGGACGCTTCGTTAATTTTGCAAGGTCTGGGAATTACTACGGATATGCATTTTTTATTTTTGAAAGAATTGACAGGCTCGGAAAAAGTAAAAGTATTGTTGGCGCAGGCTTTGTTCGGAAAACCCGAAATTTTGGTTTTGGATGAGCCGACAAATGATTTGGATATCGTGGCGATTCGCTGGCTTGAAGAATTTATTATCAATTTCGAGGGAACAGTAATTGTTGTATCGCACGACAGGCATTTTTTGAACAATGTCTGCACATCCGTTTGTGATGTCGATTACGGAAAAATAAATTTATTCGCCGGAAATTATGATTTCTGGTACGAGTCAAATCAGTTGATGCAAAGACTTATAAAAGACCAGAACAAGAAAAAAGAAGAGAAAATAAAAGAATTGCAGGAATTTATTCAGCGCTTCAGCGCAAATAAATCGAAATCCAAACAGGCGACTTCTCGTAAAAAAGCTCTCGACAAAATAAAAGTTGAAGATTTGATTATTTCCAACCGCAGATATCCTTTTATACATTTTAAGCCTGAAAAAGAGCTTGGAAAAGACGTTCTTACGGTTTCGGAACTTTGCAAAGAAAGTGAATCGGTTTTGCTCAAGGATATCTCTTTTCTTGTGGGTCGTGAAGATAAAATTGCTTTTGTGGGAAATGAGCTTGCTATATCAGAGTTATTCAAAATTTTATCGGAACAATCCGAAGCAGATTCGGGTACATTTAAATGGGGTGTTACGGTTTCAAAATCTGATTTCCCGAAAGAAAATTCTGAGTTTTTTGAATCGGATTATAATTTGGTCGATTGGCTCAGGCAATTTTCGGTGGAAAAAAATGAAACTTTTATCCGTGGATTTTTAGGCAGAATGCTTTTTTCTGGCGAAGAAGCCTTGAAATCGGTGAATGTTTTGTCCGGAGGCGAAAAAGTACGCTGCATGTTTTCGAAAATGATGCTTTCGAATGCAAATGTTTTGATATTTGACCAGCCGACTTCGCATCTGGATCTGGAATCCATAACCGCACTCAATAAAGGAATGGAAGATTATTCTTCGGTTATTTTATTTACAACTCACGACCACCAGCTGATTGAAACTGTTGCTAACCGTATTATTGAAATTAAAGATGACGGAACTATGATTGATAAGCAATGTTCTTATGAAGAATTTTTGGACTTTAAATCCGGAAATATATAAAAAAAATTGGGAGTGATTTTGTGGACGATACCACGATGCAGCTATTGATATTATTCTTTTTGTTAATTATGTCCGCGGTTTTTTCGGCTTCTGAAACTTCGCTTGTTTCTTTGAGCAAAATCAGGCTTAGAAATATGATAGAAGAAAAAATAAAAGGCGCGAATGTATTAGAAAAAATAATGAAATCGCCAAAAAATCTCATCACAACAATTTTGATTGGGAATAATTTGGTAAATATAGCTGCTTCATCAATAACAACGAAATTATCTATACAATTCGCGGGCGACAGCGCATATGCGCTTGCGGTTTCGACGGCTGTGACTACGGTTTTGATTTTGATATTCGGTGAAATTACGCCGAAAACTCTGGCGGCTCAAAACTCTGAAAAAGTAGCGCTTTTTGTTGCGAAATTTGTTGATTTTTGTATTATAATTTTTAAACCTATTGTTTTTGTGCTGAACAAAATTACAACTTTTTTAATCAAAATAGTCGGCGGAGACACCGAAAAAGAAACGCCTTTGATTACCGAATCCGAGTTCAAGACTTTAGTAAAAGTCAGTGAGGAAGAGGGCGTTATTGAAGTTGAAGAGAAAAAAATGATTGATAATGTTTTCAGTTTTGGAGATACGCGTGCAAGCGATGTAATGACTCCGCGCACAGATATGGTTGCTGTTTCTGTAGATGTATCTTTTGATGAAATCTGTGAAATTTTTTTATCCGAAAATTTTACGCGGATTCCGGTTTACAGAGACTCTACAGATAATATTGAAGGTATAATTCACTTAAAGGATTTAGCTTTTCGGAATATCAGCGGTGATTTTGATATCACAAAATATATTCGAGAAGTTTATTTTACATACGAATCCAAACCGATTTCTGAGCTTTTTCACGAAATGCGCTCAAAACGAATTCCGATTGCAATTGTTATCGACGAATACGGCGGGACTTCCGGAATAGTTTCTTTAGAAGATTTAATCGAAGAAATTGTCGGGGAAATAGATGACGAGTATGATGATATAAATACAGAAATAGAAGTCGTTAAAGAAGATGAATATATTGTGCTCGGCACGATTAGAATAGAAAATTTGAATGATCTTATTGGGGTAAATTTGGAATCGGGAGATTTTGATACTATCGGCGGATATATTATGGAGCTGATTGGACGAATTCCGAATGAAGGCGAGATTATTCAAGACAGAAATATTAAATTTGTTATCGAAACAATAGATAAAAACCGAATAGAAAAAGTTAGGATTTATACTTAGGTTTTTGACTGCAAATCTTGGAGGCAAAAATGGCAAAATATGAATTGAAAATTGTAAGCGCGCTTGAAAAAATATTTTCGGACGAATCTAAAATATTTGACTATAATTATACGCAAATGTCGGCTTTAAAAGGGGAGACGGTATCTTTTCAAGTCATATATACTTATGACGGGAAATTTACGGATTACGCAAAATTCGAAATTATTTCTCCACGCAAAGAAAGTATCCGTGTGCGCGAAGTTGTTTGTGTGCCGTGCCGTTATGCGGCGCATAAGGATTTTGATGAAAACTATCTGCGCACAAAGCCGGGATTATATCCCGATTTACTGATTGATTTAACGGATTCTGTGAGCGTCGTGCCGAACCAATGGAAATCCTTGTGGATAGATTTTGAAATAAATGAAGATGATGAAGCCGGCGAAGTTCCTCTGATTCTACTCATGAAATCGCTTGACGGAGAAGAATTATGCCGCACCGAATTTAAAATTAATGTTCTGAATGCAATTTTGCCGAAACAAACTTTGATTCGTACCGAATGGCTTCACGCAGATTGTCTGGCGGATTATTATAATATCGAAGTTTTTTCGGAAAAACATTGGGAAATACTCGGGAATTTTATTCGAGCCGCTGTAAAACGCGGAATTAATATGATTTTAACGCCGCAGTTTACGCCGCCTTTGGATACAAAAATCGGCGGCGAGCGCACAACAACTCAGCTGGTAGATGTATTTCTGGAAAACGGCGAATATAGTTTTGGTTTTGAAAAATTAAAACGCTGGGTCGGACTTTGTCTTGATTGCGGAGTGGAATATATTGAAATGTCTCATCTTTTCAGCCAATGGGGCGCAAAATTTGCTCCAAAAATTCTTGCTTATGAAAACGGCGAATTAAAAAGGATTTTTGGCTGGGAAACTATCGCTGACGGCGAAGAATATAAAAATTTTTTATCTGCGTATCTTCCGAAGCTTGTTGAAAAATTAAAAGAATGGGGAATCGACAGCCGTACTTATTTCCATATTTCCGACGAACCTTCTTTGGAACAATTAAACTCTTATAAAGCTGCAAAAGATATTGTTCAGCTGTTTTTAAAGGGCTTTAAAATTATCGACGCTGTTTCCGAATTTGATTTTTATAAATCGGGAGTTTGTGATAAAATCATTTGCTCGAATAACCATGTAGAACCGTTTTTGAATGCAAAAGTTCCGGATTTATGGACTTATTATTGTACATCAGAATCAATTGATGTCAGCAACCGCTTTTTCTCTATGCCTTCTGCGAGAACAAGAATATACGGAACTCAGATTTTTAAATTCGATATAGAGGGAATTCTGCATTGGGGTTATAATTTTTATAACAGCCAGTTTTCTATGAAGCATATCGACCCGTATTTTATTACGGACGCTTGCGAAGCTTTCCCGGGCGGCGACTCTTTTCTTGTTTATCCGAATCCGGATGGCAGTGCAAATGAATCTATTCGGATGATGCTATTATATCAGGCGATGACGGATTTACGGGCAATGCAATTTTTGGCTTCCTTAAAAAGCAAAGATTATGTTATGCATTTAATAGAAAATGAGCTGGAATTTGAAATAACTTTTTCAAAATATCCGTGCGATAATCAATACATTTTAAATTTAAGAGACAGAATTAACCTCGAAATTGCGGCTTGCGTTTCTGAATAATACTTTAAAAATGCCATAAGGCTTTACAATAATATTGTAATTACTTATGGCTTTTTTATTTATTTTTTTGTCAGATTTTTTTATTCTCAGCGAATATAATTGTATATTATAAAAAAGAAGGTGAGCTTTTGGTTTCGGATAATGAATTAATCAAGATAATTTTAAAAAAACCGGAAAAAGGTTTGGATGTACTGATTGATAAATATGGCGGACTAATATATACAATAGTGAAATCTAAAATTTCGAACCTTGAAGATATTGAGGAATGTGTCAGTGATGTTTTTTATGATTTTTATAAAAATGCCGCAGCTTTTGACGAGGAAAAAGCTTCTCTGAAAACTTATCTTGCCGTAATTGCTAAACGGAAGGCGATTGATTTTTATAGAAAGACAAGCAAAAATGAGAAAATTTATATTGATGATGCCTTCGAACAGATTTCGGATGAAAAATATAATGTCGAGTCGGAAGTAATTTCTGAAGAAACATCGAATTTGCTTATAAAAGAAATTAAAGAACTCGGCAAACCCGACAGCGAAATTTTTATACGGAAATATTTTTTCGGAGAATCAACAAAAATAATCTCGAAAGCTCTGAATATTAAAGAAAACACGATTGATAAAAAAATATCGCGCGGTCTTGTTAAACTGAAAAAAGCTCTCGGAGGTGAAATTTGATGGAAGACGAATTGAAAAAAATCATGGATAATTTAGATTTAGAACAATCTGAAAAACTACTCGGGGAAGAAATGGAATTTAAAATAGATAAGAAAGTTTTAAAACGTATAAAAAAATCGGTTTTCAAAAAAGCCGAGATAAGAAGAAAATTTTGGGATGCCAAAAAAATATCACTTCTATCCGCGGCGGCTGTTTTAATATTAATATTTAATTCAATCGGATTTGATAGAGTGAGCGCGACAATAAAAAATATTTTCAGCTTTATTCCGAATTATGGAATTGTTGAAGAAGAAAATGCCGATGCGGTAAATTTTATTCTGGACGAAGAAAGAATCGCCGAAAACGACGATGTTATTATAAAATTAATTGCGGTTTTCGCAAAAAATAATGAATTAACAGCCACGGTAACGATTGAAAATAAAAATCACGCAGATGATAAAATTAAGGAATTGGAAAACGCTCCGCAAGGAATGAATGTTAAACTAATTGCAAATGATGTTGAGAACAAGGCTGATTCTTATTCATCATCCGGCGGCGGAGCTAAAGCAGTAGGATATTTTAGATTCTCTGCCACAACGGCTATAGAACTGGATTATAAAATAGTTTTTGAAGATTATGATTTGTCGATTGATTTTAAATTGAAAGAGGCGGAATCTTTTGAAGATTTATCTCAAATCGGTCCGACAGGCGTGAATAATAATATTTCTATTACGGCTGTTCCCGAATTCAAAGAAAATCTATTGAAAATTAATTTATACCCGATGAATAAAAGCGAATACAATATTTATTCATATTTTGCCGAAACGTATTCCGAAAATAAGGGTTACAAAGGAAAAGATATGCATTTGGAAACCGACAGCGGCGTTAAAAAATATATTTTACCGGAAAGCTTCGGCTCTGCGAACGGAGAATTTTCGTTTGAAATCGAGCCGAGTGATAAAAAATTTGTTTTGAAAATCCCGTTCATTACTGTGCAAAAAAACGAATATAAAGATATAAAATTAAGGATTCCTGAAAAAGGCGAAATTCTGGACTGCGATTATGAAATAGAATTTGAGGACAGTATTGTTAAAATAACGGAACTGAAACGAACCGAAGAGCCTTTGGAGTACGGCGGTCTGGAAATGAAATTCGAATATATAAATAAATCCGAAAAATTCGTGATAAAAGATTTTACGCCGATTCGAATCAATGCTTTCGGAAAATTTTTAGGCGGTGGCGGTTGGAGCGAATATGATGATGACAGTATTCTGAAAATATTTAATTATCAGCTTGAAAAAGGCGAGGACGAATTTTTGTATCTGCGTTTTCAAAATCCAATCTATTATTTGTTTGGTGAATATTCTTTGAGCTTTGAGAGATAATACTATTTTCATTTTGATAAGTAGAAAAAAATTTTTCACAGCGGAGCGTTTCACGCATGCTTCAAGCGTTAAATGAAATATTTTTTTCTATCCTTAATAATGAAAATAGTATAATATTTTTTTAAAAAAGACGAGGGTCATAAACATTGAACCCTCGTCAAATCATTTCTGCTATAACTCTGTTTCTGCCGCTTTCCTTTGCGACGTACAAGTTTTTATCGGCGCGCTCTATCAAAGTTTCGATATTGTCGTTTTCTTCTAAGCATGAGATTCCGATGCTTGCTGTAAAAAATAAATCTTGGCGGTACGGGGTTTTTTCAATACATTTGCGGATCCGTTCCGCAATTGTATAGCCCTGCGTAATATCGCATCTGGCGAGCATAATTATGAATTCTTCGCCGCCGTATCTCGCAAAAAGGTCTGACGGCCGCAAATTGTTTTGCGCTATTTTTGTCAGCAATTTCAAAACTTCATCGCCGACCATATGTCCATGAGTATCATTAACTTTTTTAAAATAATCAATATCCAACAAACAAACGCATAAATTGTTACTAGAGTGCTTGGAATCTTCCAGCTCGCATATGAGAGTTTCCATAAAAAATCTACGGTTTTTAGCACCTGTAAGTGCGTCGGTATTTGATAACAATAATAATTCGTCATTCTTGGCTTTAAGCTCATCCGCCAAATTTTCTATGCGGGCTTGGTTAGCTTTATAAGCATTTAAAACTTGTGTTGTCAATAATACTGCGCAAAACTCTATAAAAGTATGTGCCGCAATAAATGAAACAAGAGAGAATAAAGACGGACGAAAAACATCGTTTGGCATAGTTACGATATACGATGTGATGAATAAAAAATTATAGTAAATCGTCATTATTACGGAGAAAACGATACGTGTTTTCCCTGAAAAAATAAAAGCAACAAAGATAGCCAGAATAATAAAGCACATGGGCGTTAGCCCGTATATTTCGCCTGTTCGATAATAAAGAAAAGGAATGAATATAAAAACTATATAAAGTACGACTATTTTACAAAATTTGTAATTTTGCAAGCCTTTAAAAAATAATGCTATAACAATAATCGACATCGAAAATAAAGAAGCAGCAGCGACTTCCATTAGAACAGCGCTTAAAAAAGCCATTGAAAATGATGAAGTAGACATTATAAGTCCTGTGACATAGAAAATCACAGATACCTTTTTTTCAAGTGTAGTTCCGTAATTATTTTTTTTATCCAAAATAAGCTTCTCCTGTCAAGATTATCTACGCATGTGAAAATAGACTGTTCAATTCTGATGTTTATTTATCGACGTTCAAAGGGCAATAAATAATACAGCTGTTTTGTTTCAGATATCTTGAAACAGCAGAAGCTTTGTGTTTAAGGAAGGATCGGATTATTTTAAATCTTCTATCAACTGCAAAATAGAATCTTCTTTTGTCGCCCATGATGTTACTAATCTGACGGCGGTTTTATTTTCGTCAATTTTTGCCCATTCATGAAAAAGATATTTCTTACTTAAACGCTGAATAGTTTCGTTATCAAATATCGGAAAAATCTGATTAGTAGGAGAATGGGACAAAAGTTCTATTCCCATAATTTTTAATTCGGCGGACAATTTTTGAGCCAAAGTATTTGCATGATTAGCAAGCTCATAAAAAAGCCCGTCTTTAAATAAATAATAAAACTGTGCACTGACTACCCAATTTTTCGCAATAACAGCGCCGCGCTGTTTCATATTATATCTGAAAAACGGTTTTAAATTGTCGTTTGTAATTACAAGCGCCTCACCGAATAAAATTCCGTTTTTTGTGCCGCCGATATAAAAAGCGTCTGCGTATTTTGAAATATCACTTAGAGATAAATCGTTTTCTTTGGAGGTAAGCGCCGTGCCCAGCCTTGCGCCGTCGATATATAAATACATATTATATTTATTGCAGATTTCCCGAATTTCCATAAGTTCGGATTTTTTATAAATCTTTCCGTCTTCGGTGGAATCAGAAATATAAACTAATTTTGGAAGAACCATATGCTCATCGGTATGTAGAAGATAAGCTTTTTCTATTAAATCTCCGTTTAATTTATTGTCTTCGCTGAAAATTTCGATTATCTTATGTCCGGTAGCTTCAATCGAGCCGGTTTCGTGGGTATTGATATGCCCGATATTTGAAGAAATAATTGCTTCGTGAGGGCGTAAAAAAGCAGAAAGCGCAGTCAGATTTGTGAGTGTACCGGCTCCCAAATAATGAATATCCACATTTTCGTTATTCATTTCTTTTTTTAAAATCTCGGTCGTTTTTTTGGAAATTTCGTCATAACCGTAGCCTGTGTACGTTCCCGAATTTATTTCATTCAGCCCGTCCATTATTTTTTTGTGGCAGCCTTCGCTGTAATCATTTTGAAAATATATCATTCTTAAATCTCCTTTTATAAAATTTATACAATAGATTTATTTTAAGCATTTACTTCCAATTGGGCAAGCAAAAAAATATTGACAGATAAATTTTTTTAATGTATAGTATTTAAGCGCAGTAAATTAAAAAAGCTTTACCCTTTAAAAAGGTGTTGATTTATGAAAGACAGGGTTTATATTTCGATATTATATGATTTTTATTCCGAACTTTTAACCGACAAGCAGCGCGTCTATTTTGAAGACTATTATTTCAATGATTTATCGCTGAACGAGATTGCTGAGAAATTTTCGATAACAAAGCAGGGCGTTCGTGAATCATTGGTAAAAACCGAAAATATTCTGATTAATTACGAGGAAACATTATCTCTAAATAATAAGCATTTATTAAGAAAGCATAAAATAGATTTGATTTACAAAACAATAGATAATCTGGATTTGGATATCGACACAAAACACGATTTGAAAAAAGAAATATCATCAATCGAGTAATTAGCAAAGGAGTGTTTCTATGGCATTTGAAAGCTTATCCGACAAACTTCAGGATGTTTTTAAAAAATTAAAAGGCAAAGGCAAGCTGAATGAAAAAGACGTAAAAGAAGCTTTGCGTGAAGTGAAATTAGCTCTTTTGGAAGCCGACGTAAACTTTAAAATAGTTAAACAATTTATAAATACCGTTACCGAAAAAGCTATCGGAAATGAGGTTTTGCAAAGCCTTACTCCGGGTCAGCAAGTAATAAAAATTGTACACGAAGAATTGATTTCGCTGATGGGCGAATCACAGAGCCGTTTGACTTTCGCTCCAAAATCCCCGACAATTTTTATGATGGTTGGGCTTCAGGGTGCAGGTAAAACGACAACCAGCGGTAAATTAGCCGGAAATCTTCGCAAACAAGGAAAAAGACCGCTTTTAGTGGCTTGTGACGTTTACCGTCCGGCGGCGATTAAGCAATTGCAGGTTGTCGGAGGTTCTTACAATATTCCGGTTTTCGCCATGGGTGATAAAGTTAAGCCGCTTGATATTGCAAAAGCTTCAATTATACATGCAAAAGAAAACAGCAATGACGTTGTTATAATCGACACGGCAGGGCGCTTGCATATCGACCAAGAATTGATGGGCGAATTGAAAGAAATCCGAGCCGAATTAAAACCGCAGGAAATTCTGCTTGTTGTTGACGCAATGACAGGGCAGGACGCAGTTAATGTGGCAGAGACTTTCAATACTGAATTAGGTATTGACGGAATAATCATGACAAAATTAGACGGCGATACGCGCGGCGGCGCGGCGCTTTCTGTTAGGCAAGTTACGGGTAAACCGATTAAATATGTTGGTATGGGCGAAAAAATGGAAGATTTGGAAGCTTTTCATCCGGACAGGATGGCTTCCAGAATTTTGGGAATGGGCGATGTTTTATCGCTTATCGAAAAAGCCCAAGAATCAATAGACGAAGAGCAAGCTCGTGAATTGGAAAAGAAAATGCGGAATAATGAATTTACTTTCGACGATTTCTTGAGCCAATTACAGCAAGTAAAAAAAATGGGTCCTTTGAAAAATCTTTTAGGGATGATTCCGGGAATGGGAAATGCAATGCAGGACGTTGAGGTAGATGAAAAAGATTTGCTGCATGTTGAGGCAATCATAAGCTCTATGACTGCCAGAGAACGCCAAAATTCCAGTATCATTAACGGCTCCAGAAAAAAACGAATCGCGCAGGGCAGCGGAAGAACAATTCAAGAAGTAAACCGTTTGATTAAACAATTTGAAGAAATGAAAAAAATGATGAAACAACTAACTGATATGACTAAAGGCAAAAAAGGCAAAATGAATTTTCCTTTTTTGAGATAGATGTATAGCGAATAGCTATATTAACAAATATTAAATTGGAGGTGAACAAAATGGCTGTAAAAATCAGATTAAAAAGATTAGGCGCAAAAAAAGCTCCTTTTTATAGAATCGTAGTCGCTGACTCAAGAACTCCGCGTGATGGCAAAGTTATTGAAGAAATAGGTTATTATGACCCGACAAAAAATCCATCCGTGGTTAAAGTTAACGACGAAGCCGCTAAAAAATGGCTTGGAAACGGTGCGCAACCTACAGATACTGTCAGAGCTATCTTGAAAAAAGCCGGAGTTTTACAATAATCGAATTATTTAATTATCCATTTGCTATAAAATTACATTTTTGCTTTCTTGGCGATTTATAAAAATAACTTATGTTTATGGGTTGGAAATGCTCATGTCCTAAGACATTTTACAGCAAATATCGATGTTATTTTCAGAAATTGCTATAACTTCTAATGGAGGAATTGATAAATGAAAGAGCTTTTGGAAATTATTGCAAAAAATCTTGTTGATTATCCCGATATGGTTTCTGTAAACGAAATAGAGGGCGAAAAATCAACCATCTTGGAATTAAAAGTTGCTCCCGAAGATATGGGCAAAGTTATCGGTAAACAAGGTAGGATTGCTAAAGCTATTAGGACAGTGATTAAAGCTGCTGCTATTCACGGCGACAAAAGAGTAGTAGTAGAAATTATTCAATAATTTTATGCGTGTTATCGCATTAAATTTACAAAAACCATAGATTATTTTATGGTTTTTTGTGTTTTGGAGGAAATATGGAAAGATTATTCAGCATAGGTAAAATTGTAAATACACAAGGGATAAAAGGCGATGTTCGGGTTGTTCCGACTACCGACGATATAAAGCGTTTTGAAAAATTAAATGAGGTTATTTTAGAGAATGAAAGTACAAGTAAAAATCTCATCATAAAAAACGTGCGGTATCATAAAAATTTTGTTTTATTGAAATTTGAGGGAATCGACGATATGACGAATGCCGAAAAACTCAAAGGCTTCACAATAAAAATACCGGAGTCTCAAACTTTAAAGCTTTCGGAAAATGAATATTATATGATTGATTTAATAGATATGGATGTTTATACGGATACAGATGAGCATCTGGGCAAAATTACGGATATTCTGCAAACGGGCGCAAATGATGTGTATATTGTGAAAAAAGAAAAAGAAATTTTGATTCCGGCAATAAAACAATGTATTTTGAATATCGATATAAACGAAAAGAAAATGATTGTAAAGCTTTTGGAGGGTCTTAGGTGAATTTTCATGTGCTGACTATTTTTCCGGAGATGATTGAAGGCGGATTGAATCATAGTATTATTAAGCGGGCAATCGGTCAAAATATTATTAGTTTAAATACTGTAGACATTCGTGAATTTTCTGAAAACAAACATAAGAAAGTTGACGATTATCCGTATGGCGGCGGTGCCGGAATGGTCATGGCTCCCGGTCCGATTTATAATGCCTGCAATTCGGTTTTGCAAAATACAAAAAATCCTAAAGTAATATATTTATCCCCGCAAGGAAAAGTTTTTAATCAAAAAATGGCGGAAGAACTTTCGAAAGCCGAGGATTTGATTTTTATTTGCGGTCATTATGAGGGAATCGACGAGCGTGTTATCGAATTGATTGTAACGGATGAAATATCGATTGGGGATTTTGTGATGACAGGCGGAGAATTAGCGGCTATGGTGATTATTGATGCCGTTTCAAGACTTCTGCCGGGAGTTTTGGGCAGTGAAGAATCTTTTCAAAATGAATCATTCTCAAACGGACGCTTGGAATATCCGCATTATACGCGCCCACGTGAGTTTATGGGGCTTTCTGTTCCCGAAATTCTGCTTTCGGGGCATCATAAAGAAATCGAAAAATGGCGCGAAGAGCAGTCGATTTTGCGCACAAACATAAAAAGACCGGATTTGAATTCTGAAAATAATATTTAATAAAAATTCCAGAGAAGTTAAAAAAGGAGCAAAAAAATGGTTTTGAATTTTTTTGAGGAAATAAGCAAAATTCCGCGCGGTTCGGGAAATGAAAAAGAAATAAGTGATTATTTATATAATTGGGCAAAAAAGCGGAATTTATTTGTTATACAAGATAAAGCATTTAATATTTTGATTAAAAAAGATGGAACAAACGGATTTGAAAACTCTCCGGCAGTAATTTTGCAAGGTCATTTGGATATGGTTTGCGAAAAAAATATGGACACAGAGCATGATTTTTTGAAAGACTCGATTAAAACTTATATCGACGGAGATTTTATTAAAGCGAAAGGCACGACGCTTGGGGCGGATAACGGAATCGCCGTGGCCATGGCAATGGAGATTTTGGATAGAAATGATTTAGAGCATCCGCCTTTGGAAGTTCTTTTGACAACCGAAGAAGAAACAGGACTTTTTGGTGCGCAAAGCTTTGATGTTTCGCAATTAAGCGGAAAATATTTAATTAATATAGATTCAGAAGAAGAAGGAGAATTTTTATCTTCTTGCGCCGGCGGTGTTCGTGTAAATCTTTCTCTGCCTATTGAATTTAATTTAAAACCGCAGAATTTTGTTGAATATAATTTATTTATAAAAGGTCTCGTCGGCGGTCATTCCGGAATGGAAATCAATTCGGGCAGGGCGAACAGCATTGTTTTATTGGGAAGACTCTTAGACGAATTACGAAAAATCGGAGAAATTTATTTAGTTAATATTTTCGGCGGCTCTTTGGACAACGCAATCCCACGTGAATCCGGCGCAATAATCAGCGTAAATCGGAACGAAATTCCTAAATTAACGGAAGCTATAGAAAATTACTCCGAATTGTTCAAAAAAGAAAATTCGGGAATCGACAATAATATAAAAATTATTTTCGAGAAATCCGACAGAGATTTTGAAAGAGTATTCACAAAAACCTCCACGGATAAAACTATCTCTATGATTACGATTTTGCCGAACGGCGTTGCCGAAATGAGCAAAGATTTGCACGGTCTCGTTGAAACTTCGAATAATCTCGGGATTTTGAACACAAAGGATAATTCGGTAGAAATTTCAACTTCGATTCGTTCATCGATAGCCAGCAAAAAAGAAATGATTATAAATAAATTTAAAAACGCAGCCGAAATTCTTGGAGCAGAAATAACGCAAAGAGGAAATTATCCGGGCTGGGAATACAAAAAAGATTCTTGTTTACGAGAAATATTTTTGGAATCATATAACGAGATGTTTAATAAAGACGGAGTTGTTAAAGCGATTCACGCCGGTTTGGAATGCGGAATTTTTGCAGAACAAATGGAGCTTGATATTATTTCTTTAGGCCCGAATATTTTTGATGCGCATAATCCGGACGAGCGGTTGAGCATTTCTTCAACAGAAAATATATTCAGATTATTATTGGATGTTTTGAAAAAATTAAAATAATTATACTGACGAACGTATGATTTTCACACCCATTCTGCGCGCCTATGTCGGCTTCGAGGAATTGGTGTGAATTTTTGTTTTGCTCGTCAATTTCGAGAGCAAAAAAATTTTCCAAGCTGAAATTTTTCTTTAGAAATAGACAGGCACGAAAAAAATAAATATCCATAAAATGTAATATAACACAAAGCGGTTTTAAATTATTGAGTCGCTGAAATTACAAGGAGGATATTTATGAACTTCGCTAAATTCGGTGGTATGGGAATCGATAATAATATTTTGTTAATAATCTTGCTTTTGCTGGTTTTTTGCCCGAATATTTTAGGCATGCTTGGCGATAATATGCTAATTTATATAATTTTATTTTTAATTTTATTTGGTGGCTTTGGTCTGTAAACTTTTTCAAAAATTAGACGTATATATAAATGTAGCCAAGAATTATGAAGAATTTTCCCGCAAAATTCTTTTGTGGGATTTCTTCACTATTAACAATGCTATATTTAGTTACGCCTACTATATAACATATATTTTTTCGGAAATGGCCTTTTAAAAAAGAGGAGAACATATTTATGTCAGCGGAAAATTCTGCGGTAGTCCCGAGCGCGAAAAACCTCTGCGCGCCAAAAAAGAATCCGGCCAAATCCAAAAAATTGAGAATAAAACTTTTGAAAAATAGAAATTTTTGAAGAATATTGAAGCAATTAGATTTTTTCGAAAAAGATTTTCAACATTTTTTTTAAAAAATATATGTTATTATATCTCCGTAAAACGCCAGAAATTAAACTTTTTGCAACAGATTTCCGGAGAAGGAGGCAAGCTTTCAAATTCACAAATAGTTTAATTCTTGGACACAGTTTATTCACATCTGTATTGCATAATATATTCAGATGGTACTCAATGATATGTTCAGACGGAGATATGGAGGGATTCCAATAAGATGAAGAATACATTAATTGGAGGATTGTTAGTGGTATCGCTGTTGACTAGACCATCGGTTTCAAGTAAAGAAAATAACGCGTATGAAATGATTTATCCCAGCACACAAATAGTGTGTGTATTAAAAAAAGAACAAGATGATAATTTGGATATCGAGGATAAATTAAACGCAATCTATGAAAACTCGGTTAATATTAAACAACTAATTAAGCAGCGCGAATCCATTGTTGGTCAGATTCAAACGAAGCTGGATTTGTTGGCTTATGAAAACGCAGAATTAACCAGTACGCAAGTAAACTCTTTCGTTGGCTTTTGTGATTATTGTAAAAAAGACTCGAACAATATTAACTCTAATATCGAGTATATAGAAAACCAGAACGAAATTAGCGAAGTAAAAAAAGAATTGTTTAAAATTAATTCGAATCTGAATTTTGTTTATCAAAAATTAAAAGAGTTTATTGAAATCCAGCTAATTACAATTTCTTTATTAAAAGAATTTGTGTCTATAGCCTCAAACACGTTAGCAACTATTTAGAATAAAAACTTACAGGTAACGAAAATTTCCCCCGAAATGTTTAATACCTACTATATTCTAAATCTTTACATAACACCCTTATTATATAGGGGTGTTAATTTTTTTTGACTTCAAAAGAATTACATTTTTATTTTTTGCTAAATATCTGTAATCGAAATGAAGCTTTTTGAAAAGATAGAGTCCGTAGATTTAAAATTCGTTAAAAAATACCGAAAAACTTAAAAATTTTCTCATAATGTTTTGACAAGCCACGCCTTAGATGTATAATATATATAGATAAATATTTGCAAAAAAAGAAGTAACTAACACATTCAGATATTTTGCAATCAAAATATACAAATAAAGGATGATTTGAATAATGGGTATTGTAGAAACGATTAACAATTTTATCAAACAGGTGACTGAGACTAACGGACCGGAGACTATTAATATTCTCATCGCATATTTGTCGGTGACAGCAATCATCATTTTACTAAGGATTATAATAACCAGCGGTTATCAAGCGCAGTACATAATTTTCTCTATAAAAACAAAAAAAGGTACAGAAAAAGTTGACAGTGACATTTCTATTGCGGCAGACGCCACAGAAAAAGACTCTCCTACAAAAACTGAGAAAAAATCAAAATTCGGACTTGTATCCAGAGTGATGAACGACTACAGGTTGAGCCGTGAACGCGGTGTTAATAATATTGACACGGAATCAATTATCAAGAAATATTTATTAAGATTAAAATTTATTATTTGGCCTTATCCTTCTATGGAGAAATTTGTGGAAAATTTTGAAATCGGTCTTCTTTTCATCGGTGTACTTTTGACTTTTTATATGCAGGATAAATTGCTTTTTACTTTGCTCACAGTTTCGACTTTTGTCGTAATTAGATTAATAGCTGCTTTTTGTGATTTTCATTTAATAAAAGACCGTCTTGTCTGCGAATTATCGGAATATGTTGAACGCGAGCTGGCAGATATTACAAACATGGATATCAATGCGTCGATTTCGAAGTTCAGCAGAGAGGTTTATACTGCTATAATGAAACAATCGGATATTATTAAGGATTCTGTCGATAAAATGGGCAGCAATCTGACCGGCGCGCTTGCGCTCAGCGTTTCCGAAATGACAAAAGCTGTTGAAGTCAGCCTTAATAAATCCACGCATTTTGCGGAAGAACTTGAAAAACCGCTTCAGCATTGGGTAGAAAGCATAAATTCCGCAAGCCTTGCGCAGGAAAAAATAAATATAGCATCCGAATCTTTAAACGAAGTTGTAAATACTTTTAACGAATCCTCAAAATCATTGAGCGCGAATTTCGACAGCTATATCGAACGCGGACATGACCAAGTTGCGGATATACGTGACCATGTAAATGTTTTAGTAAATGTTATAGAAGAGCTTAAACAAGCCAATAATCAAAATAAAATCGATTATGATACAATCGCTAAGCAATTGGAATATATAGATAAAAATCAATCTTTATTGGAACAAAGCATTCAGCAATACGAAGGCTCTCTCGAAAGCATTACTTCAAAAATGGGCGAAGCTTTCGGTTCTATTGTAGAGCTTCAAATGCAGTCGTCGTATTCGCAGTTAAATGATATGCTCAATGATAATATGGGACGGGTTAATAATGCAAATAACGAGGTTTTAAGCCGTTTATCTGTGCTTTTTGACAGCCTTCAAGATCAGACCGTAAATCAAACTCAAACAATTGTTAAAATAAAAGAACAAATGGATATGCAATTTGACTATATAAGAGAGAAAATTTAAGGAGATTTAAATTGGATATTTATGAGGAATTAGAATACACGCTTCCGGTTTTAAAAGTGAATACCGACAATATAAAAATAGAAGCATATAAATATTTTGAATCATCGTTTAATGTCCAAAACATTGGCGGATCTTTGTTGAAAGGCGAACTTATTTCGGATTGCCCCGAAATTTCATTTGATTCTTTGTTTTTTGAGGGAAACAAATGCGAAATTAAATATTTCGCCGATTTGAAAAGCCTAAAGCCGCTTGAGGAAAAGAAAGCCAGAATAATTGTCATCTCAAACGGCGGTCAGGCGATAATAAATGTTTCAATCAAAACAATACCGCCTTTTTTATCTACAAAAACAGATATGAAAATCTCTGATTTAAATGAGCTTTATGAATATTATAAATATTTTCCGACCGAGGCCAGATTTTTGTTTTCGTCTCGTGATTTTATGTTTTGGCTAAAAGAAATTGATTATAAAAATATGGAGCTTTATGAACATTTTATAAAAGACCCGAACAAAGAACGTGGATTGGATAGTTTTTTTCGGGCGAACGGAATCGGAAACAGGGTTTTTTTGGAATTTACGCAGGATAAATATATTCTGAAATTAAAAGAATACGATAAAGATGTTTCTTCGCACACCGTTGTTGTCAATAAAAAAGGTTTTGGATATATAAAAACAAATTTAAAAACTGTAAATAATTCTAATTGGATTAATCTCGAAACCAGAGATATTTCGTCTTTGGATTTTGAATCGAAGGATTACGCCAATGTGAATTTTTTTATCAATGCCAAAAATATTAAATCGGATTTTGTTTCGGATTCAATATTATTAGAAGATTATAAAAAAGAACTGAAAATTGAAATATATAAAAAAGCCGTAATTAATGTAAAATTATCTAAACAATCATTTGAATATGAAGATATGGGATTTTTGATTGTTGAGAACAATTATTTCAAAGACATTACTTTGGAGGTTGTGACCGAAAATAATTTCGTTAAATTCGAAGGCAAGACTTATCTTGTCGGCAACCGTGCGGAAATAAAATTTGATATAAAAGTTTCAGCTTTTGCGGGCGCACAGGCGGCTTTGAAACGCCAGCCTGTATTGCGTACTTCGCTTATAGTTCGGGCTTTTTTGGAAGATAGAGTCGTTATACGTGAAATAAAATTCAGCATTGGAAATATTATAGCTTAATTTTTAGAGAAATTAAGAAATTTAACTTTATACTATTTCCATTCTAAAAAATGGAAATAGTACTACACAGACTCTGAGGTTTTTGGGGTGGACAAATGAAAATATTCGAAGAAAAGACTTCTGCATTAGAAAGTATTTTTATAAATAATGAATCGATAAGAAATAGCATTTTGCTCGCAAACAGATATTATTTAAATTATCATATAACCGACAGCAAAAGGTATTTGATTATGGCTTTGGATACCTTGATTTTATGCTTTAATAAAAATCATTCCAATCTAAGCCTTTATTTATTGATAATATTTTTTTATGCAGAAAACGGCGAATTGGAAAAAGCCGAGCATTATTACCAAAATATTTATCCTAGCCGCAATTATTTTAAAAATAACGAGCCTGAAAATTACATGGCTTGTATGTTTTTACGGGCATTTATTGATATAAAAAAAGGCAGCGACCGAAACCTTAAAAAATTCCGAAAGCTTTTTGCGAACGAAATGAATCAGGAATTATCGGCGCGTTCATATTTTTTTCTTGGACTATTAGAGCTTTTGACAACAAACTATGATGATTGTTTCAAGGCTTTTTTAAGCAGCTACCGCAAGAACAATTCTCAATTATTCCTAAATATTTTTATTTTAAAGTATTTTTACGCAAGTAAAGAAATTTTTGATAAAGAGGTTTTTTATAATAATTTAAATTGGGCTTTGAGCCAAGGTTTTGATATAAAAGATTTATTGACTTATTTTGAAAATTATATTATAGAAAATCCGCAGGACGATATTGCTTTTTATAAGAAAATTTATTCTAATTATCAGCCGCTTTTTATATTGAAAATTATCTGCAAAAAAATATATGATTCCAGAGATTATTCTTTCGAGGCTTTGAATTATTATAACCAAGCGGAGCAGAAACTCGTGCTGGATGCTTTGTATTATGACCGCTATATCGAACTAGCATATAAATATGAGCAAGAAAGTATCAGCTCTTATATTATTGTCGATTATATTAAAAATACAAGAATTGATAATAATATTCGGGCGTTTTTGTATTATAATTTAATAAAAGACCCGAAACTCATTGATATTATGAATAATCATAAATCGAATATAATGCAGTTTGCGGCGATTGGAATAGAAAATAATGTAAATACGAAGTATTTTAAAAATATATATGCGTATTTTTTAGTTAATTCGAAGAATTATTCAATAGGCGAAAATATTTTGAAATCGGCCGAAAAATTAATAAAAGACGATATTTTTAAATATGAAATACATTTGGATTCAGATTTGGTTTCGCATATTTGGGTATGTGATAAGCTAAAAAAGGATATCGAGAGCTATCATGTAAAATCTAAAAAAATTGATATTTTTTCGTCGACGGAATCATTTAATATTTTTTGTTTTGACCGAAGCATAAAAAAAATAATTAATGACAATATAAAAATCACAAAAGTGTTGAATTATTCGAATATAGAATTGCTGAAATATTTTTATTCGCACGGCAACCGTGACGTAAATTTATTGCTTGCATATTCAGATTACTATGTCTCAAATAAGAATGTTCTTGTGGAAGGCTTGCATGTTTTAAAAGACACTTTGGAATGCACAAATATTTCTGATGAGATTCGGACGAATATAAATGCTCAAATTGGAAATATTTACAATATAAACAATAGATATCAAGATGCGCTTTCTTATTATTTGAAAATCGATTATTTGAATGTTCCCGATAGGCATGTCGAATCTATGCTTTTAGTATTTTTAAATTCGGAAGAAATTGATTTATCGGTAAAACTTTTGCTCAGCAGGAATGAGAATATTTCTGATAAGAATATTTTTTTCGCGATAAAAGAAATTTCACGCCTAAAGGATTATAATGAGCAATTTGCGAATTTGGCTTATGATTTGCTTATTAAAAATTGGTATGATAAAATTCTGATTGATATAGTTTTGTCGCATTATAAAGGAAGTCTTGAAAATTGGCTGGAACTGAGCAAGTCGCTGTCTAATTTTGTTGATGACGTGCTTAAAATTGACGAAATAATTTTAGAGATGTCTTTATATACAAAAATTATAAACCAAGATATACAGAAATCTTTTTGCAGAGTTTATGAAGCGGGTTTCAATCTCTCTTTAATCGAGAAATTTATATATTTCATAATGTATAAAATATGCAACGGTAATTATGATTTGGATTATGAAACTATCGGGATTTTGGAAAAGGAATATAAATCTACCGGAAATAAAATGATTTGTTATATGCTCAGCTCGGTTTATATCGCAAACGGCATAAATTTTAAGCGGAATATTGAAATAATGAAAGACGCAGAGCAATTTATGCTCGAAGACGAGATTTTATTCCCGATTTTTAAGAAGATAAAAGACAAAACGATTATGTCCTCGTATATAGAGAAAAATCAACCTTTTGTCTATAAAACTTATCCAAGCCGAAAAGTTTTTATTTTTTATAAATTTAATGAAAAAGAAGATTTTCAAAGAAAGCAAATGAAATATTTTAAATTTGGATATTATTTTACAAATCTGATTTGTTTTTTCGGAGAAAAAATTACTTATTTCATTAGTGAGGAACTGGATTCGGGCAGTATCGAAACAAAAGAAGAAACTGTAGAAAATTTTAAAATTATTGTAAGTGATAATTTTGATGATAAGTATTTTACGATTAACCAAGCGCTTATTTGGGAAAAAACGCTGAAATTTAGTGATATTTTTACAATAATCAGCGATGAAATGAAGGAATCCAAAAAGATAAAAGGTAGACTTGTTTAAATATATTATTTAATAATTTTAAATTTTCGTAGAATATATGCGGTTCTCGCATAATTTTTTAGGAGGTTGTTTATGGGAACTTTAGGTATTGATATTGAAAGAGGACTATTTTTAGGAATCGACTTTGGAACAACAAACTCTGTTGTAAGTATTTATAATTTTAAGTCAGGCGAAGCCGAGACAATCCCGATAGACGGAAGCAATATTTTTCCGACCGCAATACAATTTGAAACAGATATCGAAGATCCTTCCAAGCTAAGCAAAGTTTTTGGTATTCAAGCAAAAGAAGCCGCTATTATTTATCCGCAATCCACGGTTTTATCGATAAAAAGATTATTGGGCGGCGACGAAAAAATTAATGTCGTTGTTGACGAAAAAGAATATTCTTTTACTCCGGAAGAAATCGCCGGTGAAATTTTGCATTATTTGAAACAAAAAGCGGACGAGTATGTTCAGGAAGAATTGAATATAGCGGGCGAATTTACCGGCTGCGTTATCACAGTTCCGGCAAACTCGACGGACAAGCAAAAAAAGAAAACTAAAGAAGCCGCTGTTCTTGCAGGATTCGATGAAGATAATGTTTATTTAAGATTAGAGCCTGCTGCATCGGCGATTTCTTATGCAATGAACGAATCCAAAGATAAAAAAGTCCTTGTTTATGACTTCGGCGGCGGAACCTTTGACGCTTGCGTTTTGGAAATAAAATCCGAAGAATTAGGCGAACCGCAAATCAGCATTTTGAGCACATACGGCGACAACGATTTGGGCGGAAATGATATCGACAAAATCATAATGGATATGATTTATGAAGAATTCAAAAAAATGACAAACAATGAAATTGATTTGTTTGATGAAAATTCTGATGACGGAGTCTCTAAACGCCAAAAGAAAATCGCACTTGTCAGATTAATGCAGATTGCAAGTCAAACAAAAGAACGTTTAAGCCATGCGAAATCAGCAAAAGTTGTTCTTGCGCCTTTTATTCAAGAGCCGAGAATAATTAATATAAATATGGAAATTACCCGAGAAGATTTTATTACTCATAAACGCATAAATTCTTTGGGCGACAGCCAAGAGGTTTATGAAAAATTCAGAGAAAAAGATCTTTCGGATATCTTGAATATTACAATAAATTTAGTTGATGATTCTTTGAAAGCCGCCGGAGTTACCGAGGCTGATATTGATGAAATCTTTCTTGTAGGCGGTAGTTCTTCGATTGGGCTTATTGCGGACAAGATTAAAGAAAAATTCACTAAAGAGCCTTATAAATCAAAAATCAGTCCGGCGCTCAGTATTTCGCAAGGTGCGGCGTATTATTGCAATATGATAATGATGCCGACTTTAAAAGGGCCGGTTGTGCATGAAAGAACGGTTCACCCGCTTGGTTTGGAATTGTCGGGCAGACGCTTTATGGAAATCGTTCGTGCCGGAATGGATATTCCGAAAGACGGATTATTTATCGAAGCCGGAGAACTTCTGACAACGAATTTTGACAATGTGTCGAGTATGGCGATTGTTGTTTACGAAAGCACTAAGCCGGCCGAAGAGGGAAAAACATTACAAGTTAATAGCGAAGGTATGAAACGGCTCGCCGGTACGACTTTGCGCGGAATCCCTCAGGCGACGCGCGGCGTTGAAAAAGTGAAAGTTATTTTTAACATAAGCCAAGACAATATGTTGAAGGTTACCGCCCAAAGTATGAGTAATGATGGTATTGTTACTGAGCTTTCTGTGGACGAGCTATATGATTAAGCAAATTTATTTTTCGTCTGATACTATTTTTTTGATAGTATAAATAATTAAATGCCAAATAAATTTTTATTTGGCATTTCTTATAAAATGAGGTATGACGATGTCCGGTAAATATTCTGAGATTGCAAATAGACATTTTAAAATAAATGAAGAGTATAAATCGCTTACAAATTTTGTATCTGCGTTTATTTCAAAAGCGAATACCAAAACTTTTAATTCTATAAATATTTTCGTCAATAATAAGCTTTTGGAGCTAAAAGATAATAATCTTTTGAAAAACAAAGACGAAGAAATTTATTTATACTGCAATTACTTAAACGACAGTTTTAAAAAATTTATCAATCTCTACAATAAAAATAAGCGTTTTATTATTTCCGATAAAAAAATTGAAATTTTGGATGGGCTTAAACTTATTTTGAGCAACCAGATAAACCAGTATTTTGAAATATACAACGAAAAAGAAATCAACCCGATTTTGGAAGAAAAGCTGAAAATAATACGGGCCTCTATGGGAATTTTCGAGCGCAAACAAATAAGGTCTTTGGACAATAATACGATTGTGCTGAACAAAGATATTACAAAGGATGTTATTTTTAATTTTTCAAAACAGCCGGATCAGGATGCACTTTTTGTAACGGCTATTGTTGAAAATTTTACTGATTTTATCGAAAACAATGTCTGCACAAATTATTTATTGACAAAAGCGGATTGTTTAGCGAATATAAATGATTTGGAGCGCAGAAAAATCACAACTAAATATTTGGAATTAATGAAACAGGAATACGAAATTTTATCCAGCATAATAAAAGTTCAGGTAATTCCGCTTGAAAAAATAAGCAGCGAAACTAACGAGGAAAAAATTTCTATTGATAAAATGCTTTCTGTAATACGTGAGGCATATCAATTTATCAGCCGTAAATTTGATGAGCTTTCGATTTTTTTAATCGAAGCCGAGAAAAATTCCAGATTGACCGAAGAAGAAAATAAAGAAGCTTTTGACAATGAATGTATAAAATCGATTTATGATTCTATGAATAATCTTGAAATGAAATTTTTCTTTAATATTGTAAAAGAGAAATATAATTCGATTGTCAAAAAAATCGAGGATAATATTCTATATAAAATTAAGCTAGAAACGCAAGATTACAGCGATAATATTTTGAGAGAATCAAGGGAAAAAACAAAGGCGTATTTGCGTATGACCAGAGATTTAATCAGTGCTTTAAATATTTATGTTAATTTTAATAAAGCTTATGCAACCAAAACCGATGAGCTTCCGGCGAACGATATCCTAAAAGGAATTTCAGAAACTCTCGAAATAAAAGTTGAAAGCATAAACGAGAAATGCGACGAATTTATTGTGCAGATAAATGATTCGATTGAAAAGCTTCTTAAAAATGATTCTTCGTTCAGCGATAAAGAAAAAGAATATTTGAATAATCTTTTAATGAATATAAATGAATTTAAATCCGAGAAATTTAGTTCCACGGAAATCGAGTCGGAAGATATTTCAAATGGATTTACTTTGGCGGCCTTGAATGATTCCGAATTTGAATCCTATATAGACAAGCGTGTGAAAGCTCTCGAATCCAAAAAAGACAAGATTGATAAAATTTTTACTTTATATTTGCGGGATAATATCCTTTCGGAAATAATGACATTTGAAGAAATCGAGCATTACTCTCTTTCTAAATTGAAAGAAGATGAGGACGAAGTTGTCAAAAAATATGTAAGTATTTTCGAAAAAACAATGAATTATCTGGACAATCTCTTAATTAAAAACAATATCGAACGAATTTGTCCAAATACTCACGATATTTTTAATCCAAAAGAACATGAAATCCTTGTTGCAGAAAAGAAAGACGGTTTTAGTAAAGGCGAAATAATTAAACCGCTGAATGAAGGCTTTAAAAAAGATGGTTTAGTTATAATCCGCGCCAATATTGTTGCAGCGAAATAGGGTGATAAAATGAGTTGGAAAAAAAATAAATTAAGTTTTGCTGAAAAATATCCCGACGAGTCGGAATTTATAATCGGAATCGATATCGGAAATTCAATGTCCGCGATTGCGTATTTTGACGTAAATCAAAAAGAACCCCAAATTATTGATATCAGCGGCGGCTACGGCAAACAAAATCTTCCGTCTGCAATTCAATATGTTTCGGAAGACAAAGAATGGATTTTTGGTGAATATGCGCTTTTTAATAATGTAAACAAAGATGACATAAAAATAACTTCAATTATGGACAGACTTGGAAAAAAAGAATATTATTACATTAATGATAAACCGCTTAGTTTTACAAATATTTTAGGCATATATATTAGAGAACTCATAAATAATTGCAAAAATCTCAATCCTAAAGCAAATATTGCGGGAATTGTTGTATCCATTCCTGCTTATATAGACGAGAACTCGCTGAATGAACTGAAAATCGCGTTCGCTAATTCGGGCTATGACAAATATGTTATTGATTATATTCCTAACCGCGAATGTATTTTGACAAGATATTTTTATAAAAAGAGTATTGAAAACCAGCGGGCGATGGTAATTGATTTTGGCTCGAAACAGCTTAGAACGGCGATTTATGAATTGAAAAACGAATTCGGAGAAATAAAGACCGAATGTATTTCTTCCTTGTATGACCTCGAATTGGGAGAAAAAAATATTGACTCGATAATAAATACTCTTGTTCTAAAACATCTCGAGGCCAATAATATAAAATTCGCAGATTTATCAACTTATGAACAGGAACAGCTATTTTCGTTTATTTATAACCACAAAGATTTGATTTTTCAAAAAAATAATTCCGGCAAGTCCGTAAAATTGTATTATAATTTCATTCATCCGCCTTTTCAGTTTACATTGACAAAGGAGGAAATAGAAAATTTAATTTTGGATTTTAAAAATAGGTTTAAAGAATTTTTACTTAAATCTTTGGAAAAAAACACTACGAACAAAAAGCTGAAATTAAAAGATATCGATTCTATTATTTGTACCGGCGGCGGCTTTGAAATGCATTGGGCGCAGGCTTTGGTAGATGAAATTTTTGGAGAGAGCAAAACGGTTTTTTTCAGAAATTCGAAAGGGGTCACCGCCGAAGGCGCGGCCGTTATTGCCGCGGAAAAACTGGGAATTGTAGATAATAACAGATTTGTTATAAAAGATAAAAATCTGCTGACGGAAGATATCGGTATTAGGATTTTTAATAATAAACAAGATAAATTTTTTACTTTGATCGAACGAAATTCGTTTTGGTGGAACGCAAAAGCTTTGCTATCTTTGATATTAAACGAAACTCCGTACAGCATTGAAATATATAAACGTAATGTGGATTTCGAAACAAAGCTTTTGGACAAATTGACTTTGGATAAACTTATCAGACGGCCGAAAGGAACAGCAAAAATAAAATTGATTATGCATTTTGAAAAGCCGGATTCGCTTTGTGTAGAGATTGAGGATTTGGGGTTTGGAGATTTATTTCCAAAAACGGACTATAAACAAAAATTTACTATATCCATGAGCTGAGGTGCTTTTAATGAATTGGGAAGAATACAAAAATAAAATTGACGAACTGGGAGAACTGCCGGAGGATTGGTATATACTGGGTATAGACCTTGGTACTACAAATTCTATAATTTCGTATTGGGATAATAATACAAAAACTCCTGAGCCTATCGATATTTCGAACGGTTTTGGAAAAATTCCGCTGCCTTCTGTTGTGCAATACCGAAAAGACGACGATTCTACGGAAGAAGAATGGGTTATCGGTGAAGAAGCTTACCGCAGTATGAAAATTTATCCCGAATCAACAATCCGCTCTATAAAAAGAAAAATGGGTACAAACGAAAAAGTTATATTTGAAGGAAAGGAATATTTGCCTGAGGATATTTCGGCAATGATTTTGAAAGAACTAATCGACCATTGCTATAGCCTGAATCCGAAAGCCGAAATCGCCGGCGTTATTGTTTCCGTTCCGTATGATTTTGATGACGCTGCAAAAAAAGCTACAATGCGTGCCTGCCAAATAGCCGGAATTTCTGAAAAGTTAATCTGTCTTATCGAGGAGCCGAAAGCGGCTTGTTTAGCTTATAATTTTCGGCACAAAATTCAAAAAGACGAGAAAATTATGGTTTTTGATTTTGGCGGCGGAACGCTGGATATTACAATTTTTTATGTTGTGGAGCGCGATGAAAATCATATAAAACTGCAAGTTATCAGCGAAGGCGGCGAGGCTTATCACGGCGGCGATAATATTGACGAATCGATTATCGATAAATGTTACGAATTTATTCTTGAGAAAACAAAACAAGAAAAATCTGATATTGCTGTAGAAAATCAAGTTGAGCTTATTATGCGTGCCCGTGAAGCGAAAGAGCGGCTTTCCGGCGTAAAATCTTACCGCATACCTTTTACTTTCTGTATTCCGCCTTTTGTGGAATCCATGACGCGCGAAACTTTTGAAGACCTTATCGAGCCTTTTATTGATAAAACAAGAAAGCTTGTTTTAAAATCCATGCGTGAGGCGTATACCGGTGCAATCACGCCGGATATGATTAACCGTGTGCTTTTAGAAGGCGGCTCGTCGGCGATGCCGTGGGTGCGCGATATGCTGCTCGGGATTTTTAACGACGAAAATAAAATCTATACTTCCGAAAAACCTGCACTGGATATTTCGCTTGGTGCAACATATTATGCGGCGATGAAAATGGGACTTTTATCCGAGCCGGATGTTGAATCAGAAAAATTATCGGTTGAATTTGAGGTAACGGTTGCGCATGATATCGGTTTTGAAATCGTGAATGGCTCAAAAAAATCTTTTTATAATATGATTAGAAGAGGGACATCTTATTCTTTGGCGAAAAAATCTCAAGTATTCACGCTTTCGGGCGATACCGAAGAAGATATGACGGTCTTTAGTTTAAAGATACTCGAGCGAATTAATAAAGAGGACAGTTATGAAGATTGTAAATTAATCGGAGAAGTTGAAATAAAAGATTTGCCGAAGCGTCCAAGCGGTAAAACAAGGCTGAAAATTACGCTTCAAGTTGAAGAAGAGGGCGGTTTGGTAAAAGGAAACGTAGAAGATATGGGATTTAACGGCGAATACGAGCCTAGCGGATTTAAGGTAGACTTTGACCCGAGCAGATTTGCGAAAACTATTTTGGAGGGATAAAAATGAGCTTTTTAGGAATTGACTTAGGTACTACAAACTCGGCGGCTGTGATTTATAATGATAAAAATGATTCTTTGGATGTTGTAAAGGTCGACGGAACAGATGAAATTCTTCCTTCTGTTGTTGCTTATATGGAAGATGGAGTTGTTGTCGGAAACGAAGCCAAACAAGGCGCAATAATTTATCCGGACAATACGATTTTGTCGGTAAAGCGACGTATGGGCAACGACGAAAAAATTACAATTGCAGGAATGGAAAAATCACCGGAGGAAATAAGCTCCGAGATTCTTAAAAAATTGAAAAAAGCCGCAGAAGAACAAAGCGGTGAAGTTTTTGAGGAAGTAGTAATTACGCATCCGGCGTATTTTAACGACAGACAGATTTTTGCAACAAAAGAAGCCGGAACTTTGGCAGGATTTAAAAATGTATTTCTCCTGTCAGAGCCTTTGGCGGCGGCGGTTGAATATGGTTTTAAACAAGGATATGCGCAGACACTTTTGGTTTATGACCTTGGCGGCGGAACATTCGACTCTTGCGTTTTGCGGGTTTCCAAAGATGAGGACGGGCAGGAAGTTTTTCAGGAATTATCTGATGTCGGCGATATGAATCTCGGCGGTGATGATTTCGACGCAGAATTAATTAAAATGATGAAAAGTGCTTTCGAAAATGAAAACGGAATTTCGTTGGACGATATAGAAGAAAGCGAACGCAAAAGAGTTTTTCAAAAATTAAAGCAGGAAGCGGAAAACACCAAGAAAAAATTATCGGGAACAAATAAAGCTTCGATAAGAATTCATCCGCTTATTATAATTGACGGAGTTCCGAAAAATTTATCATTGGAAATTACGCGCGAGGATTTTGAAGCTCTTATCAGAAAATATGTTGACCGCAGCCGTGAGATTATTGCCGAATCCTTGAAACGTGCCTCTATTGAAACCGACGAAGTTTCAAAAGTTATTTTGGTCGGCGGTTCTACGCTGATTCCAATGGTAAAACGAATGGTTGCCGGATACATTAAAGAGCCATACCGCGCGACTGACCCGGCGAAATCCGTGGCAATGGGCGCAAGTATTTATAATTATTTAATTCATCTTCCTAATAAAAACGTGAAAATCGGACAAATCACAAGACAGGTTTTCGGAACAGAAGCCGTTGTGGATATCTCGACAATGCGCAAAGCAATGATTCCAATTATTCCGATGGGTACGCCGATTCCGGCAAGAGTCTCCGATTCTAATTTTGCGAGTATGACGGGCGCTTCTTCCGTAACGGTAGACGTTTATCAATGGGAAAAAGGCAAAGAAGATGATAAAAAATATATCGGAAGCGTTTTGTTTGACGGACTGACCGGAACTACACAAATTGAAATAACTTATGCAACTGACGAAAACAATCTTTTCGAGGTTTTTGTTAAGGATATGGCAACAGGAAGAACAGAAAAAGCTGAATTTGACCGTACAAAAGTCTATGACCCGCCAAAGAGATCCGCGTCGGCGGCCGGAAGCGATATTGTTAATGTAACATTCTTGATTGACACAACAGGAAGTATGGATACATACATTAACGGCGTTAAAGACAGAGCTATTGAGTTTTCGAATATAATCAGCTCTAAAGGCGCAAGCTTTAAGCTTGGATTAATAGGCTTCGGCGATTTATACGAAAAAGAACAGGCAAGCGTTTACGGCTTTACTTCTGATGTTTTGAAGTTCCAAAAGCAGGTAAAAAATATTCCTCGTACTTATGGCGGAGATATTCCAGAATCATCCTTGGATGCGCTTGAAACCGGCGTTCAGCTTGTAGAAGCATCATCACTTGAGCCGGAATCAAAAAATATTTTTATTTTGATAACCGACGCGCCGCCGCATGTGCCGACCGTTTCAGGAATGTCCGTTGACGATATTGCATACATGCTCTCTTCAAATAATATTGTGACTTATATTGTAGCGCGCAAAGATTCCGAAAGCATTAACGCATATGACCCGCTTACAAAACCATACGGTAAATATTACGATTTAAATGACAAATTTTATGATATACTTGACAGCATTGCTATCAGCATAACCGAGCTGATAAGATTATAAGAAATCAATTTCCCCAAGCCGGATTTCGGTTTGGGGAAAATCCGGAGTTGATTATATGTCTAATTTAGTTTGCTTAACACAATACGAAAACCCTAAATATTATAAATTCGCCTTGACAAATATCAAGGTGTATTCTTTTGAAGAAGCACTTTATCATTGCTATCATTATTGGAAGCAGAGCATTGATGAATTTTTAAGCGATTCTTTTGTTTTGTGGGTAAAAAGAGATTTAAAATTAGACTATATTGCGGAAAGGATATCCGAAATCCGTGCCGGAGATAAACTTTCGGAATGTTACATAAAATTTCTATCAGTGATTGATTATTTTTCTGACCAAGAAATAAATAGGCTGAGAACCGAGCTGATTCTTTGGGAAAAAAGACTGGTTTGGGAAAGGCTGAAAGAGCAGGCGGATTCGCTGGTACAATTAGGCGAATGTGAAAAGGCCGTGAATATTTATAAAAATGCTTTGAAACTAAATACGAATCCGGAAATTTATAATAATCTAGGAATTGCGTATAATAAAATGGGCGAGCATAAAAAAGCTTCCGAAGTTTTAAATTTTGCGTATCAAATGAGCAATAGCCAAGACATTATTTTTAATTTGGCTGAGGCAAGGATTTTGAACGGTGAATTTGATATTGCGGAATCTTTGATTAACCAAATCGAAAAACAGGAAAACCAATATTATATTTTGGGGCTTTTCAATCTCGAAAAAAATAAATTGGAGACAGCGAGAGATTATTTTCTGAAAGCCTATGCTTTAAATAAAGACGATTTTTATTTATTTAAAATATCTGAGGTTTGTGTTTTACAAAAATATTTTGACGATGCTTTGAGAAATTTAAATATGATAAAAATGAAAAATGAAGACTTTTATTTGAAAGAAGCCGAAGTATTTTTTCTGAAGAACAATATTAATGAAAGTATCAGAATTTTGAACGAGGCCGTAGAAAAACGCTCGAATTTAGAACTTTGGATTGCTCTTGCGAAATACAACAGGCTGAATAATAATTATGAGGCTGCGCGAATTGCCATCGAGCGTGCGCGCGCAATCGACCCGCTTTCTATAAAAGTCGAATTTGAAAACGCTAATATCAAAAAATCACAGGGAAAAATAAAAGATTTTCAATCGGCACTGCATAATATTTTAGAATTTTTGAAAAAAAAATACCGCTCTAATAATGAATTTTAGAAGCTTTTAAGAGGAATTATGTTTAATAAAATTTTAGAAACAAAATCTTTTGATTTATTTATTCATGATACAAAGGCAAAGTTTTTATACTGCAAGAACCAAGACCCGAATAGAGTTTTCTCGATTGCTTTTAAAACACCTTCATACAATAACAGAGGTGTTTTTCATATTTTGGAACATATAGTTTTGATGGGCTCGAAAAAATATCCCTACCCCGATCCTTTTAATGATATGGTAAAGTCAGCGGTGTATACTTATTTAAACGCAATCACTTTTTTGGATAAGACTGTTTATCCGTTGGCATCATATTTAATTGGGGATTTCAATCAAATGACGGATGTTTATTTAGATGCTGTGTTTAATCCGCTTTTAAACGAGGACGCTTTTTTAAAGGAAGGCTTTAATAAAAATAATTTTGGCGTTGTTTATAACGAAATGTTGGGATTTTTCAGTGACCCTTTAGAACTTTTGCAATTTTATAACCGCTCTGAAATTTTTCAAAATAATTTGCAATTCACATCTTACGGCTATCCGGATGACATTTTAAATATTACATATTCTGAAATTTTGCAGGCTCACAAAAATTATTATAATCCTTCAAACGCATTTATTTATCTTTATGGAAATCTGGATTTGGATTATTATTTGGATTACCTTGAAAAATACCTCATTAAACAAAAAGAAAATCCAATTTCGAATAATTTTCTGATACAAAATAAATCCAAAAAAATTAAGAGATATTATTCGGGTAGTATAAAATATCTCTCGGTGGCGTTTGTTTGCGGCTCGGCGCTAGATTACCGTTTAAATACGGCATTGAAAATTCTCCGGGACTATTTATTGCAAACAAAAATATTCGAGGATTATGCTTCCGATTTTTATATAAAGCTCGAATCTGAATACACGTACAATATTTTTTCCATTATTCTGAAAAATCCGAAAGTCAGCGCAGATGATTTTGAAAATATTTTGTTTTTGAATTTAAATCAAGAAATAGATAAAAAAATATTAACTAATTGTATTGATAAAGCGGAGTTTTCTTGTAAAGAGCAATATTACGGGATTCGCCCGAAGGGCCTGGGGATTTATTTTGAATTGCTTGACGAATTTATGTACGGCGATAATCCCGAAAATGCAATAAACAGACAGAGGTATCTAAAAAATATTAATCTCGAAAATATTATAGAGAATTATTTTTTGCGTAATGACGCTAAAGTGTATAATGAAATGCTTCCAAGCAAAATGGATTTCAAAATTCCGAAAAAAACAAATTCGGATTTATCAGAAAGCTCTGAGATTTTAGAAACTCACGAATTAATAAAAACGAATATCAATGATTTGAAAAATAATATTGTGTTTGAAAAATTGGAGAAAATGCAAAATTTATATTTTTATGAAACAGAAAGCGAAATATTTTATTTAAATCTATATTACGAAATCCCCGAAATAAACGGAATGTATATCGGAATTAATTTAAAAATGCTTAATAAAAATAGTTACGATATAAAATTTGATGCTGATGTTATTGGAGATAAATTATATTTTATCGTGAAAATAAAAGGCCTGCTTAAAAATTTTGATTTTTTGATAAATAAATTAATTGAGCTTGCAGAATATTTTCCGGAAATTGAATTTGATTTAAAATCCGAAATCGTGAGCCGCGGTCAAGAATTTGCAAATAATAAGGTGAGATCATATTTCAATAAGAATTATACTTTGCTCGACAATATTAAATATTTATCATTCTACGAAAATCTAAAAAACGGATTTATTTATGATGAAATAAAGAATACAAGAAAATTAATGTTTAGCAAAAATTTGATAATCAATCTTGCATGCGCAAAGGAATATAAAGATTATATTCAGAAAAAAATCCCGGTATTCGAGACTTGTAATTACGAAAGATTCATTACAAAGCCGAATGAAAACCTTAATTCAAAATTTGATTTAAATTTATCCACAAATTACAATTCTGCTATAATAAAAAATGTGCGCGGATTTTCCGGCGAAAAAATAGTTATGGCAAATATTATTGAAAATTATTTTCTGCTTGATTATGTGCGTACAAAAGGCGGTGCATATGCGTACGGCGCGATTGCCGAGCAAAACGGCGATATCGTTATTTATTCGTATAAAGACCCTTGCGGCAGGGATTTTTTGAATATAGGCGAGTTTTTCGAAAATTTTATAATCACGGAAGAAATTCTAAAAAAATCAATTATTACCTCGGCAAATAAAATATTTAAACCGGTTCATATATCTGAAAAATTTAATCAGCTTTTTAATTATGAACTACGGCAAATTGAGCCAAAAAATATTTTAAGCGAAATTTTAAATACAAAATTAGGAAAATTTAGTGATTTTACCGAAAATTCTACTGTGTATTTTGCCCAATTGTATTAGAATTTGAAAATAAATCGATATTTTTGTAATCAAATTTATTTAAATACTTTGGTGATTATTTATGATTTTTTCAATATTTTTCCTTGAATAATCTGATATTATTACTAAAAAAACAATCTTTTTGATAGTTTTGACAGATAGTTTGTGTGGCTTTTAATCTCAAAAATCTGATTCTATAAATTTGTTATATTATTAATTTATATATATAAAATAATCTATTGATTAGAATTTATATAATTAGTATAATTATTACAGCTTTCAAGAATAGTCTGAAGTCTTAAAAATATTTTTAGGGTATTATTATTTTGTTCGAAAATAAATATAAAGGGGAAAGTTTTATGGGGTCTGATTATAAATCAAGTGGGGTTGACATAGAGGCAGGCTATAAATCTGTTGAACTTATTAAAAAACATGTAGCAGAGACTTTTTCGGATAAAGTATTGTCTGGTTTGGGCGGATTCGGCGGACTTTTTGATGTTTCCGAAATAAAAAACTACGAGCATCCGATTCTTGTTTCGGGAACGGACGGGGTAGGCACTAAATTGAAAATCGCTTTTTTAATGGATATTCATGACACGATTGGAATCGATTGTGTCGCAATGTGCGTAAACGACATAATTTGCAGCGGCGCAAAGCCTTTATTTTTCTTGGATTATATTGCCTGCGGAAAAAATGTTCCGGAGAGAATCGAGAAAATCGTTAAAGGTGTATCTGCGGGATGTGTAGAATCCGGAGTTTCGCTAATCGGCGGGGAAACTGCTGAAATGCCGGGATTTTACGAAAATAACGAATACGATATAGCCGGCTTTGCGGTTGGTGCGGTCGATAAGAAAAATATTATTGACGGCAGCACTATCAAAGAAAATGACATATTAATCGGGCTTGCGTCTGATGGATTACATAGTAATGGATTTTCGCTTGTTCGAAAAGTTTTAAGGCCAAACGCTTTAAACCTCAGAGAATATATTGTTTCATTAAAAACAAATTTAGGTAATGAACTTATTAAGCCAACTAAAATTTATGTAAACTCAATTTTGAATCTTATCTCAAAAACAAAAGTTAAAGGCATTTCACATATAACAGGCGGCGGCTTTTTTGAAAACATTCCTCGTATGATACCAAACGGTTACGGCGCAAAAATTTATAAAAACAGTTTTAAAATACTTCCTATTTTTAATATTATTTCGCAATTGGGAGATGTTTCCGAAGTTAATATGTTTAATACTTTTAATATGGGTATTGGCATGGTGCTTGCGGTTTCTAAAGAAGATGCAGATTTTGTTATGAAAATTTTGAAAGAAAGCGGAGAAACGGTTTATCAAATCGGCGAAATCGTTAAAGGTGAAGGAGTTACTTTATGCTGAAACTAGCTGTGCTTGTTTCCGGCGGCGGAAGTAATTTGCAAGCAATTATAGACGAGATTGAAAACAAAAATTTGGACGCGGAAATAATTTCGGTAATATCATCAAATAAAAATGCTTTTGCTTTACAGCGATGCGAAAAACATAATATAAACACAAATATAATAAACCCAAAAGAGCCGGATTTTGAAAATAAATTGATTTTATATTTATCTGAAATACAGCCGGATTTGATTGTTCTTGCGGGTTTTATGCTTATTTTATCAGAAAAATTTGTACATGCATTTAACGGAAAAATTATTAATATCCATCCGTCGCTGATTCCATCGTTTTGCGGCAAAGGGTTTTACGGTTTAAAGGTGCATGAGGCGGCTTTGGAGCACGGCGTAAAAATTACCGGCGCAACTGTTCATTATGTAGACGAAGGCACTGATACCGGCAAAATTATTCTTCAAAAAGCCGTGAATGTCTTGGACGGTGACACGCCGGAAATTCTGCAAAAAAGAGTAATGAAAGAGGCGGAATGGGTTATTTATCCGCAGGCAATAGCAATGATAGCCAGAGGTGAAGCATGAGAATACTGATTATTGGTTCGGGCGGAAGAGAGCACGCTATAGCAGATAAAATTTATAAACAAAATAATAATATAGAAATATTCGCAGCGCCGGGAAACGGCGGAATTTCTCAAATAGCGGAATGTGTTGACATAAAGCCTACAGAATTTGAAAAACTGATTGATTTCACAAAAACAAACAAAATTGATTTTACAATCGTCGGAATGGACGAGCCTCTTGTGCTGGGAATTGTAGATGAATTTTTGAAAAATAACTTGAAAATTTTTGGCCCGACCAAAAAAGCGGCACAATTGGAAGGAAGTAAATCTTTTTCAAAAGCTTTGATGAAAAAATATCATATTCCGACAGCAAATTACGAAATTTTTGATGACTATAATTCGGCAGCCGAGTACGATGTAAAATTTCCGGCGGTAGTAAAAGCTGATGGTCTTGCATTGGGAAAAGGTGTCGTAATTTGCGAAAACAAAGAAGAATATTTGAATGCGCTAAAAGATTCAATGCTGAATAAAAAATTCGGGGAATCAGGAAATCGAGTTGTTATAGAGGAATTTTTAGTGGGTGACGAAGTTTCGGTTTTGGCTTTTTGCGATGGCAAAAATATAATTCCGATGGTTTCGGCAAAAGACCACAAAAAGATTTTTGACGGCGACAAGGGTCTGAATACCGGCGGCATGGGAGCTATTTCGCCGGCCAGACAATATAGTACTGAAATAGCCGAAATTGCTATGCGTGATATTTATCAGAAAACGCTTTTTGCCCTGAACGCTGAAGGAATAATATATAAAGGAATTATATTTTTTGGTTTGATTATTACCGCCGACGGGCCGAAAGTAATCGAATATAACGCACGATTCGGAGACCCGGAAACTCAAGCGGTTTTGCCTCGTTTGAAAACAAATTTACTGGACATTTTAATTGCTTGTACGCTTGGAAACCTTGATAAAATTGAAATGCAATGGGAAAATAATGCGGCGGCCTGCGTTATGCTTGCCTCAAACGGTTATCCCGAAAAATATCAGATGGGTTTTAAAATAGACGGAATCGGAAATTTAGCTGATAAACAAAATATTTTAGTATATCATTCCGGCACAAAGTTAATGGGAAATGAATTTTATACAAACGGCGGCAGAGTTTTGGGAATTACAGCTATTGCAGAAAATTTGGATGAAGCAATTCGGATTTGTTATGATAATATAAAAGAGATAAACTTTGAAAATATGTATTACAGAAAAGATATAGGAAAAATATAGAAATAAGCGTTTTGGCCATTAGGTTGAAACGCTTTTTTTCTAATTATCAAAATGAAAATAGTATTAATCAATTTTTTTTGCGTGTTCAGAATATTTTATACATTATTGGTATTAATTCCTAGAGATATTTATCCGATATACAATCAAACGACCGGATTTCTGAAAAAACATGAAATTGATTTGTAAAAAATTAGCCCTACAAATTAATAAAAATTTACAAATCAAGCAAGAGAAAAAAAGTAAATTGTGTTTTTATACAAAAAAATGATAATATATATACTATTATAGTGCAAAATAACAAATTGCTTGCAAAAAAAATAGCGATACAATCGACATAAAATTTGATTTATTGGCAATAATAAGGCTATATTATTGGATTGTAAGGCAATTCATGACAATTTTACGCACAAAATTACATGATATTTCTTTTTTTGAAAATTTGTATTTACAATTGCAATTTTTTAAACTAAAATATTCTTGGATACAAACGGAGGTTTTTATGTTTAATGAAAATGCTGTCATTGAAGTTAGTATGCAGGCTCTCTCGCTAAGAAATGATATTATACAGAATAATATCGCGAATTCAGAGCTGCCTAATTTTAAAAAAAGCAAAGTGTTGTTCGAAGATGTTTTAAAAAATGTTGTAGAAGATTATAAAAAAACCGGTGATTTAAATTTATCGGAAATAAAGCCGAGAATCATAATAGAAAAATCAAATCTTTCTTATCGATTGGACGGCAACAATGTTGATATCGAAGAAGAAATGGTTAATTTGTATGAAAATGATTCGAGATACTCTACTTTGGCTAGCAGTGTAATAAATAATTATAAAAGAATAAATTTAGTTCTATCCGCTAAATAATTTTGTGTTGTAAAAATATGCAAACAAAAAATTTATTTGAATACTCAAATATTAACGAAAGAAAATGATTTTTTTCCATAATTCATTTATGGGTGAGACAAGGGGAATCTCATAAGAATAGCTTCTTAAAAAATCATAAAATTTTATTTATAATTTTGTGTTGTTCACTTACATTATTTATCGAAATTTGAGAAAAATAAATGAAAGAAAAAATGATTCTGATCGGAGGGATGGGATGTCTTTTTTTCATGCATTAAATATTAGCGCCAGTGGTCTGACGGCTCAAAGGCTTCGCATGGATGTTATTTCGGAAAATATTGCAAATGCCGAAACCACAAGGGCTGAAAATGGACAGCCATATAAAAGAAAAGTTGTTTATTTTCAAGAAAAAAACGAGAATGCAGCATTTTCTGATTATTTCAAGTCCTATCTTGGAAATGCCGAAAGATCCGCAGGGATTCGTGCTACGGGTATTACAGAAGATAACAAAGCGGGCAGAATAGTTTATGACCCGTCACACCCGGATGCAAATGACGAAGGTTATGTCACTATGCCGAATGTAAATATTGTAGAAGAAATGGTAGATATGATTTCTTCGAGCCGGTCTTACGAGGCAAATGTTACAAGCATTAATATTACGAAATCTATGATTGCCAAAACTTTGGAAATCAGCAGATAGATTGGATTGTTTATAAAATTGCATATTAGCTAAACGCATTTTGCGCTTTAGTTGAATATAAAACCTAAAATATTACTATTATAGCCGTTTCAATGTTTACTAATGATGAATTTTATTTTTTTTATCAAGTAAAATCAATAAATTGAAATTGCGCAAATACTAATCTTTTTTGAAATTGCTATATAAGTATATTTGGGTAAAATACTAAAGATTAATTAAATGTACCAATGACAAAATTTTAATTTACGAAAGAACTAAAAAAACACAAAAGACAAATTACAAAAGATGAATTGTGTGAAAATACATAACTTCAAAATTTTTCACACAGAAAAACTACAAAAGAAAAATTACAAAAGATAAAATTTTTAATTACAAAAGAAAAATAGGCGATGTCTGGAAATCTGTGAGGGTTTTCAGGCAGCCTTAGCTTTTTATGATTTTATTGCCGGAATTTCTTGCAAAGATTCTCTTTGCATGGGCGCAAAAAATTTAAATCGCTTTTTAAAACACATGAGTTGGAAGGGAATGTCTTTGCCGTTCTCAAAAAAATGCATAAGAAAAAGGCAAAAGGAGTTAAATCTATGAATTTAAACAATAATATTGCGCCAGTGCGCAGTATAGATTATGTTCCTGAGATATTAAAAACAAAAGATGAAGGAAACAATACTTTTAAGGATATATATGACGCTTTTCTCAGCGTTTATAATACTACAAACGAATATCAAAATCAGGCTTCTAAAGCGCAAATGGATTTTGCGGTAGGCGAAACGGATGATATTTTATCTGTAATGCTTGCTCAGGAAAAAGCTTATGCATCACTCAATTTTGCCGTACAAGTAACCAATAAGGTCATGGAATCTTATCGGGAAATCATGCGAATTCAGTTATAGACTTCAATTTTTTTGAGGTCTTTATAAGAGTGTGAAAAATTTGGGCGCAAGAGAGGTGAGTAGATGCAGGATAGGTTTAGAAGAGTATACGAAAATCTTTTAGCGAAATGGAAAGCCTTGGAGAAAAAGCAGCAAATCAGGATTATAGCCGTTACGACTGTACTTTTATTAAGTATAGCGATAACGGCTTATTTGACCACAAGGCCACAATGGTATACTCTAGTTTCGGGTAGAAGTACGTCGGAAATCGCCCAGATACAGCAATTATTAACCGATTCCGGCTATGCACTGCGTTTGGGTAATAACGGCACATCTTTGGATGTTTTGGAAAAAGACTCTATGCAAGCGCGTGTTGATTTATCTACTCAGGATATAAAAACAGAAGGTGTTTTAACTTTTGAGGACGCGATTAATCTTACTTCGATGAGTGCAACCGAAATGGTTAAAAAGAAAACTTTTTTGGTATATGAAGAATCAAGGCTGGAAGAAACTTTAGAAATGTTTGACGGCGTAAGAAATGCGGATGTTTCGATTTCTATGCCGGAAAATAATAATTATTTTATTGAAAATTCTGAAAAACCCACGGCCAGAGCTCTTTTGGATATAAGCTCGGGATTTGATAGGGATCAGGGCGAAGCCGTGGCTCGGCTCATCGCTGCGTCTGTTGTCGGGCTTACGATGGATAATATTGAAATAATCGATACTTCAGCGAATACGATTTATTCCGGCTCTGCAAAAGGGGTAAACGGCAGCGGCTCAAAAGAAGCAGTCGAGCTTTTGAAGAAAAACGAAATTGAAAATCAAATAAGATTGTCTCTGACTCCGCTTTTTGATGATGTCAAAATCAGCACGAATTTAGTTTTTGATTGGGATAAAAATACTGTTACTTCGAAAACTTACCAGCCGCCGATTGCGGACAGCGAAGTCGGACTTCCGTCTAAAGAAAATATCGAATCGCAAAAAGTAAAAAATGCGAATCCCGAAGCGGCAGAAGGAATTGATCAAAACAATAATCAAACGAACGAATATCAAATGGGCACGGATAATAATTCGACGCTTGATGTGAAAAATAATTCGGTAGAATATTTTTATAACGAAGAAAACCAAATAAGCGAGCGGCAGACGGGAAGGCTTATTCCCGAAGCCTCATCCATGATGCTGTCTCTTTATAAATATAAAGAATACAATCAAGAATTGATGGAAAAAAATAATCTTCTGCAAGGCGTTACTTGGGAACAATTTAAAGAAAATACTCAAATAACAAAACTTACGGTAGATCCTGATATCCTAGACGCTATTGTAAAAGGCACATCTATTACAAATGTGTCGATTATTGTGCACGAAGTGCCTATTTTTGCAGATAAAGAAGTAACGCCGCCGAATATCGGAGCGATTGGGATTTTTGCAATTTTAGCGGCAATGATAATTTTGCTTGCGTATGGACTTATTAAATTTACTAAACCCGACGAGATTACAGAAATCGAACCGGAATTATCGGTTGAAGATTTGCTTGTCAGCACTCAATTAGAAGAAATTAAAGAAGAAGAACTTGCTAAATTGGAAGAAGTTAATTTTAACAAAGAATCTCAGACCAAAAAACAAATTGAAAAATTTGTGCAAGAAAAACCGGAAGCCGTAGCACAGCTTTTGCGCAACTGGTTGAATGACGAATGGGAGTGATAAAATGGTTGATTCTTATTCTGGCAGAGAAAAAGCGGCTATTTTATTAATCACCTTAGGCCCGGAAAAGTCAGCGAAAATATTTAAACATTTAAAAGAAGACGAAATCGAAGCACTGACTTTGGAGATTGCGAATATCTCTACGGTAATGCCGGAAATAAAAGAAAAAGTTTTGTCCGAATTTTATGAAATATGTTTAGCTCAGCAATATATTACCGAGGGCGGATTGTCTTACGCAAAAGAAATTTTGCAAAAAGCGTTGGGCGAAGAAAAAGCCTTTGAAGTTATCAGCAAATTAACGGTTTCACTGCAAGTACGGCCTTTTGATTTTATCAGAAAAGCAGACGCTACACAGATTTTGAACTTTATCCAATACGAGCATCCGCAAACCGTAGCCCTGATACTTTCTTATTTAAAACCGGCACAGGCGGCGCAGGTAATCGCCGAATTAAGTCCGGAAAATCAATCTGAAGTCGCACGTAGAATCGCTTTGATGGACAGAACAAGTCCGGATGTTATTCGGGAAGTCGAAAAAGCTCTGGAGAAAAAACTTTCGTCTCTCGTTACTGAAGATTATACAACCGTGGGCGGTGTTGATTCTGTTGTAGATATTTTAAACGCTGTAGACAGAACAACCGAGAAAAATATTATGGAAAAGCTCGAATCGGAAGACGCTATGCTTTCGGAAGAAATTCGAAGAAAAATGTTTGTTTTCGAAGATATTTTGCAGTTGGATAGCCGTGCTATTCAAACAATTCTTCGTCAAGATATTGATAACAGGGAACTGGCCATTGCATTAAAAGGCTCGAGTCAGGAATTGCAGAATCTTATTTTCTCAAACCTTTCAAAGCGTTTGGCGGCTATGATAAAAGAAGATATGGATTTTATGGGGCCTGTAAGGCGCTCGGACGTTGAAGAAGCTCAGCAGAAAGTTGTTAATATTATAAGAAGGCTTCAAGACGCTAATGAAATTGTTATTTCACGCAGCGGAGGAGATGATATTATTGTCTAAGATTTTTAAAGCTTCCGAAATTGTATTTAGTGATAAACAATTATTAGAACTTCAGAATGACGATAAGATAGAAAATGAAATTAAGAAACCCATTGATAAGCCAAACAAAGAAGATACGAATTTAGTTGCGTTTAAAATTATGGAGCGCGCCAGAAAAGAGGCCGCAAAAATAATTAGCAGTGCAAATATTGATGCTGAAATCATATTAGAAAAATATAGAAAAGAAGCAAAATTTGAGTCGGTGAGAATAAAAGAATTGGCTAAAGAAGAAGGATTTGCGGAAGGACATAAAGAAGGAATTCTGGAATTGGAGAAGCTTCGGGCCGATGCCGAAAAACATATACAAGAGATAAAAGAAAAAAAGGAAAGTATTTACCAAGAATTAGAGCCAGAGATTTTGGATTTAATTATTTCGATAACGGATAAGCTTTTAAACAAGGCTGTCGAAATTAATCCGGATATTGTTTTGAATCTTATTAGGCAGGGATTGAATGAAACAACGCTTTCGGGTGAGATTAATATACGGGTTTCGCCCCAGAGATATGATTTTGTTGTAAAAAATAAAGATAAAATTTTGATGGATAATCGGTCTAAATTCGAAATTATAAGAGATTTATCATTGAAAGATTCGGACTGTATTATCGAAACTTCTTTCGGAAATATCGACTGTTCTTTAGACGAGCAGTTTAAACTTCTTAAAGAAAATTTATATATGCTGTTAAAATAAATTATGCTTGCTAAAGATAAACAGAAAATTGGTGATTTCATTGCTGGGTATAGATTTGCAAAAATATAAATCCGTGCTGGATAAATCATATATAAAGCGAAAAGGCAGAGTTTCGCAGGTTGTCGGGCTTACGATAGAATCAACGGGGCCTGATGTAAGCGTCGGACATATCTGTTATATAAAATCAAATAAATACAGTGAGGAAATCACCGCAGAAGTTGTTGGATTCAAAAATAACTCCATACTTCTAATGCCGCTTGGAGATATGTCGGGAATCGGCCCGGGAAGTATAGTTGAGGCCAGTGACAAGCCGATTACCGTAAAAGTTTCCGAAGAGCTTTTGGGAAGAGTTTTGGACGGCATAGGAGAACCTATGGACGGCCGTGAACCTATAACAAGCGGTGAAGACTTTCGGGTTTCTAATAAACCGCCGAACCCGCTGACCAGAAACCGTATTAATGAGCCGCTTCCTTTGGGAGTTAAAGCCATAGACGGACTTTTGACAATCGGAAAAGGACAGCGTGTTGGGATTTTTGCCGGAAGCGGTGTCGGAAAATCTACATTAATGGGTATGATTGCACGTAATACAAAAGCGGATATTAATGTTATTGCGCTAATCGGCGAACGCGGCAGAGAAGTACGTGAATTTATTGAAAAAGATTTAGGTGAAGAAGGTTTACGCCGTTCGGTGCTTGTAATCGCAACTTCGGATAAACCGGCTCTTGTTCGCCTGAAAGCGGCGGAAGTCGCTACTTCTATAGCGGAATATTTTCGTGACCAAGGCAAAGACGTTATGCTTTTAATGGACTCTTTGACCAGGTATGCGATGGCTCAGCGTGAGGTTGGCTTGGCGATTGGCGAGCCGCCTGTTTCACGAGGTTACACTCCTTCGGTTTTCGCAATAATGCCAAAGCTTTTGGAACGTGCCGGAAATTCGGATAGAGGTTCGATAACCGGACTTTATACGGTTCTTGTAGACGGTGATGATTTGACCGAGCCTGTGACCGATACAGCGCGCGGAATTTTGGACGGACATATTGTATTATCCAGAAAAATTGCAAATAAAAATCAATATCCGGCAATCGATGTTCTTGCTTCGGTATCCCGCGTTATGAGTGATATTACAAGCAAGGAGCACAGAGCGCACGCCAATGAGATTAAAAAATTAATGGCAACTTATAATGAATCGGAAGATTTAATTAATATCGGAGCTTATGTTTCCGGCTCAAATGCTGATATTGACACCGCTGTTGCAAAACATAAAGATATTTTGGGATTTGTAACACAAGGTACGCATGAAAAAATTGAATTTCAAGATACGCTGGAATTTATGAAAAATATTTTGGATTAGTAGATTTTATACTATTTTCAATATAAAGGATAGAAAAAAATATTTCATTTCGCGCTAGAAACATTGCGCGAAACGCTCCGCTGTGAAAAATTTTTTTCTACTTATCAAAATGAAAATAGTATTATTAATATATAGATAAGCAGTGATTGAATTGCCTTTCAAATTTAGATTGCAATCGTATTTAAATGTCAAAGAAAAAATTGAAGAACAGCGCAAGCTTGAATACAGCAAAGCAATAGCGAAATTGGAAGAAGAAAAAATGAAGATGGATTTTTTAATAAAACAGAAATCTGATACAATAAATAATTTTAAATCCAGCCTTGAGATGCGAATAAATCCGCAATTATATAATGATTACAATAATTATATTGAGGCGCTGAAAAAAGAAATCGAAATCCAAAATTCTTTGGTCAAAAAAGCAGAAGCTTTTGTTGAAGAACGAAGAAAAGCCCTCGTCGAGGCGGTCAAGGAACGAAAAATTTTGGATAAATTAAAAGAGAATAAAAAAATTGATTATACAAAAGAAGAAATCTTAAAAGATGCAAAACTTGTTGATGAAATAGTTTCTTATAAATTCAATCGATAATGTACGCCTTCCAAGCCGAAGATTATCTCAAAATATAAAAAGTATATCTCATACACATGATAAATTAATGGAGGCTGCTATGGCAAAAAAAGCGAAAAAAGCTGAAGTTGACGAAACTACTAAATTATTATCCGAAAACAATCTTGAAGATAAGAGAATTAAAAAAAAATCAAGATTGCCGCTAATTTTACTTGTTTTGTTTATAGGAGTATTAGCGGCTGTTTTTGCGCTCAATTTATTCGGAGCGCGCGAAAAATTCCTTTATCCGATAGCTAAAAATATACCTCTTGTGAAAAATTTAGTGCCTTCGCAGGAGGAAAACCAAGCTCTTTCGAAAGATGAATTGATTGCAAAAGTCAGCTCTCTGGAAAGCGAACTTACAAAAATCAATGAAGAATATACAACTTTGGAAACAAGATTTAATGACCGCGGCACAGAGATTAACAGCTTACAGCATTATAAATCCATGATAGAACAGTTTAATACAGATAAAGCCGCTTTTGATGAAGCTGTTGCAAATAATGATAAAGAAGCGTTTATTAAATTTTATGAAAATATGTTTCCGGAAAATTCCGAAAAATTATATAAAGAAACTTTAGTGGCTGCTCAAAATGATAAAGAACTCAAAAGATATGTGAATACTTTCAGCGAAATGGACGAATCTGCCGCCGCCGGAATTTTAGAAAAAATGATAGGTACAGATATGGATTTGGTTGTTAAAATAATGAAAACTGTCGATACTAATACCGGTGCAAATATTCTGGCGCAGATGCAAACTGATAACGCCGCAAATATTGCAAAGAGAATGGCACCGGCAGAGGAATGATTTTTTTATACCAAAAAATATCAAAATTCTGCGATTCCATAAACTTAATATAAAGTTTATTACAAAATTTTACGACAATCTTTTATAAAATATTTTTATCCGGCTTTGCTCGGATTTATTTTAAAGGAGGGTGAACGTACTATTAATCGGTTGCTTGGAATTAATAATTATCCTAACGTAACCAATGATAAAACTAATAATCAAAAAAACCTTGATTCCGGTTTTGATTTTAGCAGTATTTTATCGAATTCTTCACGGGACTTGACGATAAAATCAAACGAAACAAAAGACAATAGAGATTACTCTGTAAAAAATATTAAAAACAGAGAAAACCCAAATGAGAGAATAGAAAATAAAAACAGAAAAGATTTTAAAAAAGAAAAAAATAATATCGAAGAAGAATCTGAAGAAATCAAATCGGAAAAAGACAAGGATGTTAAAAAAGAGAAAATAGAGAAACCGAAAGAAGAACCCGAAAGCAAAACAGAAGAAACTTCTGAAAATAATAACAAGGCTGAAACTGACGAAGAGAGAGAAATAATTTTGGAAGATTCAGAAATTCCTGCTGAGATTGCGGCTTTAGTTCAAACTTCTGCTGAAATTCAAACGGAAACGCCGGTGCTAGAAGTTTCCTCAGAAAATACGGGCACAGTCAGCGAAAACAAGCCCATAGAAGCTTTATTAACGAATACTGAAACAGCAGAAACGGTATCGGAAGATTTGAATTTGGAAAATATTTTACCTAAAGAGGAATTAAAAATTACCGTGGATTCAAAAATAGCCGAAACTGAGCTTGAGGCGGAGTCTTTTGGAAATTTAAATAATCTTTCGCAAAAAAATATAAATACGACAGAAAATATTTTGAATACTGAAAATGTACAAAATATCGAAGAAATTGAAATACCGAAGAATACTTCTACAGATGAAAGCGGAATTTTGCTTCCTGTTGCCGCCGAGCCTGAAGTGCTTGCGTCGGATAATAAAAATACCGATTTATCCGATAATAAGGAAAGTGATAATTTCGATAATAGTATAAATCAAGTTTATGATATCAGTAATAAGAATATCGAAACGGAAAAACTGAATTTCAGGTCGATTTACGGAACTTTTTCTAAAGTGAATCAAAAAAATGTTGTCGACCAGATTATGAACAGAATAAAATTCGAGATTAAAGAAAATGTCTCGACTATCAGAATTACATTGCATCCCGAAACATTAGGCGATGTAAGTTTAAAAATAGTTTCTGAAAATGGAATTATTTCTGCTCAATTCATGGCGGAAAACGAGAAGATTAAAGAAATAATAGAAGCGAATTTTAATATGCTCAAGGATGTCTTGAAGGAAAAAGGAATAGAGATTTCATCTCTTTCAGTATCTGTAGGAAATGAGCAGAAAAACTCGGAATTTGAATCGTTTTCGCAGCCAAATTTATCAAAAAGAAATACCTTTTTTGAAAAAAAAGAAATTGCTATATCGGCGACGATTATCGAAAAAACATATCAATTGGATGTGTATGACGCAAGCGTATATTATCAAGCATAGGCGGTGTGTAAATGGCAATTAGTACGGATGATTATCTTTGGAAAAGCGTTTCGGAAGCAAGTGAATCTGTAAGCACAGCAAATTCCAGACTTAATAATAATCAAAATTTGGATAAGAACGCCTTTTTAAACCTTTTGGTTACTCAAATGAAATATCAAGACCCTTTAAATCCTACTGATGATAAGCAGTTCATGGCGCAAATGGCTCAATTTTCTTCGCTTGAACAAATGCAGAATTTGACGAAATCAGCTAATCAGCAGCAAGGTTATGCGCTTATCGGAAAGACGATAGCAGCTTCGGTTTATAATGATTCCAAAGGAATTTATGAGCAAGTAAACGGCTTAGTGCAATCTGTTTTGATAAAAAAAGGCGAGACTTTTCTGAAAGTCGGAGACAAAGAAGTTCCGATTGACAGAGTTAGTGATGTTTTTGATTTTAGTTCATCTAATCTTTCGAATATCAACGCTAATATCGCGACTAATCAAACTTTGTCGATGGTCGGAAAATATGTCCAAGCTTTTATTATAGGTGATAATAATAAAGTTACGGCTTTTGTTGAAGGAAAAGTTGATTATATAAAATTCGACTCAGACGGAAAACCGATTTTGATGGTCGGTGAAAACGAAGTTTATCCTGGCGAAGTGAGTGCCGTTGCCGATTCAAATATGCTCTTGGGCAAAAATGTTAATTATTCCGGAGATGACGGAAATATTGAAGGCACGATTTCTTCCATAAAGATAAAAGATGAAAAAGCTTTTGTTGAAGTAAACGGAAAAGAAATTGGGATAGACAAGATATCTTATTTGACTGACGCATTGCGTATGGTCGGCTCTAATATTAATCATGAAAAACTAAGCGGCAAAGTGGATTCGGTTACATTAAAAGACGGAACAGTCTATTTGAATGTCGGCGCAAATTCAATGTCGTTTAAGGAGTATAAAAAAAACTAAACTTTTAGGAGGTAGGCGATAAAATTTGAAAATAGTAAATAACATAAATCAAAACAGAAATACTATTTTAAACTCCGTTAAAAATAATGAAATCAATGATTTCAAATCTGTTTTGAATAACGAAATTGACAAAAATAATAAATTACAATTTTCTAAACACGCCAACCAAAGATTAATTAACAGACAAATTGATTTATCAAACGAACAAATGACAAGAGTGGAAGAAGGAATATCATTGGCCAAAGAAAAAGGGATAAAAGAAACTTTGGTTTTGGTGGATAATGTTGCTCTTGTTGTTAATATAAAAAGCAATGTTGTTGTAACCGCCATTAATAATAACAGCAAGCAGATTTTTTCGAATATAGATGGCGCTGTAATTGTATAAAAAAGCCGGACCTTTTATGGAAGCTTAGATTCCCGATTGATTGAAGGAATCACAATTATAGCAAAAAAATTAATGGGGGTCATTTTAATATGATGAGATCTATGTTTTCGGCAGTATCAGGTTTGAGAGTACATCAAACCAAAATGGACGTTATTGCCAATAATATCGCTAACGTGAATACTGTCGGTTTTAAAGCAAGCAGGGTGACTTTTGCGGAAGTTTTCAGCCAAACAATAAGTGGGGCGAGTGCCGCAAACGACGCTACAGGAAGAGGCGGTGTCAATCCGAGACAAATCGGTCTTGGCGCAACGGTCGCTTCTATAGATTTAATGATTACGCAAGGTGCAGCGCAAAGAACGGATAATCCTTTTGACCTAATGATTTCCGGTGACGGGTTTTTCATTGTCGGAGATAACAGCGGAACATATTTTACAAGAGCAGGGGCTATGAACCTTGATAAAGCCGGAAATCTTGTAAATGCAAGCGGATTGCATGTCCGCGGATGGGAAGCGATAGAGGACTCGAACAATCCTGGTGAGCAGGTTATTCAAAAAGGCAAGGTAAGCGATATTGTTATCGGCGGAGACAAGCAATATATCACGCCGACAACCACAAAAAACTTCGCTTTTGCCGGAAATCTAAATCCGACAACAGACCCTGTAACTCAAAGAACTATCTCGTTTTTTGACAGTATCGGTACAAGATATGTTGTTGACGTAACTTTTGAATTTGATGAAACAAACGGCGGCTGGAATTATACTCTGGGGACGGATGCATATCCCGATAATGACAGAGAAAATCCGGTAGCTTTAACTATAGACCAACCTACAGGCACAATCGTTTTTAACGACCAAGGACTGCCGATAATGCCTATAGATTCGGTTGATCCAAACAAAATCTCTACCGTAATAAAATTTCAATTACCTGCCGGTCTCCAGCCGGAAGCTACCTTGGGTGATAACGGAGCGATTTTGGTTGATTTTAGCGATGTAACACAGTTCAGGAACGACACAACTACCATAAAAGGCGATTCTTTGGATGGTAATCCTCCCGGAACTTTAAGCGGGGTTGCAATCGGTTCGGATGGAAAGGTTGTAGGCAGATATTCAAACGGCGAAACAAAAGTTTTGGCGCAAATAGCTGTAGCGAGATTTAAAAATCCTGCCGGACTTCAAAAAGTCGGAAATAATCTTTTTGTAGCAACCGCTAACTCCGGTGATTTTGACGGCATCGGTCAAGAGGTTCAAGCAGGCGGCGGCGAAATGCAAGGTGGTGTTTTGGAAATGTCAAACGTTGACCTTTCTGCCGAATTTACAGAAATGATTACAACACAGAGAGGTTTTCAAGCAAACTCCAGAGTTATAACAACATCTGATGATATGCTTCAGGAACTTGTGAATTTGAAAAGATAAGATTTAAGCCTTAATTTTTTAGATAATGACGAACGAAAACAAAGTTCACACTCGTTTCTCTCAATCTAGCATAATGAGCGGAATGAGTGTGAAAATCTAATCGTTTATCAGTATATATGCGTATTTTTCAGGAGGTACAGATGATTAAAGTAACCAAATTAAATGACAAAGAAATAGTTATAAACAGTGACTTGATTGAGATGATAGACTCACATCCCGATACAACAATTACTATGACAACGGGAAAAATAATCATCGCAAAAGAATCTGTAGAACAGATTGTAAATAAAGTATTGGATTATAAGCGTAAAATTTACAGGCAATTTTAGTTAAAGGGGAGAGAAATTTGGATCTCGGTTCGATTATAGGATTTTTATCTGGAGCTTTTTTTATAGTTTTCTCTCTAATATTATCTGCTGGATTCGAAATGGGTAAGGTTATGAAAATTGTTGATCCGGCTTCTTTGATGATAACAGTTGGAGGAACAATTGCCGCTACACTAATAGGTTATCCTATACCACGAATCATAAATTCATTGAAAACAATGGGAATTATTTTTAAGCCTCCAAACATAGACCCTCAGGACTCGATTAAAAAAATCATCGATCTAGCAAATTTGGCCAGAAAAGATGGATTACTTGCGTTAGAAGAAGCGGCAAACTCTATGGATGATATATTCTTGCAAAAAGGGATAATGCTTATAGTTGACGGTACGGACCCCGAACTTGTCAAAAGCATTTTGGAAACAGAAATGGCTTATATTGAGGGACGACACAATAATGCCCGTGGCGTTTGGGATTTTATGGGTTCGATGGGGCCGGCCTATGGTATGATTGGTACGCTGATAGGACTTATCATGATGTTGCAGGATATGTCCGACCCGGATAAGCTTGGACCATCTATGGCGATTGCTATGATTACGACTTTTTATGGATCAGTGTTAGCGAATTTTTTATGTTCGCCGGTTTCTAATAAGTTAAAAATTTTCAGTGCAGATGAAATGCTTATAAAAGAGGTACTTATCGAAGGAATGTTGAGTATTCAGGCCGGAGAAAATCCACGGATTATTGAGGAAAAGCTAAAATCGTTTTTATCTCCTACGCTTAGAACGTCACTTTCTGATACTCCCGGAGGTGAATGATTATGAGCAAACGAAAGCAAGAAGAACCGAAAACAGGAGCTCCCGAATGGATGGCAACATTCAGCGATTTAGTTACGCTTCTATTTTGTTTCTTTGTACTTTTGTACGCCTTATCAAATATTGATTCGGCTAAGCTTCAGGCTTTCTCGTCATCATTTCGTGGCGATCCAACCTTTTTTGAAACAGGAGATGGCATGGAAGTTGGGCAAATGCTTAGCAGCGGCATTCTGGATATGCCGGTTCATGAAGTGGGCGGCGAAGATTCTACGGTAGAAGAGTTTGAGACTGTTAAAGAAGAAATGAAATCGATGTATTCTGATTTTAAAACATATTTTGCACAGAATAAAGCTCTTGAAAATGTTGATATTATTGAAAATGAGAATTCTATTGATATAGTTTTAAAAGACAAAGTTATTTTTGACAAAGGGAAAGACAGCCTAAGAGCTGAGGCGATTCCAATTTTAGATTCTATTGCGGCGCTATTGTTGACAAAATATCCAAATTCTGCGGTAGAGATTATCGGACATACTGATAACGACCCAATAAATGTTCCCCGTTTTCCAAACAATTGGTATCTTTCAAGCGCCAGAGCTATAAATGTTGGTGAATATTTTATTAATATAAAAGGTTTTTCGCCTCAAAAAATTTCTGCCAATGGCCGAGGCGAATTTAATCCTATCGCTCCAAATGACGGCGAAGAAAACAAAGCTAAAAACAGACGTGTAGAAATTAGGATTTTCAGCAGTTTTTTGGGGAATCCGGTAGGTTAAAGATTTAGGAATTTTAATCATTATATATCAAAGTAATCAATATATGGTTGAAATGCTATATAAAAATGGAGTGAATAAAGCTTTGGAAAAAAATAAAATAATGATGATTGTCATAATTGGATTATTGGTTGTGCTTTTGAGTACAACTGCCGGGCTTTCATTTTTACTGATAAAGAATTTTAAGGGTCAGGCGAATGCGGAAGAAATCACAGATACAGCTCCGGTTGCCGAAGTGAAGCCGCTGAAACAGGAAGATATTTTTACATTAAAAATTGCGGAACCAATAACTACAAATTTGGCTGTTGGTGCAAACGGCGAAGCCAATCATATGGCTAAAATTGCTTTGGCAATTGGTGTTGACAACACGAAAAAGAAGGAAAGCAATGCAATTATAGAATTGTTGACAGAAAAAGATATTGTTATAAAAGATTTGGTAATAAAAATATTATCGAGCAAAACTCATGACGAACTTAAGCGAATCGATGCCAGAGACGTATTGCGTGAGGATATTTTAAGGTCTTTGCAAGATGAATTTGAGTCCAATTTGATTGTTGCTGTATATATTTACGAATGGAATGTCATTTAACGTTATTCTAAAGATAAAGGTAAGGTGAAAACTGTGAGCGATATTTTATCACAAAACGAAATCGATGAGCTGCTGAAATCTATCGATTCCGGAAACACCGAGCATATAGATTTAAGCACTGATAAAAACAAAAAACAGGTAAAAGATTATAATTTCAGGCGACCCTCAAAATTTAGCAAGGAGCATTTGCGGACCTTGGAAATTATTTTCGAAAACTATTCACGGATGATTTCATCATTTTTGTCGGGGTATTTGAGAGCAAATACAACCATAAATGTGGCAAGTGCCGAACAATTGACTTACAACGATTTCAGTGCATCGCTTGTAAATCCGGTTATACTTTCCGTAGTAGATTTAAAACCGCTGAAAGGCTCGATTATCGTGGAAATTTCCAGCAATATCGGATTTTCGATGATAGACCGCATACTTGGCGGGCCGGGGTTTGGGCTGAAAAAAGTTCGCGATTTTTCTGAGATAGAAGTAATTCTTCTTGAAAGAATTGTCACTCAAATGCTTAATTTTTTGGTTGAGCCTTGGGAAAACGTTATGAATATGAAACCTGAATTGCAAAAAATTGAGACCAACTCGCAGTTTGCCCAGATTATTTCTCCAAACGATATGATAGCGCTTGTTACATTAAATATGAAAATCGGCTCGGCCGAAGGATTTTTAAATTTTTGTATGCCTCATATTGTTCTGGAGCCGATTATGGAACGATTAAATACTAAATATTGGTTCTCCAGAAGTAATGACCAAGAGGATAGAACACTATATAGGGATGAATTATCCGAGACTTTAGAAAAAACGATAGTTCCTTTATCTGCAGTAATAGGCAGAACAAATATATCAGTTTGGGATTTTATACATTTACAAGCCGGAGATATTATTACTTTGGACTCATTTGTAAATTCCGACCTAAATATCATGGTTGGAAATCTTTTGAAATTTAAAGGAAAACCGGGTATAAACAGAGGCAAAAATTCCATACAGATTACATCATTTGTTGGAAAGGAGGAAGATTAGTTATGGGCGATATGTTGTCACAAGACGAAATTAACGCGCTTTTGGGCGTTGTAAACGGTATCGGCAGCGAAAATCCCGACAGCGGAAAAGCAGATGCTGCTGAGACGCTTAGTGCGGCTGAAGATTATGATAATTTATTGACTGATGAGGAAAAAGATGTTCTTGGCGAAATGGGAAATATTGCGATGGGAACATCTGCGACTACTCTCTTTACTATTTTAAGAAACCGAGTGTCGATTACTACGCCCAGAGTCAATGTTATGACATGGCGGCAAATTACAGAAAATTATTTGCGGCCCTGTGTTGGAATAAAAATAAGCTACAAAATTGGTTTTGTGGGAAGCAATATTTTGATTTTGCAAGACCATGATGTGAAGATAATAACGAATTTAATGATGGGCGGAGACGGAATTGTTCCGGAAAACGAGCCGATAAATGATATTGATTTATCTGCCATTGGTGAGGCGATGAACCAGATGGTTGGCTCTTCTGTAACTTCTTTAGCTTCGCTTGTGGATATGAAAATCGATATCGAAACGCCAAAAGCTTTTATATTCAACAATGACGACGACGAAATAAATGACATGCTCGATACAAAACCTGATGAAAAATATGTAAGGATTTCCTTTAAAATGGAGATCGGCGATTTAATCGATTCTGAAATAATGCAGGTTTTTCCACTTGATTTTGCAAAAGAAATTGTAAAATTAATGAAAAATGAAAAATCAGAAATTAAAGAAGAAAAAATTGAAGAAAAGAAAAATGATACCAAAAAAGAGGTAAAAAAGGAAGCTCCTCCGCCTCCGCAAAAGGAGACTACAGCCCACAGACCGCCTCCGGAGCCAAAATCCTTTGCACAAAATGTTAATGTCTCGCCAGTACAGTTTCAAAATTTTGATATAAATGAGCTAAACCAACAAAAAGAAAATATCGATATAATAATGGATGTTCCTTTAGAGGTAACAGTAGAACTGGGTAGAACTAGAAAAAGAATCAAGGATATTTTAGAATTTTCACCGGGGACTATTGTAGAACTCGATAAAATAGCCGGAGAACCGATAGATGTTTTGGTAAATGGCAGATTTGTAGCAAAAGGAGAGGTTGTTGTTATAGACGAAAACTTCGGGATAAGAATTGTGGATATAATTTCGTCAGAAAACAGAATCTAATATTTGTATGTATTTTAATCAACTATATCACAAATAATAAATTTAAGGAGTGTGGGATTGATGGCAAAAAACATTTTATTGGTAGACGACGCTGCCTTTATGCGTATGATGCTTAAAGACATTTTAACCAAAAACGGATATAATGTTGTCGGTGAAGCGGAAAACGGGAAAATAGCGGTGGAAAAGTATTCCGAACTAAAGCCTGATCTTATAATTATGGACATTACAATGCCTGAAATGGACGGTATCGACGCAGCTAAAGCGATAAAAGGAAATGATCCGAATGCGCTTATTGTAATGTGTTCTGCAATGGGTCAGCAAGCAATGGTAATAGAAGCCATCCAAGCGGGAGCAAGAGATTTTATTGTAAAACCTTTCCAACCGGATAGAGTTCTTGAGGCTGTTCAAAAAGTCATCGGATAGAGGTCTTTATGATGAATTTGATCGTTTTGATTAATGAATTATATATAAACGACAAAGCGGGTAGCAACTGGTCCGGTAGTAAAAATTTGCTGGGCCAGTCTGTGTATCTTATTTTTCTTATAGCTGTCGTTTTATTTTTTATCTATATCTTCATAAAATTTACAAACAAGTTAAGAATAGAAAAAAAAGGGCTTAATAATATGGAGATAATTGAGTCCGTTTCGGTATCTTTTCAAAACTCTGTTCAGATTTTAAGAGTAGGCGAAAAATATTTCATTATTGGGGTAAACAAGGACAAAATTACCTTTTTGACGGAAGTGGACAAAGGGGAAATTAAACTTGCCGAAAAATCAGAAATGATAAATTTTGAGAATCATTTAGCGGAGAACTTAAAAAAGCTTTTGAAAAAAAATTGAGGGAATAAAAATGAAATTTATACAAAAGATAAAACGCATTTTTGCGCTGAGTGTTTGCTTCTGCTTTTTTTTTCAAGTAAAAATCTTCGCAGGGAATATTGATGCGCCTATAGTACCGTCTGTAGATGTCAATATTAACGGCGGAGCAGGAGCAAACAGCAATGTTCAATTATTATTACTGCTGACTTTGATTTCGCTAATACCGTCGGTTTTGATAATGATGACAAGTTTTACAAGGATTATTATTTCTTTGCATTTTTTGCGTTCGGCGCTGGGGACACAGCAAATGCCGCCGAATCAAGTGATGATTGGTATTGCTCTTATTTTGACTTTTTTTATAATGGGGCCGATTTTTTCGGAAATCAACGAAACGGCTTTCACGCCGTATTCAAAAGGTACAATTTCTCAGGAAAGTGCCTTGGAAATAGGAATGAGACCAATCAGAAAATTTATGTTTAACCAAGTTGAAGAAAAAGACATGGCTCTTTTTTTGGAACTTTCGGGCGAAACATTTAAAACAAAAGATGAAATACCAAACAGGATTTTAGTACCTGCATTTATTGTCGGAGAGCTGACAAAAGGTTTTATATTCGGGGTTGTTGTATATATTCCTTTTATAGTTATAGATATGGTCGTGGCCTCCGTGCTGATGGCTATGGGTATGATGATGCTCCCTCCAGCAATGATTTCTATGCCATTTAAAATTATGGTTTTTATATTGGCAGGCGGGTTTAGCTCAATCATAGAAAATCTGGTCAAGACTTTTCGTATGGTTGTTTAGGAGGTAGAAAATGACTCAAGATAAAATTTTGGAGATAATTCAGGACGCTGTTCGGGTAACGCTTTTAGTTTCGGCACCGCCGCTTTTGATGGGGCTTATTGTCGGGCTTGTTGTCAGTATTTTTCAGACCGTGACATCTATCCAAGAACAAACTTTGGCGTTTATTCCAAAAATAGCTTCGATACTTTTGGCTTTGATTATATTTGGAGGCTTTATGCTCACGACATTGCAGGAATTTACCTTAAATTTATTTTCCGCATTGCCTGAACTAATCATTCCTAAATAAGCCAAAGGATAGTGATTTTATGTATTTGTCGTATCTATATAGTAATATCGACATATATTTTATTATATTAACGAGAATTTTAGGATTTTTTATTCTGATGCCGATTATTTCGGGAACAAATATCCCGGTAATGCTCAGGGTTTCGATAAGTTTAATCGCCGCGGCAATTATTTATTCATCACAAATTGTTAAAGATATTTCTTATAACGAGAACTTTATCGGTTTGGCTTTTGTAATGATGAAAGAATTTATAATCGGTTTATTAATTGCATTTGTGGCATATGTAGTTTTTTCAATGATTTTTTTTGTGGGCCAAATAATAGATTATCAACTCGGCTTGTCGATGGCGGCCGTTTATGACCCTGTCAGCCAAATGCAGGTTCCGATAAGCGGAAATTTGATATATTTTATGATTTGCTTGCTTTTTATGAGAACAGGCGGATTTAACGCCTTCTTTGCGGTAGCTTTTAATTCTTATAAAATGCTGCCGCCGGGTGAATCTTCGATTATATTCAGCGGAGAGATTGTTAAATTTTTTATCGATTTATTAACGCAATCTTTTAGTCAGGGAGTTAAATTCGCATTGCCGATAATGGGATGCATTATTGTTTTGGATATCGGTCTTGGAATTTTAGTGAAGGCCGTTCCGCAGGCGAATGTTTTTGTTGTGGGAGTTCCGCTAAAATTGATTATCGGTTTTGCCTTATTATTTTTGACTATACCGGTTTTTATGGATATGTATGATTTTATTTTTTCAGAGTCTTACCGAAAGATGATTGATTTGATGCAGGGGCTGGTTTTGAATGGAAGATAGAGAACTTTATTTAAGAATAAATCTTTCTTTTTTTGATGACGGAGACAAAACAGAAGAGGCCACTGCCAAAAAGAAAAAGACTGCAAGAGAAGAAGGACAGGTAGCGAAATCGACCGAAATAAGTACAGCGCTCATGCTGCTTGCAGTTTTTTTCGGCATGAAATCTTTTTCGGGATTTATGTATGAAAGATTATTGGCGGTTTTTAAGCACAACACAAGATTGATTTCAGAAATAAACAGTACTTTTACCGTTGATTTTCTAAAAAATTACATAACATACATGTTTGTTCAAATAATAATTATTGCGGCACCTATTTTCGCAATTTCGGCTGTAGTCGGCTTAATCTCTAATTTGGCTCAGATTGGCTGGGCACCGACCACAAAACCGCTGAAACCGAATTTTAAACGAATGAACCCACTAAGCGGAATAAAGCGTTTATTTTCGGCGCAGGCTCTTGTGGAGCTTTTGAAATCAAGCGTAAAAGTATTTTTGATTGGTTATGTTTTATATACAACTGCGATGAGCCGCAAAGAATTAATTTTTTCATTGGCTTATATGGATTTATTCGAATCAATAGGCGTTTTGGGACAAATAGTTATAGATATGGGAATAAATGTTGGTTCGTTTTATTTAGTCGTCGGGCTGGCGGATTTTGTTTATCAAAAATTTAAGCACAGAAAAGATTTAAGAATGACGAAACAAGAAGTAAAGGAAGAATATAAGCAAGCCGAAGGAAATCCGCAAATAAAAGGAGCTATTCGCCAAAGAATGCGTGAAGTCGCAATGCGAAGAATGATGTCTGATGTAAAAAATGCAGACGTTATTATTACGAATCCAACGCATTACGCTGTTGCTATAAAATATGACGGCGAAAAGGACGCGGCACCGATTGTATTGGCGAAAGGCGCGGATCATTTGGCAAAAAGAATAAAAGACAATGCGCGCGAAAATAATATCGAAATAATAGAAAATAAGCCGCTTGCAAGAACATTGTACAATACTTGCGAAATCGGAAAGCAAATTCCTCCTGAACTGTATCAGGCTGTTGCGGAGATTTTGGCGTTTGTTTATAAATTAAAAAATGCAATTTGATAATTTGGAATTAAGTTGGGATTCGGTCGACAATTATTATTCTTGAAAACTCCCTAAATCTCAACCTTATTCCTTATATTTTGAAATCATTTTAACTCTATTTTAATTTTTTTGTGGAATTTTTGTCGAAGCTATTGTATAATATAATAACTATTTTAGAAAAAAATGTTGGAAAATTTTTAATAAAAATTAATTTGCTGTAATTTGGCAGTCTTACAAATGATAAATGCAAGGGGAATACAAATGAGATTTAGAGAGGCATCGATTGGGATTTTTATCATCGCGATTGTTGTTTGTATTATTATACCTGTAAACAAAGTTTTTTTGGATTTTTTGCTGATGCTGAGTATATTTATGGGACTTTTGATTTTGCTGGACGCTCTTTATGCGAAAGAGGTTCTGGATATGTCGATGTTCCCGACAATTTTGCTTATTTTTACGCTGTATAGGCTTGTACTCAATATGTCAACAACAAAACTTATTTTGGGCGAAGGTGATGCCGGAGCGGTTATCAATACTTTTGCGTCTTTTGTTGCGGGCGGAAATTTAGTCGTTGGTGCAATTATATTTTTAATTATAGTTATTGTAAATTTTCTTGTTGTAACAAAAGGTTCTGAGAGAGTTGCGGAAGTAACGGCACGTTTTACTTTGGACGCAATGCCCGGTAAACAGATGGCAATTGACGCGGATTTAAATGCCGGACTTATTGATGAAGATGAAGCGAAAACCAGAAGAAAGAAAATTACCGATGAATCGAATTTTTATGGTTCTATGGACGGTGCTTCTAAATTCGTAAAAAACGATGCTATTGCCGGAATTTTAATTACTTTTATAAATCTAATCGGCGGAATAATTATGGGTGTAACAGGAATAGGAAACGGAACGCCTTTGAGTTTTCAGGAAGCTTTGCAGACGTATTCGCTGATGACAATCGGAGACGGACTTGTCAGCCAATTACCTGCGCTTCTAACTTCTGTTGCAACCGGTATTTTGGTTACAAAATCAACTGTAGACAGCGAGATAAGCACAACCTTAGTTAATCAAATTTTTTCTTATCCGCTTGTTTTATATATAGCCGGTGCTGTTCTGATGCTTTTGGGATTCACGCCGCTGCCGGCTTTCATTTTCATGCCGTTTGGAGCATTTATAATATTCATGGGATTCAGAGTGGACAGAAAAGAAAAGCTTGAGGCAATAAACGCGGAAATTACAACCGAAGATGCGGATGTTGACGAAATCAGAAAACCGGAAAATGTTATAAATCTTTTGGGTGTTGACCCGATTTTATTAATTTTTGGATACGGACTTATTCCGCTTGTAGACAGCAACCAAGGCGGAGATTTATTGGATAGAGTTGTTATGATAAGGCGGCAGATTGCGCTGGAACTGGGCGCTGTTGTACCGATAATAAGGCTTCGGGATGATATAAAATTAAGCCCTAATCAATATAAAATTTTGATAAAGGGCGTGGAAGTAGCCAGCGGAGATATTTTGTTCGACCATTATATGGCTATGAATCCGGGATATGTCGAAGAAGAAATTGACGGAATAGAGACTGTTGAGCCGTATATGGGCTTGCCTGCGCTTTGGATTTCCGAAAGCCAGCGTGAACGCGCTGAGGCTTTGGGATACGCCGTTGTTGACCCTCCGGCGATAATCGCAACGCATTTGACAGAAGTAATTCGCCAGCATTTAAACGAGCTATTAACAAGACAAGATGTTCAGACTTTGATAGAGAACACAAAACAATCGAATCCTGTTTTAGTGGACGAGCTGATTCCGAAACAAATGGGAATCGGAGATATTCAAAAAGTTCTCGGAAATCTTTTAAAAGAAGGAATTTCGATTCGGGATTTAGTTACAATATTGGAAACTTTGGCGGATTATTCAACAATAACGAGAGATACGGACATGCTTACAGAATATGTGCGGCAGGGTTTGCGACGTGCTATTTCTAAAAAATATTTTGAATCGGATATTAATAATGTAATAACTTTGGATCCGGAATTGGAACAAGAAATTATGAACTCGATACAGCAATCAGAACAGGGCAATTATCTTGCGCTGGAGCCGAATCTTAGCCAACGGATTTTTTCAAATTTAAAACAAGAGATAAATAAGCTTACTTCTATGGGTCAACAACCGATAATTTTAACTTCTCCTATAGTCAGGATTTATTTTAAAAGGCTTGTGGAGCAGATTGCGCCGGATTTGGTGGTGCTCTCTTACAACGAGCTTGACCCGGCAACAGAAATTCAATCAATTGGGATGGTGAGTATAGCGTGAAGTTAAAAAAATACGAAGCAACTTCAGAAAGAGAAGCTATTGATTTAGTAAGGCAGGATTTGGGTACAGAGGCTTTTATTGTGAATATGAAAAAAATCCAGCCTCGCGGAATAAAATCTTTTTTCAAAAAAGCAAAAGTCGAGGTCACGGCCGCTTATGACGAAAAATTGTTTCGATTGAAAAAAGATGAGCCGGAACAAATTGTTGAAGAGAAGTTTGAGTATAATCAGGATTTGGAGTTAGAGGATATTCCTGATATGCCTATAGAAGAAGTTTTTGAAAATACAGAAAATACTCACAATTTTGAAATCGAAGAAGAAGATATTAATTCTGATTTTCGGGATATAAAAATAGTTGAACAGGAAGAAAAAATAAAAGAGCTTGAGGAAAAACTTGAATCAACGGAACAAATTTTAAACAAAGTTGTTTCGGAGCTGAAGCTTGGCTCAAAAGTGCTGAATAATTCAAAACGGAAATATGGAAATCCGATGATACAGGTTTTTTATGAAACGCTGATTTCTCAAGGCGTAACGGAAGAAATAAGCCATGAAATTTTATCTGAAATAAATAATGTGGATAATACCTGTGAATTAGATATAAATTTGATTGTAAAAGTTGTTTATAATTCGATAATTAAACATTTGACAGTAAGCAAGCAAAAGCTTGAATCTGAAAAAAATAAACCTAAAATAATGACTTTTATCGGCCCGACAGGCGTTGGAAAAACTACTACTATTGCGAAACTTTCATCGAATTTTATTTTAAACGACGATGTAAATGTCGGACTTCTGACTTCTGACACTTATCGAATAGCCGCTATTGAGCAATTAAAAACTTATGCCGAAATCTTAAATATAGAGGTGCGCGTTGTTTATGATAATTTGGAAATTATAGATAATATTATTTTTATGGGCAGAGAAAACGATATTATTATGATTGATACTGCCGGAAGGTCGCATAAAGACCAAGACACTCTTTCGGAACTCAAGGAGCTTTTGGAATATGTCGGCGACAGCGAAAAATATTTGGTATTGTCTTTAACAACAAAATTTGAGGATTTAGTTAATATAATCAATACTTATAAGCAGATTACAGATTTTGATATAATTTTTACGAAACTCGATGAAACAGCAGGCATAGGGAATATTTTGAATATTTGTTATACAACGGGAAAATCTGTTTCTTATCTGACTGACGGGCAATCTGTGCCAGACGATATAGAAGAAATGGATCCGGAAAAAATAACAAAATTACTCCTCGGTTTAGGAGGAGATTAATATGGACCAGGCGAACGCGCTGCGCGGTAAAGTACGCCAAAAAAAAGTCGAACAATTAAATTTTTCGAAAATTATTCCGGAAAACGCTAATTCGAAATTAATTGCTGTATCAAGCGGAAAAGGCGGTGTTGGCAAAACTAATTTTGCCTTAAATTTAGCCATATCTATGCTGAAACAAAATAAAAAAGTAATAATAATCGATTCGGATTTTGGTTTGGCGAATATCGAAGTCTTGCTCGGTTTATCACCAAGATACACTTTGCTAGACGTATTTTCCGGCGATAAAAATATAGAAGAAATTATTGTTGACGGACCGGTCGGACTAAAATTTATTTCAGGCGGAAGCGGTTTATCGCATTTATCGAATATCGGCAGCAAACAATTATCTTATATAATTTCGAATCTTGCTTATTTGGATAGATTTTTTGATTATATTTTAATAGATACAGGCGCGGGAATCTCGCCTTCTGTAATTTCTTTTGTAAGGGCTTGCGAAGATATTATTGTGGTAACTACGCCGGAGCCGACTTCAATAACCGATGCTTATTCGCTCATAAAAACTTCTGTGGAAGATTATGATTACGTCGGCGAAATGAATTTTAAGCTCGTTATAAACAGGGCAGAAAACGAGGACGAGAGTCTGGATATATTTAACAAATTGGGAAAAGTAACAGAAAAATTTTTGGGAACTAAAATATCGTATTTGGGATTTATTCCGGATGACAGCTCTTTAGTAAAAGCTGTTAAGCAGCAAGAGCCGCTCAGTATTTTATATCCAAACTCGAGTTCGGCGCATGCGATTGAAAAAATCGGGTTTTCGATTATGAATATCGAGACAGCCGACAATGATGGTCTAGGGATTTTAAGATTTGTAAAAAAAATGATGGGTATTTTTAATGGATGATACCGCTATCTGAAATCGAAAACGTATTGGAGGAGAGGTTTTGGATGCTTATAAACAGTGTGAAAATTGGAGATAGGCTTGAGATTTGCAGCATAAATAAAACCGAAAACGACAAAAAATATAAAAGCCAAGTGGAAGATATTATCGACAAAGACAAATTGCTCATCCATATGCCGATTTCTTATGGGCAAATAATAAAATTGCAGGAAGGTACAGCATATTCTGTTTTGGTTTTTACCGGCGCGGGAATTGTTACGTTCGACACAAAAGTAATGGAGCATAAAGTCGAAGACGGATTTAATTTGTCGGTTTTGATGTTGACGAGCAGCGGCGAAAGGGTTCAAAGACGTGAATTTTTTAGGTTTGTGTGTTTGATACCGACCAAATTTTCTGTTCAGGAAAAAAACGACAGTGTCGATAATAAAGTTAGAACTTTTGAGGGAATAATAAAAGATATCGGCGGCGGCGGCTTGAAATTTGTTTCAAACGAACCGCTTGCCGAAAACGACAAAATTAAAGTGGCTATTATTTTAAATACTGAGGTAATAATTGCTGACGGAAAAATACTTCAAAAACAATTTTTTCCGAAATCAAATTATAAATTTCAGTACCGCGTTGAATTTATCGGGATTCAAAAAACAGAACAAGACGTGATTGTTCAATACATTTTTGAGCAACAGAGGAAAATACTGCAAAAGACAAAAATCTGATTAATAATTTATTTTTTGCATAAAATAATATTGCGGCTTGATTTTATAAATATAGAGAAATTTCGACAATTAAGTAAATTTAATTATTCCTGAATTATAATAAAATATTATTTTCCGGTCAAACCGCTATATTGGATGGGAGTGTAGGTTGTGCAAGATTTTGAGAAATTTGAGTCGCTTCATTTTGATGTTTTAAAAGAGGTAGGAAATATTGGTGCCGGCAACGCCGTCACGGCTTTGTCGAAGATGCTAGGAAAAAAAGTAGATATGACAATTCCCATCATAAATCTTTTGGAATTTAAAGATATAGCGGCCTTTGTGGGCGGCCCCGATAATACAATAATCGGTATCTTGGTTAATATATCCGGAGATATTAATGGAATTATGATGTTTATTATCGAGCTTAAACATGCAAAGACATTATTGGATATTTTATTTGGTAAGGAAACTCAAAAGGAAGAATTTTCGGATTTTGATGAAATGGAAATTTCGGCTTTAAAAGAAGTCGGAAATATTCTTTCCAGCTCTTATTTAGGCTCATTGGCGCAGCTTTTAAATTTAAAAATTATTCCTTCTGTGCCATATTTATCGATTGATATGGCGAATGCGATTTTATCTGTTCCTGCTATTGCTTTTTCAAAAGTAGCAGACAAAGTTCTTTTTATAGAATCGCTTTTTAATGCCGAAGGTCAAGATGTGTCCGGATATTTTGTATTAGTTCCGGAAATGGAGTCGTTTACCGTAATATTAAAATCTCTGGGAGTATATTAATCATGAATAAAATGGTAGTAGTAGGAATGGCGGATTTGAATGTTACAAAAAATCCGGGTGTTTTGACTACGATAGGGTTAGGGTCGTGCGTTGGCATTTGCCTTTATGACCCGACGCATAAAATAGCCGGAATGGCCCATATTATGCTGCCGGACAGCACAAAAATTATAAACAATACCAATGTAGCAAAATTTGCCGATACCGCAACAAAAAAACTGATTGACGATATGTTAAGAATCGGAGCCTCAAGGGTTATGCTGCGGGCGAAAATCGCCGGCGGTGCCCAAATGTTTGCTCTCACCAGCACAAATGAAAATATGCGGATTGGAGAGAGAAATACTGAGGCTGTTTTAAAGCTTCTTTCGGAATACAAGATACCGATCATATCAAACGATACCGGCAGCACTTATGGCCGAACAATTGAGCTTTATAGTGATGACGGCAGATTAGTGGTTAAAACGATCGGTCACGGTTTCAAGATTATATAACGTGAGTCCGGCGAAGCCGAACAAATCCGCAAAGCGGATTAAAACCGAAGGTAAAGCGTTTTTAATCGAGTATTATCAAAAAATTCGAGGCGATTTTAATTGTATCGAATTCACATTATTTAGATAGGAATGGTTGGATGGCTGAGAAAATTCATATTTTGATTAGCCTCTTCGCAGCAATTGTTGTTGCGATAAACTGTATTATTTACAGGATGGATCCAACTTTTATAGCATACAGACTTATTTTTGTTATATGTATTTTTTATATTATCGGAGCGATTTATAAAAATTACATATTAAAAATTTTAGAAAATAAAAAAACGGATATGGATGAAAATTCTGTTATAACATAATAATCTGGCTATAAAAGAATTTCTACTAAAGATAAAAAATGGTTAATTACTACAAAACCGGCTATTTCTAAAAAAAGCCGGAAAAATAACCTGACAGGAGGAAGCTTGCTGTATGGATAACATAGACAAAGTTTGGGAGCAGTATGCTAAAACTAAAGACAAAGAAATTAAGCAACAGCTAATTTTGGAATACGCAACCTTAGTAAAGTTTGTTGCAGGCAGACTGAGCGTCCACATCGGTCAGCATGTTGATTATGATGATTTAGTGAGCTATGGGATATTCGGCCTTATAGATGCTATAGATAAATTTGATTATGAAAAAGGCGTGAAATTTGAAACATATGCATCGCTGAGGATTCGCGGCGCTATAATAGATAGCATAAGGAAACTGGATTGGGTGCCGAGAACCCTGAGGCAGAAAAACAAACAATTGGAACAAACATACCAAGAATTGGAATTCGAGCTTGGCAGAGAGCCGCATGAAGAGGAATTAGCGGAAAAACTAAATATTTCTTTGGAAGAAGTAAAAGATTTGATAAAAAAGTCTTCAGTGGTTTCGTTGATTTCGCTGGATGATTATTTGGAGCAGAACCACGAAGCAGATTATTCTGCAGGCGGAAATAACAGAAAAGACAGCCCCGAAGCTATCTATGAAATGCAAGAAGTTAAAGAGCTTCTGAAAGACGCTATCGACAAACTTTCCGAAAAAGAGAGAAAAGTTATCTCACTTTATTATTTTGAAGATTTGACTTTGAAAGAAATTTCTAAAATTATGGAAGTTTCCGAATCGAGAATAAGTCAAATTCATTCAAAAGCCGTGCTTAGACTGCAAACAAGGCTTGGAAAATACAAAAATATTTTATTTGCAAATTAAAAAAACTGGCTCTCGATACATACAATTGTATCGAGTATATTCGCGATAATCAGCGCTTTTTTGAAAAAAGCCGTATACATAGTTCTGATAAGAACTCAAAATGATATTAAGCGGATTCCGGCCTTATGTTTTAATATACTATTACAGAAAGAAAAATAAAATTTGAATAGGTGATTATATGTCAATCCGACCTATCGACCTACAAGCTATAATACCAAAGTCTTATGAAATTAACCGAATTAACAGTTTCGATGCCGCAAAAGCGGAGATGTTTAAAAAGCAGTTTAAAGAGAAAATTGAACAGGATGAAAATGATTTAAAAGAAACTATTTCGGATACGGAAAAGAACTCTCAGCTTGTTGACAAGGATGGAAAAAATAATAATAAATATTATTCAAACAATAAAAATAACAAAAGAAAAAAAGACACTCAAAAACCCAAAACATCACTTAGTATGTTTGATAGGAGTGTCTGAAATTTAGGGGAGTTGAAATTAATATGTTTATAATATTAATTTGCTTGGCCGGCTCGGGTGTTGCTTTGTTATTATTTGCTTTAATAAAACAAAGAGACACCAAAAATACCGACCAAAAATTGGACAAACTGGATAATTCGTTAAAAGAAGCCGAAAATATTATTTTTGAGCTGGACGATTTATCAAATTCGGTAAGAAAAGAAATCGACGAAAAATATCAGGAAATGCTTCAACTTTATAGTATTTTGGACGAGAAGAAAAACGAAAGTATTGCAGAAAAAACGCAGGCCGAATACAAAAAAATTAATAAAAATCTCAGGCCGGTAAGCGAAAAGGCAAGCAAAATCAAATCGCTTTATGACCAAGGTTATACTGTCTCAAAAATTGCCCAGCTTTTAAAAATTGGACAAGGAGAAGTAAATTTGACTTTAAATTTAAATAGGGAAAGGTCCGGCGTATGAAAAAATATAATTTTATTGTAGGTTTGGGAACAGGCCTTATACTGTCTTCTTTGTCCGTGTTTTTGGTTTACAATTTTGATAATAAGGATATTATCCAAAGCGAAGTCACGCAGGAAAAAATTGTGGATGAAGCAAAAAAACTTGGTATGATTTTTGTAAGCGAACTACCGGAAATAAATCAGAATACCCAAAATTCACAAGCGGCAGAAGACGAGTCTGCGGCTCAAAAACTTGAAATCCAAACAGATAAAAACGAATTGCCTCAAGAAAACAGAATTGATAAACAAAAAGAACAAATCGAAAAATCCGAAATAAAAGAAACAGAAAAAACAGAATCAGAGCAATACGAAACACCGAAAAATGAAATAATAGCTGAAGAAAATGCAAACTCGCCTGAAATTCTTATTGACATACCTAAAGGCGCAAGCTCTTATGAAATAGTAAGTTTATTGAAGTCAAACTCAGTTATAGATGATGAAAAATCATTCAACGAATATTTAACAAACAAGAATTCTACTAAAATTTTGAAATACGGAGAGCATAAATTTACTCAAAATATGAGCTTTGAAGAAGTTTTAAATATAATAATTAAATAATGAATTTTTTTATTCATGCCAGAAATTTGGCATGTTTTTTTTATTTTACAAAACATTTCATTTTTAGAAATAATATTTTTTTATACGAGCAAATATATATGGAAATATGTAGCATTTTGATTCCCAATGTATTTTTATAGGGTAAACAAAAACAATTTGGCGGTTGAAATTATGAGCTTATTTAATTAATATCTATATAGGCCGCATTAATGATTTAGAATATAAAATAATTAATGCTTGCCTATAACAGCGGAAAATGTTTGATGATAAACATATAGATAGGACAAATATCTGGAGGTGTTTTTTTGGAAATTTATAATCTTGATAATAATTTGATTATTAAAATAAATGGAGATATAGACCATCATAGCTCAGAAGAGCTTCGGGATAAAATAGATAAAGAATTTCATAGGCTTAGGTGCAAAAATATTATCATGGATTTTTCGAAAGTTTATTTTATGGATTCTTCGGGAATCGGTATGATTATCGGGCGGTACAAAGCTATCGAAAAGCTTGGCGGAAAAATCGCAGTCAGCGGTATAAATGAGGAGCTTAAACGGATTTTTGATATTTCAGGATTGTACCGGATTATCAAAGTGTATGATAGTCTGGAAAAAGCCATAAAATCGATAGAATAAGGAGGGCAAATAATGGACTTTAAAAATGAAATGACTTTGATTATAGAAAGCAAATCATCTAACGAAGCATTGGCGCGGGTCTGTGTGGCGGCGTTTGCTTCTCAAACAGACCCCACTGTCAGCGAAATCTCCGATATAAAAGTCGCTGTGTCCGAGGCTGTCACAAATTCTATAATTCACGGATACGATAATAAAAAAGGACAAATTTACATAAATTGCAAACTTACTTTTGAAAACGAAATTATCATCGAAATAAAAGATACAGGCTTGGGGATTGATGATGTCGGCGAAGCGATGACTCCGCTTTATACCTCAAAACCGGAAAGTGAACGCAGCGGAATGGGCTTTACTGTTATGGAGACTTTTATGGACGGCTTGGAAGTTTTTTCGGAAAGAAATAACGGAACTAAAATTATTATGAGGAAGAAAATCTCCCAATCATAGAGATTTATGGGGGCGTTTTTATGGAAGAATACAAAAGACTGATTTTGATGGCGCAGTCGGGCGATAAAGCCGCCTGCGAAAAAATTATCTCCGAAAATCAGGGGCTTGTTTGGAGTATTGTAAAAAAATTCGCAAACAGGGGCTACGAAATTGAAGATTTATTTCAAATAGGTTCTATCGGGCTTTTAAAATGTATTAATAAGTTCGATATCAATTATGATGTGAAATTTTCTACTTATGCTGTACCGATGATTATGGGCGAAATAAAACGGTTTTTGAGAGATGACGGCATAATCAAAGTTTCGCGTCCGCTGAAAGAAATCGCAAACAAAGCGAAATATGTAAAAGAAAAAATATCTCAGGAAAAAGGGCGCGACGCTACGATAAACGAAATCGCCGAATATATGAATATTGAAGCAGAAGAATTGGTTATGGCTATGGAAGCCGGAATGGAGGTCGAATCGCTTTACAGTACGATTTATCAAGGCGATGGAAATCCAATTTATTTGATTGACAAACTCGAACTTTGTGATAAATCTGACGGAAATATGATTGATAATATCGTGCTTAAACAAATTATAAGTGAGCTAAAGCCGAAAGAACGCAAGGTTATTATTATGCGGTATTTTGATGATAAAACCCAAACAGAAGTTGCAAATGCGATTGGAGTTTCACAGGTTCAGGTTTCGAGAATCGAAAAAAAAGTTTTGAAAACCATAAGGGAGAAGTTTGCGTAAAGTTATTTTTATACACGAAATATTTTATAGAGCGATTATAGAAACGGCGTATTTGCGGTGCTTCTATAGCCGCTCTCGATTAATAAAATTATTTTTTAAAAGTGTTGACAATGTTTTTAGTATATGATATTATTTCATAGTGCTCAGCAGGGAGTACAAAAAATTACAAATAGAAATCGCATTTTATATGCGCGAGTAGCTCAGTGGTAGAGCATCGCCTTGCCAAGGCGAGGGTCGCGGGTTCGAATCCCGTCTCGCGCTTTTTTTTATTTTCCCCGATTTTTGTAAAAATATAAATATTAATCTGTAATTGCTGTACAATAAAGTATAATGTGAATTCAGCGAGCAAATTCGGAATAGACATATATGATAGAAGTAGATTAATTCGTCAGGGGGGATTTTATGGAAAAACCAAACAGAAGATCAAAATTAAGACTCACTTTGGGCAAAATTTTTTATACTTATAAGCGATATTTTTTTTGGATATTTTCAAGGTTAAAATTTGCAAGGATAGATACTAAAGAACTTAGAAATGAACATTTCTCTCACAAAACCCCACTTTTACGCAAGTTAAAAAATGTTGATATGTATTTGCAATATAATAAAATTGTAAATTTAAGAATTGCCGTTAAAAAGCTTAACAAAGTTACAATTCATCCCGGTGAGGTTTTTTCTTATTGGAAATTAATCGGGAAACCGACGAAACGCAAAGGTTATTTGGAAGGAATGGTTTTGCAAAGCGGAAAATACACGGCCGGAATCGGCGGCGGTCTTTGCCAGCTTTCAAATTTAATTTATTGGATGACAATCCACACACCTCTTACAATAATCGAACGCCATCGGCACAGTTACGATGTTTTTCCGGATTCTGACCGGACTCAGCCTTTTGGCAGCGGAGCAACGTGTTATTATAATTACATAGATTTAATGATACGAAATGACACGGATATAAGCTTTCAGCTTTTTTTGAACTTGGATGATGAAAATTTATGCGGCGCTTGGAAATGCGAAAGAGAGCCGGATTATACATATGAAATTTATGAAAAAGAACATATAATAAAACAGGAATTATGGGGAAATTATAGCAGGCATAATATAATTTTCCGAAAAAAATACAATTGTGAAGGCGAAATTTTGGCTGATGAATTTGTTGTTGAAAATCACGCGCTTATGATGTATCAGCCTTTAATCGCGGAAAATTCCTAGAAAAAAATAAAGCGGTTGATTTCATGAATCTCAAAAGCGAGAACAAAAATCAAACCGCTATTTTTTAACTACTCCATTCAATTATTCCATTCAGATAAAATAGATTTATCCGCCGCTACTTTATTAATAATTTCAATTCCGGATTTGCAGCTGTCAAACTTTCCGTTCGAAATTTCGTCAATCACGCATTCGGCTAATTTGCTGTAATATGCATCTGTCCCCAAAGAATCCGAGGTTTGATGAAAATGCTGCTGGCTTTCATGGGCGACAATATTGCTGTATTCTTCTCTGACTTGTTTAATTAATTCTTCTCGTTTCATAAACTCACATCCTGTTTTCTTCGTATCTATAAACGTAGATTCGAAGCATTTTATACTATTCAAAATGAAAATAGTATTAATTGCAAAGGCTAACGCTATTAGGATGCTCAATTTACCGAAAAAAATGCAAAAAAAATCTGGGTGACAAGATTTGAACTTGCGACCTCTTACTCCCGAAGCAAGCGCGCTACCAAACTACGCCACACCCAGATACACTGAATTTAATTTAGTATATCATATTTTTTTATTTTTGCAATCAGTATAAATTAATATTTTTTTGATATAAAATATTGGAATTTTATGCTTTTTGTGCTATAATGTGATAAAACTAACAAGGAGGTATTTTATATTGGGACTTTTTGATTTTTTACGTAAACCAAGACAAGAGGCGGAGAATAACGCAAAACCTGCTTCTACGGTAGCACCAAAACCTCAAGCGACTACTACAACTTCGACTACACAGGCAAAACCAACAACTACGACTACTTCCACAACACAAGCAAAACCGGCAGCTGCATCTCCAACACCGGTGAAACCAGCAGTTGCAACATCTTCGGTTAAACCGGCAACTTCGACTCCGCCTGTAACTTCCCAGCCGGCTTCTGCGGTTGTAAAACCAACCATTACTCCGACAGGCGATATTCAGGTTGTTATCGGAGATAAACTTGTAAAATTTACTACCGGAAAACCTTATGTAGAGTCCGGAGATATTGTTGTACCTATGAGAGAACTTGCTGAGCATCTTGGTGCAAAAGTTGAATGGGACGACAAAACCCGTGTTGCTAAATTGACCAAAGACGATGATATTGTGGAAATCACAATCGACGCTTCTACAGCAAAAGTTAATGGCAAAGAAGTTAAACTTGCGGCTTCGGCAGTTATGAAAGAAAATAGAATTTATTTACCAATTAAATTTTTAGCTGATAATCTTGAGGCAGAATATAAATACGACGTTACTACTAAAATAGCTACTATCAGTTAATTTTAACAATAAATTTTTTAGGATCGTTATCGCTTATCGGTGACGTTCCTTTTTTTAACTAATACTATTTTCATTTTGATAAGTAGAAAAAAATTTTTCACAGCGGAGCGTTTCGCGCAGGCTTCAAGCGCGAAATGAAATATTTTTTTCTATCCTTTATAATGAAAATAGTATAAATTATAAACGAGGGAAAGCATGAAATTTTTACTTGTCGCGCTAAACGCAAAATTTATACATTCCGCACTTGGTCTGTATTCGCTCAAAGGATTTGTAAAAGATAAAAACGCAGATATCATTATTAAAGAATTTACAATAAATAATAATTTGGACAGCATAACTGCTGAGATATACCGAACAAAAATCAAGATTATCGGTTTTTCTTTTTATATTTGGAATATCGAAAATAATCTGCAAATTATCGATACGCTGAAAAAAGCCGATCCGAATATTTTTATTATTGCGGGTGGACCGGAGGCATATGGCTTAAATGAAAATAAAAATATTGATATCGTGGTTTTGGGAGAAGGCGAAAAGCCTTTTTCGGAAATTGTTGATTGTTTTTTGTATAAAAAAACAAGTCTATCTGAAATAAAAGGAATCTTAACAAAAGAAAATTCGGAATATAATGCAAATGACGCAATTCAGCTTGATGAAATAGACTTTGTTTATCAAGATTTTTCCGGATTGGAGAATCGTATTATTTATTATGAGACAAGCCGCGGCTGTCCGTTCAAATGCCAATATTGCATGTCTTCTTTAGTTTCGGGCGTTCGAAATCTCTCGTTGGATAGAGTTTTTTCTGATTTGAAAATCTTTTTGGATAATAATATAAAGCAGGTTAAATTTGTTGACCGCACATTTAATTGCGAACCCGAACGGACTTATAAGATTTGGGAATTTTTGATTGAAAACGACAACGGGATTTCGAATTTTCATTTTGAAATAGCCGCTGATTTAATTAATAAAAAACAAATATTACTGCTGCAAAAAGCCCGCAAAGGACTTTTTCAATTCGAAATCGGCGTTCAATCTACAAATATAAAGACTTTGGATGCGATTACAAGAAAAACGAATCTGGATAAATTATTCGAAAACGTGCGGATTATTAAATCCTTCGGAAATATTCACCAGCATTTGGATTTGATTGCGGGACTGCCGTTCGAGGATTTTGATTCTTTTAAAAAATCTTTCAATGATGTTTTTGCTTTGCGCCCGGAGCAGTTTCAATTGGGATTTTTGAAAGTCTTGAAAGAAACGGGAATAAAAGAAAAGGCAAAAGAGTTTGAGATTAAATACCGTGCAAATGCGCCATATGAAGTGATTTCCACTATGTGGCTCAGTTTTGAGGAAATTTTAGATTTAAAATCGATTGAAGATATTGTCGAATTGTTCTATAATACAAATAGATTTGAAAAATCTTTAAACTATTTGCTGGATTTTTTTGACTCGCCTTTCGACTTTTTTTATAGCTTGGGAATTTTTTGGGAAAGCAATAAATTAAATCTTCTGAAACATAATAAACTCTTTATTCCGAAATATTTATTTAAATTTGCGGAATCCGTAAAAAATCTTAATCGAGAATTACTGTCTGATTTAATTAAATACGATATTTTATTAAACGAGAATCTAAAGACTCTGCCGGATATTTTTGAGGATACAATTTCCGAATCAGAAAAAAATGCTATCCTTAGATTTATGAAAGAAAGCAATCATTTTTGTTTTGGTACAACGGCAAATTACAGACAGCGTTTAAAAAACTATAATGTAAAAAAATTTAATTATGACATTTTGGGAGACCGAAAAAAACAAATTTCGTATATTATTTTCAGATATGCTGATTCTGTTGAGGCTTTTGATATTACGAATTTAATGACAGAATTTCTATTGGAGGCTGAAGCTTGACAAAAAAAGAAAAAGTAAAAAAAACTCTTGCGCTTTTAGATGAAAATTATCCTCAAGATACTAAATGCTATTTGAATTATGAAAAAGATTGGCAGCTTTTGATTGCAACGATTTTAAGCGCGCAATGCACCGATGACAGAGTGAATATTGTTACACAATCGCTTTTTAAAAAATATAAATCTATCGAGGATTTTGCGAATGCGGATTTCATTACTTTAATGGAAGATATCAGATCGACGGGATTTTACCGCAATAAAGCTAAAAATATAATCAATTGCTGTAATAAATTGATAAGCGATTTTGATTCTAAAATGCCTTCGGATATTGAAAGCCTTACATCTCTGGCCGGCGTGGGCAGAAAAACCGCAAATGTTGTGCGCGGACATATTTTTAATATTCCAAGCATAGTTGTGGATACACATGTTAAACGTATTTCCAATAAACTAGGGCTTGTGAAATCCGAAGACCCCGAAAAAATTGAATTTGAATTAATGAAGATACTTCCCAAAAAAAGCTGGATTAAATATAACACACAAGTTATCGCACATGGCAGAAAAATTTGTATTGCCCGAAAACCTAAGTGCGAAATTTGTTGCTTTTTTGAATTTTGTGACGCATATAATAATGTAAGTAAAAATTGAAAGGGGATTGTATTTATGGAAGAAAACAACGGAATAATGAAAGATTTTGAAATGGGATTACCGGATAACGGCGCGCCTCTGATGGATATTGACCCATACGGAGAATCTAAAGTCGTAGAGCCGCCTGCACAGTCGCAAAGCACGGAAGTTCAGGAAAAAACTAAGGATAGTTTGTCATTGGAAATTTTGACCCCGCAAGAACGCCAATTGGTGGAAAACATTGTTTCAAAAATCGATTTATCTTCTACAGACGGCGTAATAACTTACGGCGTTAATACTCAGCAGAAAATAGCCGAGTTTTGCGACCAAATTTTGAGAAGCATAAAAGTAAATGAATTGGATGCCGATGTTGCTAATTCGTTGGTTGACCTTACCTCGGAAATCAAAAATTTTGATTTTAAAGACGATTCCAAGCCGGGATTTTTATCGAATCTTTTCGGCGGATTAAATTCGGGCGCAAAAAAAGCTTCCGAAGGAGCTTCAAACATCGGCAAACAAATTAAAAATCAAATTGTTTTATCGAAAAAAGAAACTGAAAAAATGCTTGCAAAATTTGATACTGTTGAAAAAACAATTGATACGATTGTCGATAAGCTTGAAAAATCTAAGGATAAATTAATTGGTAATGTTAAAATCATGGACGGAATGTATAATACAAACGTTCAGTATTATAAAGAACTTACTTATATTTTAATTGCCGCTAAGGAAAAATTAAAATCGTATACGCAGGAAGTTGCCAAACAAAAAGAAGCTGCTACTTCTTCCAACGACCAAATGGAAATCCAGAAATACAATGAAATGAATGATATCCAAGTAAAATTTGAAAAGAAAATTGATGACCTTTTGCGTACAAGATTGGTGAGTATTCAAAACGCACCGCAAATCAGATTGGTTCAGCAAGGCAGCGAACAATTGGTTTATCAAATTCAAAATTCGATTTTTACGGCAATTCCTGTTTGGAAAAGTCAAATGGTTATATCTTTGGGAATAGCAAATAACAGAGCGGCGCTTGGTTTGCAAAAACATATTACGGATACTACAAATGAGCTTTTGCAGCGTAACAGCGAATTATTAAAACAAGGCGCTTTAGAAATTGCGGAAGAGGGCGAAAGAGGAATAGTGAGCCTCGAAACCTTGCAGATTACAAATAATAATCTGATCGAAACAATAAACGGCGTTGTGGCCATCCAAAAAAAGGGCAAAGAAGAGAGAGCACTTGCAGAAGTTGAAATCAAAAAATTGGAAGAGCAAGTAAAACAAACTTTATTGCAAAACTCATAATATTTTTTTCTACTTATCAAAATGAAAATAGTATAAATAAAAAAACGGTGAGATTTATCTTTATGATAACTCACCGTTTTTTTGTGTGGTGAACGAAAATCTAATCGTTTGTCAGTATATATCAAATTTTTATGTCTATTTTACTACCGGAGTTTACATTTGTAGAGGTTATCATCTCTGCAACTCTTTGTCCGCTTTCTTCCATAGATTCTTTTGCTTTTTTTAACATTGCAATATTTACATTTGTTGCTACTTTTGAGCTTGCCATAGCGCTCGATAAAGCCGGAATATCCATTATTTCACCCCCATAATTATGTATACACATAGATATCGGCACGAATTGAATTTTTAATAAACATCAAAGCGGTTTATATGCTTCGTTTTTTTGTATTGCTAAAAAATGCATAACAAATCTTGGTTTAACGCAAAATATAATCATCAACTATTCGAAAGAGGTTTGTTATGTTAAAAAAAATAGCCCTTTTTGTTATTATTTTTTTATTTATTCCCAATTGTATTTTTGCCGAGGATTTTGAAATAAATATAATTTGCACAGATGAAAACAAAAATATACTTTATACGGAAAAGATTTTCGGGAACAGATATGAAGCAATCAAAGTACAGGCTCCGAGACTCGAGGAATACTGTATTATAGGAGCGGACTATAAATTCGCAACATTTGATATAAACAATGAGCTGAGATTTATTTATACAAAATCGAACAGCGGCGCGCAGATTCACAAAAACTATGTATTCGGATATAGCGCGGATTATTTTTTACCGGATAAGGAAATTACGTTTTCCGAAGCGATAATTATGCTCTACAATATTTATGAGGTCTACAAATATAATTCCGATGATTTTTCGAGCAATTATCAAAAGGCTTATGATTATTTTATAGATTTGGGTTTTAAGGAATTTTTTGAGGAATATAATTTTGAGAAGGAAAAATTATTAAGCCGCTATGAATTTATTTCGCTTGCTTCTTTGTATATCGATAATTATTTATATGATAATGTGATAAACGCTTTTTTACAGCTTAACAATATGAGCCGTACACAAAAAATTACAAGGGGAGAGGCTGTTTGGATAATTAATATTTTGCTTGGGCGTGATAATTTGATTGAAAATCCGCAAAATTTAAATTTTATTGATGTGCCTAAAAATCATAAATATTATTATTCTATTTTGGAGGCCGCTGTTTCGCACGAATGTACAAATATAGATGATTCCGAGCGTTGGATTTTAAAGTGATTTGAATAGTACAGAACTTGCGTTATTTTGTTAAATTGCTATAATAGTTGTAGATAAAATTTTTAAAACGGAAAAGAATAAAATCAAATGGGAATTAGTATTAAAAGAACAGAAATCCTAAAATTTATTGGAGGAAGGAAAATTTTGTTTAGAATTTTTGTGTATCTATTAATTCTGGTGGCACTGAAAGGATTTTTCAAGCTTTTGGAGCAGGCAGTTATTTTCTTTAATAAAAATAAACTCAGACGCACTTTATTGAACAATGATGCCAAAGTAGACAGATTTATCAGCAAAAGTCCATACATTGAAATTTCGTTAAAATTTTGGCATATGATAGCGACGGTCTGTCTTGGGGTTTATTTTATTGTTGTTTTTTACGAAAAATATTTCTTTCTTCTGATGAGTTCGATTGACGAAAAAGTAAATGATATGCTTGCATTTACGATTTTTGTGATTTCTTTAATAATAATAACAATTTTCGCTTTTGTTATTACAGAGCTTATTCCAAAAAGAATCGCAATAAAACAAGCAAGCGCATTAATAAGAATATTTTCGATTCCTATTTCAATTATTTATACAATTTCAAAACTAATTGTGTTTTTCTGTATGGGAATAGCAGATTTCTTGATGAAGCTTTTAAATATATCAGATGAATATTCCGAAAATGATTATTCGGAAGAAGAAATCCGGATGATGGTGGACGCGTCGCGGGAATCAGGAAATATCGACGAAAGCGAAATCGAAATGATAAATAATGTATTCGAGTTTGATAATAAAACCGTTGGCGAAATCGCTACGCACAGAACAGAAATCGTTGCGATTAATGCTGATGCCACAAAAGATGAAATTATTAAAATCATAACAGAGGAAAAATATTCACGGATGCCGGTTTATGAAGAAAATATCGATAATATTATCGGTATACTCCATATAAAAGATATTTTGGAATATTTAGTAGACCCGAAAGCGGAAATTGATTTGCGTAAAATTATCAGAAAAGCTCATTTTTTGCCCGAATCAAAAAAGAATGACGAACTTTTTCAAGAAATGCAGAAAAACCGTGTATATATGGTTATTATAGTGGACGAATACGGAGGAACATCTGGTATTGTAACAATGGAGGATTTGACAGAAGAAATAGTCGGAAATATATCGGATGAATATGATGAACACGAAGTTCCGGATATCGAAAAACTTAATGATTCGACTTTTTTTATTTCCGGAGTGGCAGAAATTGTGGATGTGGCGCAGAGCCTTGAAATAGGGATTGATGACGAGGACGAATTTGATACAATCAGCGGATTTTTAACGGGTCAGCTTGGATTTGTTCCGGAAGACGGAGAAAAATATGAAATCGAATACAATGGAGTAATCTTTAAAATAAACAATGTGCAAGACAGGCGGATAATCTCTTTGATAGCACATAAAAAATTTTAGCAGGGGGAAGATTTTTGAAAAATCTGAATATAGAGACAAAATCAGCGAATTATAAAATATATTTTGAAAACAATTTTGGGAGCTTTCCCGAAATTTTAAAAAACTTTAATTATAAAAAAATATGTATTGTCAGCGACTCGAATGTTTCTGAGCTTTATCTCGACGAACTGAAATCTTTGTTACATAAAAATTATGAAATTCATTCTTTTGTTTTTCCGGCAGGAGAAAAAAGTAAAAATTTAGATACGCTAAAAGAGCTTTATCTATTTTTAATAAATAATCATTTTGACAGAAAATCCGCTTTGATTGCGCTTGGCGGCGGTGTAGTCGGAGATTTGACAGGGTTTGCGGCCTCAACTTATATGCGTGGAATTGATTTTATACAAGTTCCGACGACGCTTTTATCTCAAATTGACAGTTCTGTCGGCGGAAAAGTCGGAGTCGATTTCTCGGGAAATAAAAATTTAGTCGGTTCGTTTTATCAGCCGAAATTCGTTTTCACGAATATAAATACGCTCTTAACTCTGGATAAAAAACAATTTTCGTCGGGAATGGCGGAGGCAATCAAACACGGCTTAATTAAAGATTATGAATATTATAAATTTATTTGTGATAACAAGGAAAAAATAATTCATATGGATTTTGATTGCTTATCAGAATTAGTTTTCCGCTCCTGCGAAATAAAAAATTCTGTTGTTTCGCTTGACGAAAGAGATTTAGGGATTCGGGAAATTTTGAATTTCGGACATAGTTTTGGTCACGCTGTTGAAACTTTATCGAATTTCGAACTGACCCACGGACATTCCGTTGCAATCGGAATGATTTGTTCTTCTTATTACGCATTAACGCAGAAATTTATTTCTGAAGAGGATTTTAATTCTATAAAAGAATTGCTGAATTTTTTTGAACTCGAAAACCAAATAAAAAATTATAGCGAGAAAGAAATAATTTCTCAAATGTATTTAGACAAAAAGACCAGCAATAACGTAATTAGTATTATAACATTAAGACAAATCGGAGAAGCTTTTTCCGTAAAAATTAATGATGAAAATATTTTGGCCGATTGCATAAGGCAGTTAGGGGTATAATTGTGATTTTGACTGTATCTATATTTATTTTTTTGGTTGCTTTGGATCAGATTACAAAATGGATAGCGCTGAATAATCTAAAGGAAATCGGCTCGATTTATTTAATCAACGGCGTTTTTAATTTTACTTATGTGGAAAATAGGGGCGCGGCGTTTGGTTTAATGCAGAATTGGAGATGGTTTTTTATAATCTCAACCACGATTGTTATCTCCATTATGATTTATTATTATATAAAATTACCGAAAACAAAAATTTACAATCTTGTCAGAGGCTGTCTTGTTTTAATCTTGGCGGGCGCTGTGGGAAATTATATTGACCGTCTTTTTAGGGGTTATGTTATAGATTTTTTTCATGCCACTTTTATAAAGTTTATGGATTTTCCTGTGTTTAATTTAGCAGATTCCTATGTTGTTGTTGGCGCGATTTTGCTGTCAATTCTTGTGATATTTTTTATAAAAGATGATGAAATCAGCGGTGTTAAAAATGAATAAAACTTTCATTGTTCCCGAATTTGATATAAACAAAAGGCTGGATCATTTTCTTTCCGAAAATATAATAGAAAAATCTCGTAATATGCTGCAAAAACTAATCGAAAGCGGTTATGTTACGGTTAATAATAAAATTGAAAAATCAAATTATAAAACTAAATTGCGAGACATAATTTCGGTCGATATACCCAAAAACAGAAAATTGGAATTGCAGGGAGAGGATATTCCTCTTGATATTTTATATGAAGATGACGACTTAATTGTTATAAATAAACCGCAGAATTTAGTGGTTCATCCTGCGCCGGGGCATTACGAAGGAACGCTTGTAAACGCTCTTTTGAACCATTGCGGAGATTCTTTATCTGGAATAAACGGTGTTTTGCGGCCGGGGATTGTGCATCGTATAGACAAGGACACATCCGGAATTTTAATTGCGGCGAAAAATGATAAAGCACACTCCTATCTTTCGGAGCAATTTTCGGCGCATACGATAACACGAAAATATCATGCGATTGTTTTCGGAAATATCGCCGAAGACAGCGGAACTATAAATAAACCTATCGGGCGCGATATAAAAGACCGAAAAAAAATGGCTGTAAATTATAAAAACGGAAAGAATGCCGTTACGAATTTTAAAGTCCTACATAGATTTAACGGCTTTACTTTAATCGAGGCGGTTCTGGAAACCGGACGCACGCATCAGATTCGTGTACATATGTCAGATTCCGGTCATCCGCTTTTGGGCGATAAAATATATGGCAGAGAGAAACAGCCTTACAAATTGGAAGGACAAGCACTGCACGCTAAAATTTTGGGTTTTATTCATCCTAAAACCAAAGAATATATGGAATTCGAATCGGAATTACCCGAATATTTTCAAAAATTAATTTGTACGCTTAAGCAAAAATAATTTGAAAAGCGTTTAATCATATCAGAAAGCTGGTGTTCGCGTTGAAATTTATGCGAAAAGATTTCGTAACTTTAAGAGGGGTTGAGAGCGAAGAAATTCAATATATTTTAAAAGTTGCCGAAACAATGAAATTTGTAATTTCGCAAAAAAACAAAAGAGCTTTGATTTTAGAAGGAAAATCGGTTTTGACGCTTTTTAGTGATACCGTATCCCGAAACAGGCTTTCTTATGAGCTTGCCGCCGGATATTTGGGCGCGAATGTTGTTGAAATGAAACTCGGCGTAAACAACGGAGATTTTGGAAATTTACTGGATCTCGGCAGAATTATTGACCAAATGGGCTGCAATTTTATTATAATACGCCACCCGATGTCAGGCTCGGCAAAACTTCTGGCTGAAAATGTCGAAGCAAGCGTGATAAACGCAGGCGACGGAATAAACGAAAACCCTACACAGTCAATGCTCGACCTTTTGACAATAAAAGAGCAAAAAGGCAGTTTTGAAAATTTGAAAGTAACAATTATCGGAGATGTTGCGCATAGCAGAGTCAGCCGCAGTAACATTTGGGCGCTTACTACGCTCGGCGCAAAAGTTTCTGTAGTGGGGCCGCCGACTTTAATTCCCGATTATCTTGAAGATTTCGGTGTGAAAGTTTTTTATAATGCTTACGAAGGCATGGAGGACGCTGATGTTGTGCTTGCTTTGCGGATGCAGACCGAAAGGCAATATGGTTCGCTTTTGCCCTCGATAAACGAATATCGTAATCTATTTAAAATAGATCAGAAAATGCTCTCTTATGCAAAAAAAGATGTAATCGTAATGCATCCCGGCCCAATCAACCGCGGAATAGAAATTTCTTCACAAGTCATTGACTCGAAAAATTGTTTGATAGACGATCAGATTACAAATGGCGTGGCGGTCAGAATGGCGCTTTTGTATTTACTTTCTATGAGAGGTAAACCGATAGATGAGAACTTTAATTAAAAATGCTTCTGTGTTTAATAAAGATGGAGTTTTAGAGATTGTTGATATTTATATTGATTACGGCGAAATTATCGAAATCGGAAAAAATTTAAATTATAATATTCCTGAATATATCGATGTTAAAGAAAAATATGTTTTCCCGGGACTTATCGATACATCATGTAAAATCTGCGATCCCGGTTTCGAAAATAAAGAGGATATCGCCTCTGCCTCAAAATCTGCGATAAAAGGCGGATTTACGTCGCTCACGGCTTCGCCGGACACAATGCCGGTAATCGATGATAAAACCGTCGTTAAATATATCGAAAATAAAGCGAAAGAATTATCTTATGTAAATATTTTTCAATACGGCGGCATGACAAAAGGGCTTTTGGGCAATCAGATGGCGGAAATCGGCGAAATGAAGCGCGCCGGAATTGTTGCGATTTCGGACGGCGGCAAGGCTTTTTATGACGCGCTTCTGCTCAGCAATGTTTTGAAATACGCAACAATGTTTGATATTCCTGTGATAACTTTTTGTGAAGATAAATCCGTATCGGGCGACGGCGTTATAAATAAAGGAATAATTTCAACGCAAACCGGGCTTCGGGGGATTCCGCGCGAATCAGAGGAAATTACGCTTGCCAGAAATTTGATTTTAGCAAAATACGCAAACTCCAGAATTCATATAGCGAATATCAGCACAAAAGGTTCGGTCGAATTAATCAGGCAGGCGAAAAAAGACGGAATTAAAGTGACTTGCGATACTTGCCCGCATTATTTTACATTGACCGAAGATTCGCTCGAAAATTACAATACTTTTTGTAAAGTAAAACCGCCGCTTAGGACAAAAAGCGACGTTGAAGCGATTATTGAAGGGATTTTTGACGGTACAATCGATATTATATCCTCCGGTCATTCACCTTCGACAATCGAACAAAAAACTTGCGAATTTGAATCTGCTTCCTATGGAATTTCTTCTTTGGAAACCGCTTTTCTTATCTCATACAATGCCCTTGTTATTGAGCGCAAAATGAGTATAATAAATTTAATAGAAAAATTTACTCTAAATCCGGCAAAATTTTTAAATCTAAGCAATAAAGGAAATATTGAAATCGGAATGTCCGGCGATTTATTTATTTTTGATATCGATGCGGAAAATCAAATTACAGCGGAAAATTTCGCTTCTAAAGCCAAGTTTTCGCCGTACGACGGCATGAAGCTAAAAGGAAAAGTTTTGGGCACAATTGTAAACGGCAGAATTATGTATTTACAAGAATTTTAGAGGGGTGAAAATTTTGAAAAAAATCAGAAATTTTGTATTAATGGCAGTAGTCTTTGTTATTGTGGGGTTTATTTTCGCAATGAATTTTCAAAAGGAATCAAAGGCGGCTTTTCTGGATCAAAACAAACCTATGAACATTCAAATGCCTGATGTTGACAAAATAATGAAAAAAATCAAAGTTGACGAAGTTATGGTTCAAAATATTCAAGGGAAAAAAGAACTCGTGACAATGGAGACAGACCTCAAGCAGGAGGTTCAATGGGACAATTCTATTTATGAATGGGACATACTTAAAAAATATCAGAATATGGTTTTTTATTCGAAAGCGAAATTTTCGACTGATTTGGCAGAGATTACAAAAGATATGATTATATATAATCCGGACAGCAATATTTTAACAGTCAAAGCAAAAAAACCGGTTGTTTCATCTCTGGAAATTTTGAATGATAAAACAGAAATTTATTCAACAACAAACGGACTTTTAAGATTCGGCGAAATAAAACTAACCGCCGCTGAACAAAATGAATTAATTAAAAAAGTTAAAAATTCTATGTATTTGGAATTGCATGAAGAACAAATGCTGAAACTTGCTAACGAAAACACAATTAAATCTTTAAGAGAATTAGTCGGCACATTTTTGGAATCCGCCGGAATTAATGACGTGAATATAAACGTGGTTTTGATTTAAAATAAAAAACTATAAAAAAATGGCGCGTTTGCGTCATTTTTTTATAGCCGTACAGAAAGTGTCGAAATATTTAGTTTATTATTTCACTGTCTTGGTTCAAAATATATTCTATCATCATTTTTTTTAATTCGATTTCGAAGGCAAGCGAAAATATAAGTTCCATTTTATCATTTATATTGGATTTTTCGTTTTCTTCCTTTAGCTTTGAGATTTGCTCTTCCTGAATTTTTAAAAAGCTTCCGTAAAAATCCGAAATTGAGTCCGGCAAAAGGCCGATTATTTTCGAAATATCGTCGATTGACAAAATTGATTTTAAATGGAAAATTAAAATCAAGAATAGTAAATGCTCTTTGCTGTATTTTTTTTTGTTTGAAACAGGAAGCATTTTTGCTTTTGTATAATTGTTGACCATTGTTTTTGTAATGGCTCTATCACTTTTTTCTTGCTTATAAGCTAAAAGTTTATCATCTAAAAATTTGGTGACTTGATCCATATAAAGCTCAAGATCAGGGAGTTTTTCGATTGGGATTGTGTCTAGTGAATCAAAAAATTCTGAATATTTTCTCATTTTATCAGTCCTTTTGAAAAAATTTACTTGATATTATTATATATTAAGGTTATAATAAATGCAACACATAGTTTTAAAAACTACATTAGGAGATGTTTATTATGATGAATAAGTTTAAAGACCCTATCAGCACGCTTACCCATTTGATTGCGCTAATTTGCTGTATTCCTGTTACCGTATTTTTGATAATTAAGGCGGCGCTTACGGCCACGGTTTGGCATATTGTAAGTTTTTCGGTTTTCGGAGCCGCTTTGATTTTATTATACGCCGCGAGTACATTTTATCATATGCTCAAAATATCCGAAAAAAAATCCGAGTTGCTGCGCAAAATCGACCATATGATGATTTTTGTTTTGATTGCCGGTTCGTATACGCCGATTTGTTTAATAACATTAAGAGGCGTTTGGGGATATACACTTTTGATTCTTGTTTGGTCAATTGCGATTTTGGGAATTCTTTTTAAAGTGTTTTTTATAAACATGCCTCGCTGGCTGACTTCCGGAATTTATCTATTCATGGGTTGGCTCGTTATTGTAGCTTTTGTGCCGCTTTCAAAATCTTTGCACCCGATGGGATTTTTATTGCTTGCTCTTGGCGGCGTTGCGTATACTGCCGGCGGCGTGGTTTATGCTATAAAAAAACCTTCATTTAAGCATTTCGGCTTTCATGAAATTTTTCATGTATTGGTTATGCTGGGTAGTTTTTTTCATATATTACTAATGTTCCTTTTTATTTAATACTATTTTCATTTTGATAAGTAGAAAAAAATTTTTCACAGAGGAGCGTTTCACGTATGCTTCAAGCGTGAAATGAAATATTTTTTTCTATCCTTAATAATGAAAATAGTTTAACTTAAAAAAAAATAATTTATTAATGATTAATTTTATCGTATAATTATACTGCAAAGATGTTAAGCTTTAAATTCAACAAAAAGGAGTTAATTATGGATAAAATTAAAGTTGCGATAGTGGGTTACGGTAATATAGGAAAATACGCAGTACAAGCTGTTCAGGCGGCTTCGGATATGGAGCTTGTGGGGGTTGTCAGACGCAGTAAAGATACAAAAATCGATGATTTAAATATAGTTACGGATATCAAGGAACTTGGAAAAGTTGATGTTGCGCTTTTATGCACTCCGACAAGAGCAGTTTTTGATAATGCAAAAAAATATCTTGAAATGGGTATTAATACTATAGACAGTTTCGATATCCACGGAGACATTATTGGATTACGAAAAAATTTAAATGAAGTCGCTGAGAAAAATAATTCGGTTGCGGTAATTTCCGCCGGCTGGGACCCGGGCAGTGACTCGATAGTCAGAACGCTTTTGGAGGCCTGCGCACCTAGAGGAATTACTTATACAAATTTCGGTCCGGGAATGAGCATGGGACATTCGGTAGCCGTGCGCGCGATAGAGGGCGTTAAAGATGCAATATCGGTTACGATTCCGACAGGAACGGGAGTTCATAGACGAATTGTTTATGTTGAGACATATCCGAATATAGATTTTAAATCAATAGCTGATGCTATAAAATCGGATGATTATTTTATACATGACGAAACGCATGTAATCCAAGTCGATGATGTAAATAAATATATTGATAAAGGTCACGGCGTTAATATGCAGCGCAAGGGTGTTTCGGGAATGACGGACAATCAGCTTTTTGATTTCAATATGAAAATAAATAATCCCGCTTTGACATCTCAAGTAATGGTCGCTTGCGCCAGAGCTTCTTTGAAACAAAAACCGGGTGCGTATACTATGATAGAAATACCGGTAATTGATTTATTGGAAGGCGAACGTGAGGATATTATTAAGAGATTGGTATAGACACCGAAAGAATTTTATATTAATATAATTATGAAGCGGAATTGCGCTTTGAAACGATATTGATTTATCACAACAAAAGGAGCTGAAAGAATGAATAATTTTTCTTGCTAATTTTAATAATTTAAATGGTTTTATTTGCGTGCAAAAAAACCAAGCGAGAAAAATATTATTCCTTTTGTTTTATTATGATTTTATTTTAAAATTTGCTAACCCGAATTTTGTATTTACGCCATAGGAATAATGTTTTTCTATGGCTTTTTTAATACAAATTTTGGGGTGATTTTATGTCATTGATATCAATAAAAAATCTATCGTTTGCTTACGGATTTAACGATATTTTTGAAAATGTTAATCTGCAAATAGATTCTAATTGGAAACTCGGCTTAGTCGGGCGCAACGGGCGCGGCAAAACCACTTTATTGAAGATTTTAAATTCAGAATTGGAATACAAGGGAAAAATCGATTGCTCAATAAATTTCGATTATTTCCCGTTTGAAATTCGGAATATTTCGAAAAATACAATTGATGCACTTTTTGAGCTAAATCCAAACTTGCAGGAATGGGAAATTATAAAAGAGCTTTCGCTTTTATCGGTAGATGAAGAAATTTTATACCGTCCTTTTGAAACCTTGAGTCTGGGCGAAAGAACAAAGACAATGCTTGCGGCAATGTTTATAAAGCAGAATAATTTTTTGTTGATAGACGAGCCGACGAATCATTTGGATATCCTGGGGCGAAAAACTGTATGCGATTATTTGAAATCAAAGCAGGGTTTTATTGTTGTCTCGCATGACCGTGATTTTTTGGATAATTGCGTGGATTATATTTTATCGATAAACCGTGCGAATATCGAATTGCAAAAAGGAAATTTCTCGACTTATTATCAAAATAAACAGCAGCAGGACGAATATGAAATCGAAAAAAATAAAAAACTAAAAAAAGAAGTAAGAAAGCTTGAGCAATCAGCCCGAAGAACGGCGCAGTGGTCGGATAAAATTGAAAGCAGCAAAATCGGGCAGGGAGTTTATGACCGTGGCTTTGTCGGGCATCAGGCGGCAAAAATGATGAAGCGTTCGAAAAATATCGAAAAGCGCAAAAATAAAGCTATCGAAGAAAAATCTTCTTTGATGAAAAATATAGATTCTTATGAAGATTTAACGCTAAAATATATTGAATATCATAAAACAAATTTGATATCTGCAAAAAATATATCGATTTTTTACGGCGAAAATAAAGTTTTTGATAATCTTTCTTTTGATTTATTTAAAGGTGATCGAATTGCGGTGCGCGGAAAAAACGGCTCGGGAAAATCGTCTTTGATTAAGCTTATCGCCGGAGATGAAATGGATTTTTCCGGAGAATTGAAAATACCGCCGTCGATTAAAATTTCTTATATCACACAAATTACTTCAAATTTAAGCAGCGATTTAAAAAATTTTGCACAAGTGAATAATTTGGATGAAACTTATTTTAAAACCATTTTACGAAAATTGGACTTCGAAAGAAAATTATTTGATATGAATATCGAAGATTATTCCGAAGGTCAGCGCAAAAAAGTTTTAGTCGCAAAATCGATTTGCGAAGAAGCTAATTTATATATCTGGGACGAACCGCTGAACTATGTGGATGTTTTTTCAAAAATCCAAATTGAAGAAATGATTTTATTTTCTGAGCCTACAATGATTTTTGTGGAGCACGACGAAGTTTTTGTCAACAAAATCGCAAATAAATTTATAGATTTATAGAAATTATTCTTTTTTTAAGCTTGGAAATAGTATAAAATAGTATGAAAAAGTAGTAGGAATGGTGGGAATTTTGAATAAAGAACTCATTGTATATTTTACAGAAGACGGATTTTCGATTGACTACGAGACAACCGGCAATAAAAATTACTATGCAGATGATAAATTTTTTGAGGATTTTAAAAATAATCAGAACAAAACTTTGTTTTATTTTGGATTCGCTTCAAGACCAAGGGATATTTCGCCATCCTTGAGCTTTATCCATAAACTTAGTTTTAGATTTATTGAGTATATTTCACAAAATCCCGCAATTGAATTTACAAAAAAGCCAAGCATGATTGAAGATTTTGATGCTTATAGTCTTATGAAAGAAATGCCTTTTGCTATAGGCATGGAATATATAAGCATAAATTGGATAAAGACTCAATGGACGAAATTGTCCGAAGTTTTTGAATCGGAGCTTGCGAAATTCGGCGGGACAGTTCAGGATTTTTTAAAATCAATCAATAATCAAACCAAAATTTTCGGACGGGTTTTCTTTCATTTGGTTGAAAGCAAATCGGATGATTATCCGTTCGCATTTTTGGCTACATATTCTACCGAAAAAGCTGAAATGAAATCGAATCATATTCCGCTGAAAAACGCACTTCTGGAATTTCAAAACCAACGGGATTTATTGCTTAAGCTCCTATCTTCTGTTAGTCAGGCGGCGGACAAAAGTGATTTTTTATCCGATTTAATCGAAAGCGGAGAAATATTTTCGCCTCTGAAATTCGGAAAAGAAGATGCTTTCGAGTTTTTAAAAGAAGTGCCGCTGTATGAAGAAAGCGGAATATTATGCCGTATTCCCGATTGGTGGCGTAAAAAATCCAATATGCTCAGGGTTTCGGTTGCGATTGGTGAGCAGCCGCCGTCTGCTGTCGGGCTGGATGCGATTTTGAGTTTCAGACCTGAAATTTATTTTAGAGACGAGAGCTTTACAAAAGAAGAAATTGAAGATTTGATTAGCAAAACAAACGGACTTTATTTTATAAAAGGAAAGTGGATAGAAGTAGACCAAGAAAAGCTGAAAGCGGCTTTGGAGGCCTTTGAAAGAGCAAATGAATTAGCGGACGGCGATGGATTGAGCTTTGCGGATGCAATGCGCATGCAGTTGAATCCGAATAAACTTTTATTTCAAGACGAAGATTCGGATTTAGACATCGAGATTAAAAGCGGTGAATGGATGGAAAATCTGAAAAAAAGCCTAAGTGCTCCGGAAGTCAATAAAAATCTAAAAATCGGCAGTGATTTTAAAGCTGATTTAAGGCATTATCAACAATCGGGATTTAGCTGGCTGACGATGATGAACAATTTAAAATTCGGAGCACTTTTGGCGGACGATATGGGACTTGGAAAAACTGTTCAGATAATTGCGTTTTTGGAATATATCCGTCAAAGGAGAGATTTTAAAGCGTTGTTAATAATACCGGCTTCATTAATCGGTAACTGGGAAAAAGAACTGATGAAATTTGCGCCGCTGATAAAATATAATATTTTGCACGGAAACAAAACAGAGCTGGATTTTGAAAACGCCGATTTATTTATAACAACTTACGGAATGGCTTTAAAGCTTGAAAAACTTAGAGAAAACAAATGGGACATACTGATTTTGGACGAGGCGCAGGCGATTAAAAATCCGTCTACAAAACAAACAAAAGCCGTTAAAGAGATCAAGGCTGATTTTAAAATCGCAATGACAGGAACTCCGATAGAAAACAAGCTCTCGGATTTGTGGTCAATTTTTGATTTCTTGAACAAAGGGCTTTTGGGCACAAATAAAGAATTTTCCACTTTGATTAAAAATATGTCAGAGAATGAAAACTACTCCAATTTGAAAAATATAATAAGTCCTTTTATTTTAAGAAGATTGAAAACGGACAAGAGCATAATCAGTGATTTGCCGGATAAAATTGAGATTTTCGATTATGCGGGACTCAGCAAAAAACAGGTTGTATTGTATAATAAATTAGTTAAAGAAATAGAGCACAGCATCTATTCAGCCGAAGGAATACAGCGCAAAGGCATAGTTTTGGCTAGTATTGTTAAATTCAAACAGATTTGCAATCATCCCGACCAATTTAACGGGCAGGCAAAATTTGCAGAAGAATATAGCGGTAAATTTGAAAAATTAGCTGAAATTTGTGAGACAATCCGCGAAAAACGGGAGAGCGTTCTGATCTTTACGCAGTTCAGAGAAATGGTAGAGCCTTTGGTAGATTATCTGGAAAAAATATTCGGCAGGCGCGGACTTTCGCTGCACGGCGGAACGGCGGTAAAAAAACGTACTGAAATCGTAGAAAAATTTCAGGGAGATGAATATGTACCGTATATGGTCTTATCATTAAAAGCCGGCGGTGTCGGATTGAATCTCGTTAAAGCGAATCATGTAATACATTTCGACAGATGGTGGAATCCTGCGATAGAAAATCAGGCAACGGATCGTGTTTTCCGTATCGGGCAGGCGAAAAACGTTATGGTGCATAAAATGATAACGACAGGAACGATTGAAGAAAAAATCGATAAAATGATAAACGACAAGCAAAAACTTGCGGGAGAAATAATCGCGAAAAGTGAAGAAAATTGGATCACCGAGCTAAGTAATGATGATCTTATGAAGCTGTTTAAATTAGAGGTGGTTTAGAATATGTATGATTTTTATGAATATATTCCGGTCGGTCAAAAAAAATTAAATGCACAGAAACAGATTGAAAAGCTACGAAAAAAGAATCCCGATATTTCGCCTGTAATTATCGAGGGTAGTAAAATTGCAACAAAATGGTGGGGAATTTCGTGGAATAAAAATCTGGAAAATTACGCCGATTATTCGAACAGAATCGACAGAGGAAGGTCTTATGTAAAAAACGGATTTGTTATTGATTTGAAAATATATCCCGGAATTGTGGAAGCTTTAGTTATGGGAAGTAGCAATACTCCGTATAAAGTCAGAGTAGATATTGAAGTAATGAGTCAGCGGGATTGGAACAGAGTAGTTTCGGCTTGCAGCAATAAAATATCCAATCTGGATGAATTAATTTCCGGTAAATTTCCCATAGAGCTGCAGGAATTATTTACTATGAAAAACGGACTTTTTCCGAGCAGCAGCGAAATTGATTTTTCTTGTTCCTGTCCGGACTGGGCGAGCATGTGCAAACATGTTTCGGCGGTTTTATTTGCAATCGGAGCAAAATTCGATGAGGACCCGCTTCTGTTTTTTAAATTAAGAGGCATTGATTTTGAATATTTAATCAAAAAATCTGTCGATGAAAAACTTAAAAATATGATGAAAAATTCGGAACAAAAATCAAAACGTGTAATTGAAGACGAAGATATAGATGATATTTTCGGGCTTTAAAATATTTTTAACGAAGAAAGATGCACATTTATTCTGCGGTATTAGCGGAATGGGTGTGCTTTTTTAATCGATATCCCGAAAGTGGCATAAAATAGATATTTGTTCAATATAATAAATTTCGGTAAAAATTTTTATATTAAAATTACAAAAAACTATTTTATTTTTAGAAAATCTATGATATCATATTTCAAGAAAAAAAATATCTTTGCCAAAACGCAAAGTCCGTATTTTTTTTTGTCCAAAAACCGAATGTTTGTTCTATTATTATTGGAGGAATGTTATGAAACACTTATTGGATTCATCTGAGTTGAATTTTCAACAGATTAACGAGCTTGTGGAGATTGCGGAAGATATTATTAAAAAACCCGAAAAATATTCTTCACTTTGCAGGGGGAAAATTTTAGCTACTTTGTTTTATGAGGCAAGTACGCGTACAAGACTAAGTTTCGAATCGGCCATGTTTAGCTTGGGCGGCTCTGTTATTGGTTTTTCGACAGCGGACTCCAGCTCGGCTGTTAAGGGCGAAAGTATTGCCGATACAATACGCACTGTTTCCGAATATGCGGACATAGCTGTTATCAGACATCCAAAAGAAGGCTCTGCATTAGTTGCTTCTCAATATTCTAAAATTCCTGTTATCAATGCCGGAGACGGCGGTCATTCTCATCCAACCCAGACTCTTACCGATATTTTAACTATTGTTTCATCAAAAGGAAAATTGGAAAATTTAACAATCGGTTTATGCGGAGATTTAATGTTCGGCCGTACGGTTCATTCTTTAGTAAAATCCCTTTCATCATATCCAAATAACAAATTTATATTTATATCACCGGAAGAACTTAAAATTCCATCTTATCTAATCGATCAATATATAAAACCTAATAAAATTGAATATGTCCAAACGACAAACCTAGAAGAATCTATGCCTATGCTCGATATTTTATATATGACTCGAGTGCAAAAGGAAAGATTTTTTAATGAGGAGGATTATGTGCGCTTGAAGGATTTGTATATCCTCGATAAAAATAAACTTACGAATTCTAAAGAAGATTTAGTAATCATGCATCCGCTGCCGCGAGTGAACGAGATTTCCAAAGAAGTTGACGCGGATCCGCGCGCGAAATATTTTGATCAGGTAAGATACGGAAAATTCATCAGAATGGCGTTAATATTAAAAATGTTAGGGGTTGAAATAAATGCTTAGTATTGATAGTATAGAAAAAGGTATAGTTATTGACCATATTAAAGCAAAAAAATCAATGGAAATTTATAATCTCTTGAATATGGAAGAACTGGATTGCAGTATTGCCATTATAAAAAATGTAAAATCCAAAAAAATGGGCAAAAAAGATATGATTAAGATTGAAAATGTTATTGATATAAATTTCGAGGCTTTGGGATATATAACCCCGAATGTTACCGTAAATATTATTGATAACGGTCAGATAATCGATAAGAAAAAACTGACTTTGCCCGAATCGTTAAGCAATGTAATAAAATGCAAAAACCCAAGATGTATAACTTCTATCGAGCAAGAGATTGTCCATGTTTTTAAGCTTGTTAATGAAGAAAAGCAAACTTACCGCTGCATGTACTGCGAACAAAAGAGTCAAAAATACAGTTGAATACGAAAAGAGGAAAACATATGAAATTAAGACCGTACTTAACGTTTAAAGGAAATTGTTCGGAAGCTATTGAGCTTTACAAGCGTGCGTTTAAAACCGAAACTATGCAGATTTTGAGATTTTCAGGACTTCCTGCTAATCCGAATTTCCCGATTCCGGATGATTATAAAGATAAAGTCGTACAGGCGACTATGAAATTCGGCGACGATTTTATTCGGCTTTCGGATTGCGGCCCGGGACAGTCGCTGAACGACCCTGAATCGGAAAGAATTTCGATTGCCGTGGAAACCGGTATCGAAGAAGTTAAATTTGCATTTTCTGTTTTGGCTGAAGAAGGCCGGATTGCAATGCCTTTAGCTGAAACCTTTTACAGCCCTTGTGCAGGCGTTGTTTTTGATAAATTCGGTGTAATGTGGAATTTTGTAGCACAAAAGTAAATAGTATAATTAATATTCCGAAAAATAAAAAACAATAAACTTTTGAATTATTTAGCGTATATATTAGTATAGAAAATGCAAACTATTTATACAAAAGCTTGATTTAATTTTGGTTATAATTATTAGTTGCATAATTGTTTGGAGGAATAGAAATGAAAAGACTTTGCAAATCCAGAACAGATATTAAATTAGATGGTGTTTGCGCCGGTATAGCAAAATATTTGGATGCCGATGTTACAATGGTGAGAATAATTTTTGTACTCTTGTCATTATTTACGAGCTTTTTCCCGGGAGTTATTGTCTATATAGCTTGCTCGTTAATCATGCCTAGAGAAGACGGAGTTATTGATATGAGAGACGACAACAAAGACGATAGAGCAAATTAGTTTTAGATTACCTTCTTGAAAACAAGAAGGTTTTTTTATTTCATTCGTCACTCTAAAGAATAGTAATCTCCGGAAATCTTGATTATTTGCTGAAATTAGTGTAATATCAATGATATTGTTTTGGACAATCAAATCAAACTGATTGATTTAAAGCTAGAAGGGAAGCAGAATAATATGGTAAAAAATGTCTTATTAATAAAATACGGCGAAATTTTTATAAGGGGCAAAAACAGATATAAATTTTTAGACCAATTGGCGAATATAATTTTGCGGCGATTGGGAAAAGGCCATAGATTAATCAGAGAACAGACAAGATTCGTAATAGAAGCCGATGACCTTGATTATGCTGTAAATAAACTGAAAAATATTTCAGGAATCACATCGATTTGTATAGCGACGAAAACAGATGATTTATCTATCGAAAATCTGAGAGAAATTTCGATCGAACATATGTTGCGAAATTATTCCGGAGTTTCTTATAAAGTAGACACAAGGCGCAGCAATAAAAAATACCCGCTGGATTCCGTGCAGATTTCGGCGGATATAGGCGGTTATATTTTGAATAACAGCGAAAGTTTCTCCGTTAATGTAAAAAATCCGGATGTTGTTTTAAAAGTAGAACTGCGGACTTGCGCTTACATATATTCGAAAGAAATAAAGGGCGTTTCGGGGCTTCCTTATGCGTCGTCAGGAAAAGCCGTTTTATTGCTCTCGGGCGGAATTGACAGCCCTGTAGCCGGATATTTAATGAGTTTACGGGGAGTCGAATGTGAAGCGGTTTATTTTAATTCGCCGCCGTACACCTCACGGAATTCCGTTAATAAAGTAAAAGATTTATGTGAAAAATTAAGCGAATTCACGGGCGAAATTTCGCTTAATATTGTTAATTTTACAGAATTGATGCTGTATTTAAAAGCAAAAGTTCCGGATGATAAATTGACTATTTTTCTGAAACGCTCTATGTTGAGGGCTTCTGAAATTATTGCAGACAGAAAAAACGCTTCTGCTTTGATTGTCGGCGACAGTGTCGGGCAGGTGGCAAGCCAAACCTTGAAGGCTATCACTGCTATTGATTCGGCGGTTAATATACCGATTTTAAGACCGCTTTGTGCTTATGGTAAAAACGATATTATAAATTTGGCAAAAGAAATTGAGACATATGAAATTTCAATCAGACCGTTTAACGATTGCTGTACGGTTTTCGTTCCAAAGCATCCCGACCTTACGCCAAAAATCGAGACGATTCAAAAAATAAATACTGAGCTGACTGAATTGGATGAATTAATACAAAAAGCAGTAGACGAAGCGGAATATTTAGAAATTAAAGAATAATAAAAAATCATTTGCGTAAGCGCCTACGCAAATGATTTTTAAAGAATTTAATTCCTATTGGATAATCCGCAAAGAAATAAAAAATATTTAATTATAAATTATTTCTGCACCAAAAGGCATAAAAGCTAATTTTGCGAGCTTAAAATACTGTATGCCAAACGGAATACCGATTATTGTTATACAGAAAATCACCCCTAAAATTAGGCAAGTAACAGAAATTTCGATTGCTCCGAAAAATATCCAAAGTATATTTAATATCAAAGATGTGGTTTTAGTTCCATATCTAATGTCTTTTCCAAACGGTGCCAGAGTCAGCGTTGCGAATTTAAAACATTGCAGACCGATAGGTATACCGACAATACTTAAGCACCAAAGCACGCCGAACAGCAGCCACAGCAGTGAAACTATGAATCCGCCGAAAATTATCCAAATGATGTTTCCAATCAGGCTCATATTTTTACCTCCTTTTTGATTATAGACAAATATACGAAATCCAAAGATTTATGTTTATATCCAATTTCATTTTTTGCCGAGCTTCATTTCGTAAAAATGCTTAAGGAAAAATATATTCGCCGATTTTAAAACAAGATTATACTATTTTCAATATAAAGGTATAGAAAAAAATATTTCATTTCGCGCTAGAAACATTGCGCGAAACGCTCCGCTGTGAAAAATTTTTTTCTTCTTATCAAAATGAAAATAGTGTTAATTATTCGGATAGCAGATAATTTAAAATTAATTTCATTGTATTAAGCAAAGCGTTGTAATGAGTTCTTTCCATTCCGTGGGACGCCGAAACACCCGGACCAATCAATGCTCCGCGGAAATCGTTGCCACCGGTATTTGCCGCGGAAACGTCCGAACCATATTTCGGATAGATATCGACAGCGTATTTCAGTTTTTCTTTTTTTGCGATTTCGATTAATTTGTTGGTCAAAAAATAATTATACGGTCCGCTTGAATCCTTGGCGCAAATGCTGACATCTTGCTCTGTGCAGTTTAAATCCATGCCGATACAGCCCATATCAACCGCCAGCAATTCGTCGACTTCTTCTAAATAGGAAAGTCCGTGACCGACTTCTTCATAAACCGAGAAAAATATTTTCAGATTGTTTTTGAGATTAATTGAATTATCCTTTATATTTTTAAGAACTCCGAATATTATAGCAACCGAAGCTTTATCATCCAAAAATCTGGATTTTATAAAATCCGATTCTGTAATACAGGTTTTTGTATCGATACAAATAAAATCTCCCGAATTAATTCCGAGTTTTGCAACGTCTTTTTTTGATTTTACGATTTCGTCTATAACAACGGCTAATTCGTCAAGTTCTCGAGACTTGCTGATAGCGTCGGGATAAACATGTATCGACGGAGAAGTCGATAATATTGTTCCGGTATATGAATCTCCCGTGCGCGTATAAATTTTGCAGTATTCGCCGTCCAGCGTCGGCGTTATGGGCATTCCGATATTTGTTAATTTTAAAGAGCCGTTTTCGTTTACAGAACGAACCATCAATCCGAGTGTATCGATATGCACAGACAAGCCGATTGTTTTTTCGGCATTTACGTTTATTTCAATGATACCGCCGCCTTTTTTTGTGCGCCGTAATTCAAAGCCAAGTTCGGCAGCATATGCCGAGATTTTTTTCATTGCTTCTTCTGTGAATCCGGTCGGGCTGTCGGTTTTTAGAATATCTTTTAATAAATTAATTATATATTTTTTGTCGAAATTCATTTTTTCCTCCGATTATAGAAATTTTTAGGCGGTTTATTTTTTTGAATAAGAAATTCCGCTTAATACAATATATGCTGATTTAATTGAAAGTCGTACAAGGCATTTATCAAAATCATATGTCAAATACTATAACATAAAATATTTTAAGGAGAAAGAGCGTTTATATGCGTTTAGATAAATATATTTCAAACTGCGGCTACGGCAGCCGCAAGGAAGCTAAAGATTTTATTCAAAAAGGATGCGTTAGTGTTAATGGAAAACTGGTATTGGAATCAAATGCAGATGTAAATGAAAATTCGGATATAGTTTTGTTAAACGGCGATTTAGTCGAATATAAAAAGTTCTATTATTTTATGCTGAACAAGCCCGGCGGAGTGATTTCCGCAACAAAGGATGAGGTTTATAATGATAAAACCGTGATTGATTTATTGGAATTACGTCATCAAAAGCTAAAGCTTTTTCCTGTCGGAAGATTGGACAAGGATACCGAAGGTTTGGTAATCCTGACGAATAACGGGATTTTTGCACACAATACGCTTTCGCCGAAAAAACATGTCTCGAAAAAATATTTCGCCGAAGTAAACGGAATTGTAGACAATGACGATATAGCGGCATTTAAAAACGGCGTAATAATTGATGGGGATTATAAATGCAAGCCTACGAATTTAGAAATACTATCTTTGGATAAAATAAATTCAAAATCCGAAATTCTGCTTGAAATCTCAGAAGGAAAGTTTCATCAAGTCAAAAAAATGTTTATCGCACTTTCAAAAGAGGTTAAATATCTAAAGCGGGTGGAGTTTTGCGGAATCAAATTGGATGAAAAACTGAAGCCGGGCGAATATCGTGAATTGAATGATTCGGAAATGGAAATCATAAATCTATACATTTGAATACTAATCTTGTATTTGGATAAAATATAGAAAATAAACGCAGAAAGGGTGATTTTATGAAAAATAATTTTCCAAATCCCGATGATATCGATACTTCCAATGTTGTTTCGAGTACAGAATGTACAGGGCTTATCAGCAATATTAAGGACGAATCCGAAATTGAATCGATGCAGGAAATTTATAAAGTTCCGAATCAGAAAAGCGAATAAATGATACCAATATTTATAAACAATGAAACGTTGCAATTTTCTATATCATAAATTATAATAAAGATATCTTCTTAACATAAAATTGTAAATTTGCATTTTATAATGCTTATTTGCCATAAACTAAAAACACTTCATTTTTTTGCTGCTATTGAGTTAATTTAAGAGGTGTTTTTAGAGGGCTGTTTACTTTTTTTTGTAAATAGCCGGTGTTTGAAAACATGGCCTTTTAAGTTTTCCGGAAAATTAGGTTTTTGAACACTGTTATGAATCACAACTGTAGGTCATAATAATTCAAGGAGGTATTTTATGAAAAAACGTTTAAGTATTATTTTTGCTTTAGTACTGTCTTTATTGCTCGCCACTCAGGTTTTTGGTGCAACAGCTACAAAGACAATCGATGTTATCAGCTTTAATGATTTTCATGGTGCTCTGTTATCTACCGGTGAAAAGGACAAAAATATGGGTGCGGCGAAATTTGTTGAGGCTATTAGGCAGCACACCAGAAAAAATCCTAATACAGTAGTTGTTTCCGCGGGCGATAATTTTAACGGTTCTGCGGCTTCAAATCTCTTGTATGGTGAACCGGTTGCTCTTATGCTTAACAATATCGGTATAGCAGCATCTGCTGTCGGTAACCACGAATATGACTGGGGCGTAGACAAATTTGCTACTTGGGAAAACACAATGGGAGCTCCTTTTGTTGCTGCTAATATTTACGACAAAGCAACAGATAAACCTGCAGATTATGTAAAACCATATATTATTCAAGAAATTGATGGGATAAAAGTAGGATTTTTGGGATTGACAACACCTGAAACAGCTTACAAAACAAAACCGGAAAACGTTGAAGGTATTGAATTTAGAGATCCGGTTGAAACTGCAAAAATAATGGTTCCGCAAATGAAAGCTGCCGGCTGTGATATTGTTGTGATTTTATCACATATCGGTACAAGCCAGAATTCGGACACCAAAGCAATAACTTTTGAATCAGGCGCAGAAGGCTTGGCTTCTATAAAAGGTGTCGACGCTATAATTACGGCGCATTCGCATAATACAGTTTGTGGTTTTTATAACAATGTTCCGGTTGTTCAAGCGTATTACAACGGACGTACTCTTGCGAAACTTTCTTTTGAAGTAGACGCAAACAAAAAAGTTGTTAAAGTAACACCTTCTTTGGATGAATTATATTTAAGAAAAGCTGAAATTCCTGACAATTTATCAATGAGCGTTAATATGGGCGTTTACCAAAGAAAAGTAGCTCCTATATTAAATGATATCGTTGCTAAAACAGATGCAGGTCTTGCACATGACAGATATAAATTATCTCCTTTGGGAATTTGGACAGCAGAAATTATGAGACAATCAGCAGATGCTGATATCGCATTTACAAACGGCGGCGGCTTGAGGCGCGGTCTGGAAGCCGGAAATATTACAATGGGCGATTTATATGAAGTAATGCCTTTTGATAATGTTCTTTCTACTTTTGAAATGACAGGAGCTCAAATTAAACAAGTTTTGACTCATGGTATTGAAAATGCAGAAATCGGCTCGGTACAATTTTCCGGATTAACAGTGGAATATTCTATGAATGATAAAGCTGTGAACTTGATTTCGGTTAAATTGGACGACGGCACTGCTTTGGCAGACGACAAAGTTTATAATGTTGTAACTAATGACTTTATGGCAACAGGCGGCGACGGATTTACTTCTTTCTTATCTGCTAAACATTTAGCCGATACTCTTCCGATTCGTGACGCTATGGCTGAAGCTATGAGAGCTGAAAAAGTAGTTAATTTTGAAGCACCGGAAATTTTGATTAAAAAATAAATTTTTGATTTCAAATCATTAATGCGACATATATAAAAAAGGGCTGTGCGATTTTTTAAATCATTGCACGGCCTTTTAATTTTTTTGCTGAGTAAATTCTGAAAATTTATTTTCTACTTATACTATTTCCCTTTTAAAGAATAGAAAAAAATATTTCATTCCGCGCTTGAAGCGTTGCGCGGAACGCTTCGCTGTGAAAATTTTTTTCTACAAATCAAATGGGAATTAGTATTATCAAAATGAAATTAGTACAAAGTTACTATAAGCTATATAAAGGAATAAATTATATAAAAAATGCGTAATGATGCAAGAAAAAATCGAACCTGTTGCCAAATATAAACAGCCGACGGCAATGCCAAAAATAAAAGCCAAAATTCCTTGAATCATATTGAAATGAATTACTGCAAACAAAATTGAGGAAACGAGAATCGCAATAAAAGGATTGTATTTATTATATAAGCCTCTAACGATATATGCCCTCAAAAATAATTCTTCGGATAATGGCGCAATTAAACAAGTTAATACAATATTCTGGAGCGGAAATATTTTCATCGATTCAAGCTGGCTGATATATTCATTAGGATTTATATATTTACTCAGGAACGGTACTAAGAAATAATTAAAAAATCCAAATAATGCGACTGCCAATATTATTCCTAAAAAGATTGTCTTGATATTTATATTTTCGCCAAAATAATACTCAAAATTATAGTATTGTTTTATTGCGTACAAAAAAATTACATTTGTCGAAAAAACCGTAATTACATTCAGCCATATCGATAGGTCGATTTCTGTAGATTTTGCAATAATTATATTTATAAATAACGGAAAAATTCCTGTAAATAAAAAATAAATAATAACCAAAACTAAAATGTTAAATATGGAAGCCTCTAATTTTTTTTCATTGTTTTTCATAATATACCTACTTTCAAAATATTTTGTAATAAATTCTTTAGCAGATAGATTTTAACATTATAAAGATTACTTATTGATTACCATCAAATTTCATTTTTTGTAAATTTATTTTTGTAATACTATTTTCATTTTGATAAGTAGAAAAAAATTTTTCACAGCGGAGCGTTTCACGCATGCTTCAAGCGTGAAATGAAATATTTTTTCTATCCTTAATAATGAAAATAGTATAAAAAATCAAACCGCAAGATATCACTTGACGATGCTCTTTTACTTGTATATAATTGGTTAAGGCAAGTTTGAGGTCGGCAGAAAACTTGCTGTGCAATATTAAATTTACATAAAAGCAATCTCATTGGGATTGCGGAATCTTTAATTAGGAGAGTATTTTATGATTCAAGCTTACAATATGGTTTTATTGACTTCTTCGGAAAATCCCGGCGAATTTATAGTCGGCCCGAGCGGTAATAAAAATGAACAGAGCACTCAAACAACAGCTTCTACACAAACGCAAAATAATGGAAACGCTAACAGTGGCAGTCCTTTTGGAAGCATGGGAATTTTGTTGTTGTATGTTGTTGTAATTGGTGCAGCTTTTTATTTTACAAGCCGTTCACAAAAGAAAAAAGAAAAAGCTGTACGCGATTTGCAGGAAGCGATTACGATTGGTGACGAGGTTCATACTTCCGGCGGACTTTTTGGAAAAGTAGTTGAAAAAATTGATGATAAATATATTATAGAGTTTGGTACAAACAAAGGCGTTAGAATACCTGTCAGAAAATCTGATGTATACCCGCTAAAAAAAGATGCTCAAGTTTCGGAAAAACCTTCTAAATAAATAGAACATATTTATTGATAAGATTTATTCGATATTATTTTTTTAAGCATGATGCGGAAACCTTAAAAACGGCGTGTATACGCCGTTTTGACTTGATATGGATTTTTTCAAAATTTACAGCGGTAGTTTTTGGTTTTAGATTATAATCTAAAACCTTTTTTGTAAAAAGAAAAATTTGGAAATAAAATAATGGTTAATACCTATAATTTCAAAGACTTTAGAAAGAAGAGTGTTTATGATAAGCTTTAAATCTATCGAGATAGATGATAAAGATATTTTTCAAAAGTATTATTCAATTAATAAAGATATAAGTTCGGAATATGATTTTGCGACGCTTTTCGCGTGGGAAGAAATGTACAGCACACAATTTGCTGTGATTAATGACTGCTTATGTGTTAAAAATTTTGACGGCTATATGTATCCGATCGGCGAAACGGAAAATATAAAAGATGCGATTATGGAGCTTCGAAACGATGCAAAGGCTTTAAATAAGCAATTTAAATTGATAAGTATAACAACGCGAATGTTGGAGGAACTCAAATCTTTTGATTTGTGCAAAAATCATAAATTAGTCGTTCGTAGAGATCTTTTTGATTACTTATACAAAAGAGAGAAATTAGCCGGACTTTCGGGCAAAAAACTCCACGGGCAAAAAAATCATTTTAATTATTTTAAAAAAAATTTTGAATATCAATTTGTTGATATCGACGATTCAAATGAGGAAAAATGTAAAATTAAATTGAAAGAAATAATATTTGAGCGCAGCTTGAACCCGGAACGGGAACTTTTTGCAACGCTGAAAGTTTTGAAACATAGAGAAAAATTAGGATTTATTTCGAGATGTTTGATTGTTGACGGCGAAATCGCCGGTATAATAATGGCTGAAAAACAGCATAATTCTATGCTGATTCAAATAGCGAAATCGGATGTCAATTACCGCGGTGCATCGGTTGCGCTGTTTAAATTATTTTGCGAAAATTATTTTACAGAATGTGAAGATGTGAATTTTATGGAAGATATGGGAATCGAGGGACTCAGAAAAATGAAGCTCTCTTATGACCCCGATTTTATGGTAGAAAAATTCACTATTTGCGCAGGGGAGGACTGCGAAGAAGACGAATTGCCGAATTGATTAGAATTTTTTAATTTTGGGGGGATTTTATGCTTTATTTTGTAATTGATGCTTTTGTTGATAAAAATTTTAAAGGCAATCCTGCCGGTGTTTGTATTCTTGAAGAAAAACTTGACGACGAAATTTTGCAGAATATAGCTTTTGAGAATAACCTCGCAGAGACCGCCTTTGTTTTAAAAAACGGCGGCTATTATGATTTACGCTGGTTTACGCCTCTTGTTGAAGTGGATTTATGCGGGCATGCCACTTTGGCTGCGGCTTTTGCAATAAATAATTATGTCGAAAAATCTAAGAAAATTGAGTTCCATACAAAAAGCGGAATTTTATATGTTGAGAGAAATAATGATATCTATATGCTGAATTTCCCAACCCGAAAGCCGGAGCCGATTGAACGCACAATAGAGATGCAAAGAGCTGTGGGTGCGAAAGTTTTGGAGGCATATTCCTCCAGAGATTTGATGCTGGTTTTGGAAGATGAAAAAACTGTGCGTGAGCTAAAACCGAATATGGATTTGATTTGTTCTTTAGAAAACATATTTGGAGTGATTGTTACCGCAAAAGGTGACGATTCGGATTTTGTGTCCAGATTTTTTTGCCCAAAGGCCGGAATTTCGGAAGATTATGTGACCGGCTCGTCACATACAACATTAATCCCTTATTGGGCGGATATTTTAAAGAAAGATAAAATGATTGCAACACAATTATCGAAACGCGGCGGAAAACTTTTTTGTGAGTACCACGGTGACCGTGTTAAGATTGGCGGCAAAGCGAAAATATTTTTAAAAGGTGAAATTATTCTATAATAGTATAAGCGAGAAATATTTCATAATGCATTTGAGGCGTTTTTCAAAATGCCGTGCATTATGAAATATTTTTTTATATTATAAAAAGAATTAAATAATAAACTCATGTTTATATTTTTGATTAAATTCGTCTCGCAACATTCCATAATAAATCATATCATGGTATTTTCCGCGGACAAAAACATCGCTCCTCAAACGGCCTTCTTCGATAAATCCCATTTTTTTGTGAAATTTCTGAGAATTTAAATTGAATTCATAAACCGTTGGGCTGCATTTTTGATAATTCAGCTCATTAAAATAAAAATCCAAAACTACTGTTAATGCGTCGCCGGCGTAGCCTTTACCGCGCATTCTTTCATCCAAAAAAATTCCGTATCTAAAAACGCCATTGCGTCTATGTGTGTACCAAATACTTATTTCGCCGACATATTCACCGTCAAAATTTTCGATTACAAAAAGTCTTTTATCGTTTCCGTTCAATGAGCGTAAATAATTTTCGATGCTATTGCGCATTTCGTTTTCAGAAAGCGGAAATTCGATATAATCTTCATATAATTGACGCACGCTGTCGGGGTCATTTCGTTCGTCAAGATATTTTTGAATATCTTTTTCTTCAAAAGCTCTAAGCTTAATTTTTTTGCCTTGCCAGTAATTTTTCATATTTTCACCTCAAAAGTCATGAGTCCGGAATTAATAAATTTAAAATTCAATTATATTCAAAAGGTTTTTTATGCTATAATGAAATAGTATTTTAAAAAATTTAATCACCATAAGTAAATCCTAAAACTTGAGCAATAACCGTTGCCAATAAAATAAACAGAACCAATACAAAAATCGGTTTTATTATATTCTTCCCGTTTTTTATCGCAATATTAGAGCCTAAATATGAGCCTAAAATGGAACAGATTGCGCCGGGAATCGCTAGCTTGTACACAACATTTCCGGAAAGAATGAAAGTGTGACAGGCTGAAATATTTGAAGCAAGATTTGCGATTTTGGCATTTCCGGAAGCTTTTGTTAAATCCATGCCGGTAAAAGTGGTAAAGGCAAGTATCAGAAAAGTGCCTGTACCAGGGCCGAAAAAGCCATCGTAAAACCCGATAAAAAGGCTGAAAACCATAGTTATTCCTATTATTTTTAAAATCGGCATTTCAAAAGCTTGGCTTTCGCCAAAATCTTTTTTCAATAAAGTAAATATTGCGACCGCCGGAATCGCTATCAACAAAAATATTCTCAAAAAATCTTCGGATACATATTCTGCCGCAAGCGAACCGAATTTTGACCCGATAAATGAAAAAATAGCGGCAGTCACTGCGGATTCGAATTGTATGTTTTTAGATTTTATGTATTTAATACTTGCTACCAAAGTTCCCCATACATTTGTAAATTTATTTGTTCCGTATACGCTGACTATCGGTGATTTAATAAGTATTGAATACATCGGCAGAGATATTAAACCGCCTCCGCCTGCTATAGAATCGATAAATCCGGCCAAAAATATTATGGGACATAAAATTAATAATTGTGTTTGATAGCTCATAAATCACCGCCAATAATTTCATTTTTCAAGTTATTACTATATCAAATAAAAATTCTAAAGTCAATTTATAATATTGAAAGGAGGCTTTTATGGAAATCGGACATGTGGTAGAGGTTTTTGACAATAAAATAAAGGTGAGCCTGAAACGTACGGAGGCTTGCGCAAAATGCCGGGCCTGTACAGCCGGTTTTGAGCAAAGCGAAATGTTTATTATTGCAAAAAATGAATGCGGTGCAAAATCCGGCGATTTCGTAAATATCGAGCTTGATTCAGTATATTTTTTCAGAGCCGTTTTAATAATGTATTTGATTCCGCTTGTAACACTCGTTTTAGGATTTGTTTTTGGGGAAAAATTAACAGGCTCTGAACTGATGAGTTTTATTATAGGGATTGCGTTTTTATTATTAACGTATTTTGGAATAAAAGTTATTACGAAAAACATGCAATTAAAAAAATATATTCCTGTTGCTACGGGAATTGTCAATGGATAAATACAGCCTTCATTCGAATGCTGTAAAAAAGGAGTGTTTAATTTGCTTGGAAAAATTGACTTAAATAAATCTATGGATAAGAAAGAATATCAATCGCAGATAAAAGAACTTCATTCTAAATTAAATCTGCTGCAACAAAAAATCCGAGAATTGGAAATTCCGGTTTGTATTGTTTTTGAAGGCTGGAGTGCTTCGGGAAAGGGCACGCTGATTAATAAAATCCTTTATCCTTTGGACCCGCGTTATTTTAATGTTTATTCAATGAGCCGTGTTACTGAAGAGGTTTTTATGCGTCCGCCGCTTTGGAATTATTTTTGCAAAATGCCTTCAAAAGGAAGAATGTCTATTTTTGATAAATCTTGGCATCGCCTGGTTTTGCCGGGTGCTGTGGCTAATTTTGATTTGAAGCCGAACGAAATGCAAACATATTTTCATGATATAAATTCATTTGAAAAAATGCACCAAGATGACGGAACTCTGATTATTAAATTATTTTTGCATATCAGCAAAGATGAACAGAAGAAGCGCTTTAAGGAATTGGGAAAATCCGAAGATACGGCTTGGCGTTTGAATGAGCGTGATATGGAGCAAAACCTAAAATATGAGAATTATTTAAAGCTTTTTCAAGAAATGATTTCTCGTACCAATACCACAAAAAGCCAATGGGCGATTATCGAAGCGAATGACAAAAAATATGCAACCGTAAAAATATTCAAACTTTTAATCAGCAAAATCCAAGAAGAAGTAAATAACCGAACGAAACTTCGTGAAGCCAAGCTTTACGATGAATTTGATAAAGAGGAAATTATTACTTCGCCTGAGATTTCTATTTTGAGCGGAATTGACGCCAATAAAATGATTTCCGATGAAGATTATAAAGAAAAACTGGACAATCTGCAAAAGGATTTAGCAAAGCTGGAATTTAAATTATACAGAAAACGGAAATCTGTTGTGATTCTCATGGAAGGCTGGGACGCTGCCGGAAAAGGCGGCTCGATAAAACGCCTTACAGAAGAACTCGATCCACGCGGTTATGAAGTTATTACCGTAGCCGCACCGACGAAAGAAGAATTAAATCATCATTATCTTTGGCGATTTTATAATAAATTCCCAAAAGACGGACATATTGCGATATTCGACCGTTCTTGGTATGGCAGGGTCATGGTGGAACGTATTGAGGGATTTTGCTCTGCCGACGAATGGCAGCGGGCATATTCCGAAATAAACGATATGGAATTTCATCTGCATAATCACGGCACGATAATTTTTAAGTTTTGGTTGCAAATAGACAAAGAAGAACAGTTAAACCGTTTTAAAGCCAGACAGGAAGACCCATTGAAAAATTATAAAATAACCGAAGAAGATTGGCGAAACCGTGAAAAGTGGGATATGTATGAAGTTGCTGTAAATGAAATGTTTTTGAATACAAATACGGAATATGCTCCGTGGCAGATTATTGAGTCGAACAATAAAAAATACGCACGCATAAAAATATTAGAAGAAGTCGTTAATAAATTAAAAAAAGAACTTTAAATTGCTAGTAAACCGGAGTGTGCCATGAATGATATAAAGCTTTATAGAAGACGATATATTCCAAACGAGAAAATTCTATTAAAGGATGACCGTATTCTATATACGGATAAGGAAATAATCGTAACGAAATGGAAAGTTTTTCGTGCAAAAAAAGAATTTAATAACGGCTTTTCTTGTTATTTTTTAAACGAAAATTATAAAATCAGTAAGTTTTTTTGGGATAAAAAATATATTCGAACATATTGCGATATAATAGAAACTATTTATGATGAATCTGAAAAATCCTATTGTTTTAATGATTTATTGGCGGATGTTGTTATACGCGAAAATGGTTTCGTAGAAGTTTTGGATTTGGAGGAAATAGCGGATGCGCTCGACGAAAATTTGATTGATTTGAATCAGGCGAAAACCGCTTTAAGAGCCGTCAATAAATTATTGCACAGTATTTATCAAGGGCAATTCGAAAAATATTTAACGAAGCTGGATAAGTTTATAAAATTCGATTAAATCCGGCACTGAAAATAAAATATATTTTGGAATTTTTAAGCGGGGTTGTGCAGCACGGCAAATGCAATTCCGCTTCTATTTTTTTGAATGGAAATAATAGTAACAAAACATTGATATAATTTAATCCGATTTTTCTTGATTTTATATAATTCGAAAACAAAATTATTTGTAAATAGAAAAACCAAACCGCTATATTTCAATATTATTTCATATATCATATATTGGTGTACATTTCATTTACATTTAAATATAATATATCTATACATAATAATTGGAATATTATTTCATGATTAATACTATTTCTGTTTTCTATTATAATGGAAATAGTATAAGACAATTAAATTTTACTTTTATTATCAATAGTTGTACTAAATATAATAATATTATATATCGCAACTCGAGTAAATTTTAATGGAATCACAAAAATTTTCATGTAAGCTATAAACTACGCTTATATAATTTTTGTAAACCTGTCTAAAAAGTATTTTTAAAAATCATGAATTATATTCGTTTGTTATGTTTTTTTATTTTTAAAGGAGGGAGATTAATTATTTCAGAAATAGCGGTATAAGTTTCAGTGCAATTTATAGAAATTAGAAATGAGTATTTACTCGAAAATAGGTATCTTCATATGAAAGGCTCGCAGTTTTATAAATTGCCGTTATATGGAGGGAAAGAAATATGAAGGAAGTAAAATTATTAATTTTATTTATTGTTTTAGCTTTATTTGGTACTTTATTTTTTAGCATAAATAGCGTGTTAGCGGGTTCGAGTTACACAGTTGGTCCGGGTGAGCAATATACCAAGCTGGAAGATGCAATATCGGCTGCGAATAATGATCCGGGTTCTACGGTTATAGTGAAGGCCGGTGATTATGATATAAATCCGATGTGTACAGCGTATCCTGACGGTTATATTAAAATTACAGCACCTATGACAATCAAAGGAGAGGGATTTCCAAATATCTATAGTTCGGTATTTGACAATTCTCCAAACTACAGTTTTATTTCGATTGATGCAGACAACGTAAAGATCGAAGGTTTGAATATTTACGGAAAACGTTATTTGAATTGGGGTATTTACGTTAAAAAAGGCGCAGACAATTTTGTATTAGAAAATTGCAGATTATTGCCAATGTCTGATGAAACTTATTCTACAGCACCTTCTGAAGCATATGATTTATTGAAACCGCAAATCGGCTCGGAAAGAGGGCAAGATGAAAGATACGGGTTGTCAGTATTTTTTGATAACAATTCTACAGGATCTGCGGTTAAGGATTGTTATTTTAAACATTCGCTAGTAAGCTTTTACGATCCGGCTTCATTCGGCGTTGATATTACCGGAAATACATTTGATTCTCCGATGTATGAGAAAAACGACATCTATTACTCGGGTGAAAGAAAATTTTATGCAATCGGCGGAGGAAATACTAATTTAAGCGGAATTAACATAAAGCATAATAATTTTGTGAATTTCGATGAATACATTATAAGATTTCCGCTTGCTACCGGCGGCAAAATTGATGTATCAGAAAATTTTTGGGATATTTCTACAGAAAAACTCGCTGACTATATTGTAGGCGGAAAGGGCGAGTATAACTCGTTCGATATAAAAAGTCTGGCCAAAGCTAAATATGAAAATTCTGCATCAACACCGGAACTGGTTATTTTAACAAAGGAGGATAATCTGCCGACGAATAAAGATATCACACCGGCTAGCGGAGCTTTGGTTGTAGAGCCCGGGCAAAAGATTACGCCGGCAACACCATTTGTTTCGGCCACAGGAAGCGGTCAGCCAACAATCGTATGGTCAATAAGCAACAGCGCTGTGGCATCGATAGATGAAAAAACAGGAGAAATAACAGGGAAAACGGAAGGTACAGCAAAAATAGCGGCAAAGATTTATATAAAAGAAGTCGATCTTTCATATAGCTATACAGACGTAAATAATCCTGCACCATTTGACACAGTAAAAACAAAAGTAATAACAAAAGAATATGAAATCGACTTGAAAGTTTTGCCGAAAACAAAACTGGAATTCGATATAACTGTAGACAACGTTCCATATAAAAATAAAACTTTAAATAATTTAACATTGACTGACCCAAACGGAAGAGTAGTTTTTAACGGAAGTAAAACCACGGATGCAAATGGAAAGATTACATTTACGGCAAATGAATTAACAACCCAGAATATTCTTACAAATCTACCCGGTGATTACAAACTATCAATACCAGAGACGAATCAATATTACTCGGGCAGCGGAATTGACAATAATAAAGATTCAATATCGGGTAAAATAAACCTTAGTCCAAAATCAACTTATGTCACCCCAACTCCAACAACTTCTCCGGATACATCGCCAACACCAACGAGTTCACCAACGCCAAGCACTACGCCGTCTCCGAGCGTCACACCAACACCGAGCACTATCCCGACTAGCACTCCAACTCCTACAGTAACGCCGGAAATAATCGAAGAACCTTATATTTACGGTTATCCTGACGGTTTAATCAGACCTCAAGGGAATTTAACCAGAGCTGAGCTTGCACAATTAATCTATAATTTATTTTACGATGGAGAATCAGAGCTTACTAAAGTTTTATATCCGGATGTGATAAATACCGCATGGTACTATAAAGCAATCTGTTTTGCAGGAAATAACGATTATATGATTGGTTATCCAAACGGAAAATTTGAACCAAATAAATACATTACAAGAGCAGAATTCGCAAAAGTATTTTCTCTGGTTTTGGAATTGGAAATACCTTCAAATACTGAAGCAACAGCTGAAATCGAAAAACACTGGGCAAAAATGTATATTCTTTCTTTAAAAGCAGTCGGAGCTTTGACAGGCTATGAAGATGGGAGCATAAAGCCAGACCAGAGTATAACAAGAGCAGAGGCTTGTGTTATTATTAATAAACTATTGAACAGAACAAATAACTTCGACAAATATAAGATTTTCCCTGATTTGGTAGAATCTTTTTACGCATATAAGCAGATGATGAATGCTGCTAATGGATACAATTATTTTGAATAATTATAGCAGTTTCATTTTTTACTGATTTTTTAAATTAATACTATTTTCATTTTGATAAGTAGAAAAAAATTTTTCACAGCGGAGCGTTTCGCGCAGGCTTCTAGCGCGAAATGAAATATTTTTTTCTATCCTTTATAATGAAAATAGTATAAAACAAAAATCCCTTATATTCTAAACAAATATAGGGGATTTTTTTGAAAGCAATATTAATTCGCAATCATTGTTTTAACTTTCATTAGGCGGGTCAGAGCCGAACGCTCGTTTTCGTCCAATTTCATTGTAATATATTTAATTGTTTCTTCCAATTGTGGAATCGTCATGTATTCAAGAGCGTTTACACGCCGCCTTGTTTTTTCTATTTCAAAAGTCATTAAATTACAGGTTTTTTCTATTTCAGCAAGCTCTAAAAGTTTCGGCAAAATCGCTGAGAGTTTGTTTAAAGAGGCGTCCAGCTCATCCGATGTATTATAAAATCCATAGGAATAAATATCATTCTCATCAAATTTTGATTCGATTTTTACATCGAGTTTCGGGACATTAACACTCATGATATTTACCGAAGAAATATCCAAAGTCAAGGAGCGTTTTGGGAATATAAGAGCTTCTTCCAAAAAATCCGGAGATATAATTGCGCCTGTCAAAACGAAATCGTTATAGGCGTTTTGAAGCTCAGCTTCTATTTCTTTTCGCAGAGTGTTATTTCTCTTAACAAGCAGAATAAAACGACGCATCAGCTCATCTTGCTTATCTTTCAAAAGCTTATGACCGCGTTTAGAGGTCACGAGTCTTTTTTTTAGCTTGGATAGCTCCATCCTGTTTGGATTTACGTTTAATCTCATTCATTCACCCACTTGCTATTCTTTCATATATTTTTGCAAATACTCGTCTCTGATTCTCTTCAATTCGGTTTTAGGAAGGATTTTCAATAAATCCCAACCGATTGTAAGGGTTTCTTCAATTCCGCGGTCTGTTTCAAAACCCTGCGAAACATAGCTTTTTTCAAAAGCATCCGCGAATTTTGCGTACTGTTTGTCAACATCAGAAAGCGCGGATTCACCGAGAATTACAGCCAATTCTTTTGCTTGCTTTCCTTGCGCATAAGCCGAGAAAAGCTGGTTCATTGTATCAGCGTGATCCTCACGGGTTTTTCCTTTTCCGATACCTTTATCCTTAAGCCTTGAAAGCGACGGTAAAACGTCGATTGGAGGCATTATGCCTTTACGGTACAATTCACGGCTAAGGATAATCTGACCCTCTGTTATATATCCCGTAAGGTCGGGAATAGGGTGAGTTTTATCATCTTCAGGCATAGAAAGAATCGGAATTTGAGTAATCGAACCTTTACGTCCTTTAATTTTTCCGGCACGTTCATATAACCCGGCAAGGTCAGTATACAAATAACCCGGATATCCGCGGCGGCCCGGAATTTCTTTTCTTGCGGCCGAAACTTCACGCAGAGCCTCACAATAATTTGTGATGTCGGTTATAATAACCAAAACGTGCATGTCTTTTTCGTATGCAAGATATTCCGCCATAGTAAGTGCCATACGCGGTGTTGAAATACGCTCGATCGCCGGTTCGTTCGCAAGATTTACAAATAGAACAGCACGGTGAATCGCGCCTGTTTTTGTGAAATCATCAATGAAAAACTGCGCCTCTTCAAAAGTAGTACCGAGGGCGGCGAAAACAACCGCGAAATTGCTGTCTGTACCCAAAACTTGAGCTTGACGTGCAATCTGGCTTGCAAGTTCGGCATGCGGTAATCCCGAAGCCGAGAAAACCGGAAGTTTTTGACCGCGAACAAGAGTATTTAAGCCGTCGATAGCGGAAATACCTGTTTGGATAAATTCTTCGGGATAGTCACGTGAAACGGGGTTAATCGGAACACCGTTAATATCACGTTTATATTCGGGTATGATTTTCGGACCGCCGTCCTTAACCCTGCCCATACCGTCAAAAATACGTCCGAGCATATCTGTAGATACACCAAGCTCCAAAGGCTTAGCCAAAAATTTAGCTTTTGAATTTTCGAGATTAATTCCTTGCGGGCTTTCAAAAAGCTGAACAACAGCCTTGTCACGGTTTATCTCGAGAACTTTTCCTTTTCTTATTTCTCCGGTTTGAGTTTCTATTTCCACGAGTTCGTCAAATTTTACACCTTCAACGTTTTCTACAACCATCAAAGGTCCAACGACTTCTCTTATTGTTTTATAATCCTTAAGCATCTGATTTCACCCCTTCCGAAATTAGATTTTCCATATCTTTTTTAATTTGAGCTTTAATTTCGGATACGGAATTAATGGTTTCTTCAGATAAATATTTTGATCTTGCTATTTTGTCACGAACTTCGAGGGCAAGAATGTTTTTTAAATAAACGCCTTTATCCAATGCTTTTCTGGCTTCTTCGCCGAAGAATAAAATCAAATCCAGCATTTTGCATTGCTTGTTAAGCGAAGAATACGAGTCAATTTCATGGAAAGCGTTTTGCTGCAAATAGTCCTCACGAATGGATTTAGAAACTTCCAGCTTGAGCTGATCCGATTCGGAAAGTGCGTCGTAACCAACGAGACGTACGATTTCTTGCAATTCGGATTCTTCCTGCAAAAGCGTCATGGTTTTTACAACCATGTCTTTCCAATCAGAGTTTACGTTTTCATTCATCCAATTATTTATACGCTCATTATAAAGCGAATAAGAATTCAACCAGTTGATTGCAGGGAAATGCCGCCTATAAGCAAGCTGAGCATCGAGTCCCCAGAAAACTTTAACAATACGCAGAGTTCCTTGTGTAACCGGTTCCGAAAGGTCACCGCCCGGAGGGGATACTGCACCGATTACCGTCAAAGATCCCGTACGTTCATCAGAACCGAGACATACAACTTTTCCGGCACGCTCGTAGTATTCCGAAAGTCTTGAAGAAAGATAAGCGGGATAACCTTCCTCACCAGGCATCTCTTCCAAACGTCCGGACATTTCTCTAAGCGCCTCTGCCCAACGAGAAGTCGAGTCCGCCATCATTGCCACGTTATAACCCATATCTCTAAAATATTCGGCTATCGTAACGCCGGTATAAATACTTGCTTCACGAGCGGCAACGGGCATATTTGAAGTATTCGCGATCAAAACCGTACGCTTCATCAAAGGCTCGCCGGTATTCGGGTCAATAAGCTCAGGGAACTCGTTAAGAACGTCGGTCATTTCGTTGCCGCGCTCGCCGCAGCCAACATAAACAACTATCTCAACGTTCGACCATTTTGCCATTTGGTGCTGAACAACGGTTTTGCCGCTTCCGAACGGTCCCGGAACGCATGCTGTACCGCCTTTTGCAACAGGAAAAAGTGTATCGATTACACGCTGACCGGTAATCATAGGCTCTTCCGGCAAAAGTTTTGCTTTATTTGGTCTGGTTTTACGAACAGGCCATTTTTGCATCATCATGAGCTTTTCGAAACCATTCGGGGTTTCGATTATACAAACTGTGTCAACTACAGTAAATTGACCCTTGTATATTTCTTTTATTTTACCCTGAACATTAGGCGGTACCATGATTCTATGTTCAATAATAATATTTTCCTGCACAGTTCCAATAATATCGCCGGGAACTACGTTGTCGCCGACTTTTTTTGCCGGAACGAATTCCCATTTTTTATCGCGATCCAAAGATACTGTTTCTACGCCTTTTTCGATAAAGTCGCCGACCATTTCGCGGATTTTATTCAGCGGCCTCTGGATTCCGTCGAACATCGATTCCAAAAGACCCGGTCCGAGTTCAACACTAAGAGGCATGTCTGTAGAATAAACATTTTCGCCGGGTCCAAGCATGGAAGTTTCTTCATAAACTTGGATAGAGGCTTTGTCACCGCGCATTTCTATTATTTCACCGATAAGTTTTTTATCAGAAACCCTAACAACGTCGTAGAGTTTGGCATTATTCATTCCTTCGGCAATAACCAAAGGACCGGAAACTTTTACAATTCTTCCAACGTCCAATAACTTTACCTACCTTCGTCTAAAATATTGATTCCAACAGCTTTTTCCACATTATCGCTTATCCGCTGCAGACCGATTCCCAAGCTGCCTTTATTGCTTGGAATTAAAACAACAATCGGAGTAAGCTCACGGTTATATCTATCAATCGTTTCTTTTATATTAAGAGCAACTTGTTCTGTAAGAAAAATCATTCCGTAGCCGTCCCGCGCCAATTTGTCCAGCAATTTGCGATTATCGTCGGCATGGGATTCGATACAGTCAAAAACATCGATACCAAAGGCTTTGAAACATAATACGGACGATTTATCGCCCATAACCGCAACTTTATGCATAGTTATCACGCAGCCTTTCTCTAAGTCTTTCCGGCGGAATTTCGCTTCGTTTTCCGGTAAAAACGATTCTAAGCTGTCGGATTTCATTTTCTTTATTTGCGATATACGCAAAAACAAGCTCCGGACCAAACGGTATGAATTTGGCCTTTTTCAAAAGTGTAATTAAATAGTCGTCCAATAACTTCTCAAACAATGATAAACTCTTTGTGGACTCATAATTATCAATGCCCGATTTTAGAGACACACCCATATATTTATAAAACAATTTGTTTGCAATAAAGTCATTTGTTTTATTAAAATATTCCGATATCTCTTTTTTCTCAATTTTTCCGCCGTCGATTATTACGGTATTGAGAAAAGAGAAATCTTTTTTTAAAGACATGCATCTAATCAAAGATTTTAAATTATAGATATCAACAGAAGTTTTAACATAGTCCAAAATCAAATCTGATTTAAGATTTTCGGCCAACGAAAGCATATACGAAAACATTTCTTTGTCCAGAACGACAGAGATTGTTTGCGGGTCAGCCGAATTTCCGTATTCCGCCAATGCTTTTTTACAGGCATCTTTAATATAATCCGGAATCATCGAAATATCTTCTTTATCCGCAAAAAGCTTATTAAAATCGTCGGGATTCACATCTGTAACATAAGAATATTCAGAATTCTTTAGTCCCAGCAAATGTGATTTTATTGATATTTTAAGATTATTAAAATCATATTTTACGGATAATATTTTAGTAATATCCGTATTTTGGCAAATATCAAAAGCTGTTTTGTAAACCCGTTTTAATTCATCGATTAAAATATTTTCGAAATCTTCGGGATATTTTAAAGCCGAAAAATCGTAATCGGAATTCTGCGACGCAGCTCTCGTCGCTTCTTGTAAAGAGGAGGTATCAGTCAATTTATATATCGCATCGCCGGACAAAAGTTTCTTTTCCAAAACTCTGATATAACCGGCGTGATCGGCATAATCTGTTTCTTTCATAATAACCTCCTATTCGAAAAATTTTATAATATCTTTTTCTAAATCATCTTTATAAAAATTAATTAAAGCCTCAAATCTATTATCGTTTTCTATTCCCTCACGAACCGCAATAAAACCATTTTCGATATTTCTTTTGCTGCCGGAAAATGTGAGATTTCCTTTTTTTCCGTTAGCTGTCAAATAATCGTTTATCGCTTTTTTATCGATTGATTCGTATTTTGTTGGGATAAGAATTTCTTCGCCGCCGTTTAAATCCAGTGCCAATAAATATTTTTTTAAAAAGCTCTCATATTCGTTTTGCGGTAAATTAGAAAGCTTCTCAACGGCTTTTGCAAATATTTTATCAATAATATCTTGTTTCTTAGATAATAATCTATCACGTAAATTAATATCCTGCTCCAGCAAAAATTGATTCTTTTTATTTTTTGCCTCAATATCGGCTGATTTTCTGCCGTTTTGCAAAATTTCGCCGGCTTTTGATTGGGCGCTATTTATAATTTCATCACGTTTTGAGTTCGCTTCGCTTAAAATTGCCGTAGCTTTTATATTTCCATCGGATATTATTTTATTGATTAGATTTTCGAGGTTTGACAAATAATCACATCCAATCTTTTAGCGGTCTGATTTCTGATTAAAAATCAAACCGTTCTGTATATATTTTGCTATTTAATTAATCCGAGGTTAGGATATGCAACAACAAGGAGAATCAGAGAGCCAACCAAACCAAGAATCGCGTATGTTTCAACGATAGCGGAAAGGATGATACCTTTTGTATTTTCCTCCGGTTTTTTAGCCAAAATTTGCAAACCGGCGGCAGCAACTTCACCTTGATAAATAGCGGAACGGTATCCTGCAAAAGCAACAGGAAGCGAAGCAAAGAAAAGGAAAAATCCTTGAGCAAGGTTTACATTTGGATTAAGATTATTGATTATAAGGAAAGCAATCAAAAATCCATAAAGTCCCTGAGTACCCGGCAAAAGCTGTAAAATAAGAGCCTGACCAAATTTTTCAGGTTCTTCTGTCAAAAGACCGGTAGCTGTTTTACCAACAAGTCCGCATCCTTTTGAAGAACCGATACCCGGTAAAAACACCGCAAAAGCAGCACCGAAACCGCCAATTAAGAAACCGCCGTATTTTAGAAAAAACTCTAGCATAGAAAAACACTCCTATTCTTTTAAAGTAATAAATTTATTTTTTAATCCAAAAGGTCTAAAAGGTACGCCGCCGCCCTCGTAGAATTTACCGAAATATTCTACATATTGAAGTCTGCAGCTATGAACATAAGCTCCAAGTACAGAAAGTCCGATATTCAAAGTTTGGCTGGCCAAAAAAATTAACACGCCGAAAATTATTCTGACAATTCCGGCCGGCAAAAGTTCGATCATTTTATTGAATGAAAGAGCAACATATGCGCCTGACAAGCTCAGAGCCACGAGTCTTGTATAGGAAACGAAATCGCCGACATATGAAGATAATCCATAAACGGCGTATGCGCCGCCGGCAACTTTTCCTACCATTGTTTTGTTCATGCGACCTTGAGTAAATAACAAGCCGAATATGGATATAATCAGAACCCATTTAGAGATTCCGGCCACGGATGCGGGAACAACTCCTGTAGCACCCAATAACAGTAAAACCGCTGAAAACAATGTAGTGATGTAGAAGAATGAATCGAAAACAGCGTCAATAAATTTTCCGTCTCTAATATTCATATAGCCTTTTACAAGCAATCCGAATATTATTTGGAAAAATCCCAAAGCAACGGAAATAATCATCATCAGAACTATTTGGTAATCACTGTCAATAATTGCTTTTTTCACAGTTTGACCGGTTGCCGGGTCAACATAAGTTATTGGAGCAAATACTTTTATACCAAAAGCACCGCCGAAAACAATTCCTGCTGCTATTACGCCCAAAGAGCAATAGCATAAAAACTTCATAAAATTTCTGGTGCCTTCGCCCAATGTAAAGAATTTCAATGCGGCGAAAGTAGCAATGAAAAGAACAAGACCGTAACCGAGGTCTCCGACCATTATTCCGAAAAACAAAATATAGAATGGAGTTAAAAGCGGTGTTGGGTCAATTTCGTTGTATTTAGGCATATTAAACATAGCCGTAACATTTTCAAACGCTGATACAAGTTTATTGTTTTTGAGTTTAATTGGAACTTCGGTAGAATCGAAATCTACTTTTTCAAACTCAATAAAATATTCGTTGCCGCAGACTTTGTTTAAAATATTACCGAATTCGCCCATATCGCCTTCCGGCACCCAGCCTTCCAAAACCAGAACATCATTTGTTTTTACAAAACGTTCGGAAATTTTCGTGCGCTCCAGCATAGATTCATAATAATCGGTTAAAATCAGAATATTATCATATTCTTTCAGGAACTGCTTGTTTCCTTCTTCCAGAGCAGCAATTTCTGATTTCAGCTTATTTATTTCGCTTGTGTTGGTTTTAATCAGCTCTTCCGGAATATCAGACAATTCTATCGGCATTTTAGAAAAACCGTTATCTCGCAAAAAACTCATAACATTTTCGGAATCGGATTTTTCATAAATTATAAGTACATGTGAATCGTCTTTACTGTCGCCGAGATTTTCAAAATAAAAATTTTTGAATGTATTTCTGAAATTCTCGCTGAAAGTATTATAATTCGCTTTATTTACATTGCCCAATACAAATGTTGAAAATTTTAAATCCGAAAGCTGTTTTGTTGAAACATCCAATCTAATCCATTGCTGATAAGAAAAATTGTCTGTTTCGAGTTTGGAGCATTTTTGTTTTAAATTTTTGACGTTTTCATCAATAGCTTTGATTTTTTGAAAAATTGACTCATAATCATAATTCATCGAAAATTTTTCGAATTCATCATAAGATAACGAAACATTTTCTTTTGTCAAAGAGGCGAGACCTTTTTCTTTAGGTTTCAGCGGCTTCAACTTTTCGGTAATAAACTTGAGCTTTCCAAGTTCTTCTGTATAAAAATTATATTGCTCATTTGAATAATCTTTTTTCAAAAAGTCAAGTGCGTATAATTCGTCATTTGCTAAATTTTTAAAGTGAATATTTTTATAAATTTGGAGCTTTTTAAGTAATTCATCTTTTTTTGATTGAAAGGTAAAGAGTGTGAATTTACTCATTTTAACTATTGCCACTGATATTCACAATCCTTTCTACAATAAGATTTACAGCTGATTTTATTTTTGCATCTTCCAAATTCTCCAGAGCGGCAATTTTTGCTTCGCCACCTAAAAGAGTCGGCTCGTACGCCTGTTTAGCGTCCAAGATTTCTTTTTTAATAATTCCGTCTTTTAAGAATTGGCTTTCTTTTTTAGCTGTATTCAAAATTTTTTCCTCTTCCTCTTTTGCTTTTAGCAGAATTTCTTCTGCTTGTTTTTTCGCGTTTGAGATAGCTAAAGAAGATTTTTCCTCTGCCTCCTTTATTTTTTGAAGAGCTTCTTTTGCCAAGATATCACCACCTTTTTGTTTTATTATGGGCTTATAGAAATTAAAAATACTTATATTTTTAAAAACAGCAGGGCTGTTTTCAGAAATATGTAGAGATTTACTAAAACCTAAACTTATACTATTTGCATTTTGGTATAGAAAAAAACATTCCATAGCTGAGCGTTACGCACATTGCTTCAGCGCAAAATGAAATATTTTTTTTTATTCTTTCGAACGGAAATAGTATCAAAAGGGGATTCGATTTTTTAGTTTATATACCGGCGAATGACAAGAATTTAACATCCATACCGTGCGGCTAGGCAGATAGAAACGGATATGAAGCTTGTTTTCATTCGTTAGTATACGATAAAATTAAACATAGTTTGGCGAAAAATTAAACCGCTATGATTTTTAATTTTGGCGATAATAAACTAAAAAAACCAAACATTCCAATATTAACTTCTGGAATTAGACCTAATATCTATCATACATAAAAATTTGACGAAAGTCAAAAAAAAATTATAGATACTAAAAAAAATTTAGGATATACAACTAATTTTTTTTTGTGTAAAATTAGTATTATTAAACAAGAGATTTTTAGTATTGATTATGTTCTGTGTAAAATTTTGCAAAATGGATAAAAATACATATTTGGGAGAATAAAAATGTTTGAATTACAAAAATCAGATAATAAAGAAGAAAATTTAAAATTGATGGTGAAAACTGTCGAATATATTATTTTTGATGAAGAAGATATAATTGCCAACTTAGCGAATATTTCTGCTGTTATAAATGTATATTTTGACCGAATCAATTGGGTCGGGTTTTATATTTTAAGAGACTCTGAGTTAGTTTTGGGACCATTTCAAGGTTTGCCCGCGTGTATCAGAATAAAATTGGGCAAAGGGGTTTGCGGAACTGCCGCCGAAAATAAGAAAACTATTATTGTTGATGATGTAAATTCTTTTCCGGGGCATATCGCCTGCGATTCGGCATCAAAATCCGAAATTGTTATTCCTATTTTAAAAGACGGAGAGCTTTTTGGAGTTTTGGATTTGGATAGCCCCGAATACAATCGTTTTGGAGAAGAAGAAAAAATTTATCTGGAAAAAATCTGCAGCTTGGTTACCGGTAAAATTTAGAATTTTGGTTCAACATTCAATTTTATAAGCATACATTATAATATCCATAAAATATAAGAAGGTGGATATTATGGAAAATACTTATATTGTAAAATTGAAAAAAGATAAATTAATTTGTTTTTTTTATTTGAACGACGAAGGAATTGCATATAAAGTTTACGAAAATAATTATTGGTCGAAAACCGAAGTTATTTTCAGAAACGCTCTCGAAAATTACACCGTTTCATTGGCTGAGGACCGTACGATATATATTTTTTGCCAAGATATCGGCGGAAATTTATTTGTTTGTACAAACCCTGACGGCGTTTGGAAAAATAAGCTGATTTTAGAAAACAAATCTAAAAAAATCAATAAAGTAATTTTTTATCCGATAATTTCGGAAAACAACATAACACTGATTTATAATGTTCCCGAAAGCGACAACAGGCCGGGTTTTTTGGTGAGCCAATCAATAAATAATCTTGGTAAATGGTCAGAGCCGGTTAATATAGATAATTATATTCAATTGCAAAATAGTATTTTTCAAGTCCAGCAAGTGGCTAAAGACCATGTTTTATTATTTTACCAAAACCGTACAGGAGAACTTAGGATAGGATATCGGGAATTGACCTCCTCTTTGCAAGGACCGTTTAATGTTTTTCATCAAACAACTTTTCAGATACGAGACCAGTCTTTTTTGACGACGAATGAAGAAATTCATTTTTGTTATATTGTAAAAACTTATTTTTCATCACAATTGATTTACAGAAAAAAAACCGACAACGGATTTACAAAACCGAAAGTTTTATGGGAAGCTCAAAGGCTCAGCAAATGTGTTTTATCGATAATCAAAGATAAACTTTATATTTATTGTATTTCGAACAATAATCCTTTGGAAATTATTTCGAATGATTTAGGCGAAACTTTCGAAAAACCGGCGGAAGCAAAAGGCAAATTTTCAGCAGAATCGGAAAAAGCGTTTTTTATTTCTGAATATAAATTAGATGAAAGCGATTATTTTTTGCGTGAAATTTTAGTTAATTCTGAAAAACCTTGGGATATACAAATAATACCGAATTTAGTAAATGATTTTTTTCCGGTCGCCCTAAAAACCGCCGAGAGAGTGGAAAAACAAATTAAAGTTCAGAATGAAGATGAATATCAAGGCGAAATAAATGAATTGAAAGAATATTTATCTAAAATGAAAAATCAATTGCTTATGGCGAAACGCATGCTAGAAGAAAAAGACAGGCAAATAATTTCGATGACAACATTATTGAAAAATAAAAACGATGAATTGGCTGAACTTAATTATGAGTTTTTGGAATTAAAAAAACACAATTCAGAACCAAACACAAGCGATATAGATACAATGGACGATTTTATCGGAGATTCTTTGGATTATAATCATAATTTTGAAATTTAATGAATAGAAAATTTTGATTAACAAATAATATTCCTGAGGTGATTTATGTGAGACATTATGATAATTTGACATTGTTGATCGATAACGAAACGGAAGCAAAGTCTTATTTTAACTCTCTTCCGGGATTTGTAAAGGAACAGATTTCTTCCAGGTCGGACAATATTAATTCTTTTGAATCTTTGAAAGATTATGCCGAAAATCTTTTGCGCGGCGATGATTAAAAAAGGGCAGACAAAAGTCTGCCCGGATATTAGAATACTTTTTGTAAATCGTAATAAATATTATCATTTGCAATTCTAAAACGGAGTACTCTAAAGTCGTTGTTTATTTCACCGCTAGAGTTGTAGAGCGCACCGAGATTGATATATCGTATACCGTCACGAACTTCGACCGTATTATATGCGCCTTCCGCAGAGACTACAAAAATATTTTTTCCGTTTTTAGCGTGCTGAGACAGAATATCGTGAAAGAACTCAAATTCTTTCGGCTGTCTTAAATTTAACGGACTTCTGTCCATCATTATAATAAGATTATTTTTGTTTTTTTCCTTGATATCTTTATCGATATTTTGCCATTGATCCAAATTCGAATCGTAAAGATTTCCAGTGTTTGCGTTCATTGTAACAAGTCCGGTATTTCCTTCGGTATAAAAAGTATAGTTTTTACCGGCTTTTAAAATCGGAACGCCGAAATCATTCGGATAATCGTTAGCGCCAATCAATAACGCTTTTTTTGTATTATTTACAAGCGAAGCTACAGCTTTTTTCTGAGTTTCGGAATAATTGGCAGGTTTTTTGGCGGCGGTGATATTTCCGATAGCGGTAATATCAAAACTGTTTGGAATATTTTCTTTTGTTAAATCTTTATTAAAATTATCCCAATACGCCGTGCTTGCCGGATGTTCCAAGAAATCATTGTAATAGACTTCACCCATCAATTGGTCAACGTAGATAACGCTTTCTTTATCCGATTGATTGGATAAAGACGCAAGATAAATCCGCTCCAAATAAATCGGATATTTTACATTGCCCGGAATCGCCGCAGTTACTTCTTTTTTGCCGCTCCAATCGATTTCTTTGGCAAGGTCTAAAATAAATTCGCTTTTATTCGAGTCAACGATTTTCGCCCTGAGCCAATTTTTAGAATTATCGCCGAAAACCGTAAGCTTAATATTGCTTGGGTCGTTTTTCAATTGAATTTTATCTTTAAAAACTATATAAGCCGCTTGAGTTTTGTCGAGAATCGGGAATTTGTATTTGAGTGCAATAGAAACTCCGCCGTCGGCAACAAACTCTTTTGCATGGTACGCATTTCCGGTAACATCTTTTGAGGAACCCTCAAAAGCGAAATTTCCGACATCATCGAATGGCGACAGGCGTACTGATTTTTTGCCGACAGAAACATCGATATAAGAAACAATATCGTTATACGTTACTTTTATATAACCGTTTCCGTTTTTTGCTGCAGTAAATACATTGTTTTCCATTTTGCCTAAATCGGCGGGAACAAGCTCGTATTTTAGACTATCATTTATAGAAACCGTATTTCCGTTGCTTGCTTTTCCGCTCATATAAATTTCGTTTTTAACGCCGATATCGGTTTTGATTTTTTGAATATTCGGAATCAAAGACGAAACATTCAGCGAAATAATATTTAAATCATAAGAAAGATTTTTATATACTGCGGTCAGCTTGATATTTCCAGCAACAGACGGATAAAAAGTTGAGTTTGAATATTTTGCGTTTGTATCGCTAGAAAAAACGCTTATTTGAGCTTGGTCAAGCTCTATTTTATTTAAATAATCATCAAAACCAATAACAGAATATTTCAAGCCTGAACCTTTTATAACTTTGTCGTTTGCGATAATTTTAATGGTCTTTAATTCGCCGGTTTCGGATTTATTGTAAACACCGAGAGCGTTGATTATTTTGCGCTCATAGCCTTCGGAAGGCGTATTCACGACATTTGTATTGTCTTGAACGTCTTTTTTAACAACCATAGTCGAGGAGCCGCCGCCGTCCAAATGCATAGCTTCATATGCGCCGATACGCTGCATTATCGAGGCAAGTTCGTCATGTGTTGCGCCGATACTATGTGTTCTGCCGTCCACAACAACTAAAAATATTTCGTTTCCGTCTTTGTTGATACCGATTGCTGTTCTCGGCTGTCTGCCTTTTATATAAAATCCGCTGTCTGCAACGGTTTTTCCGCCTGATAGCAGTTTACCGCCGCCGCCGATAGCTGTTTCAAGAGCGTTATAATCAATATTTGCATTAATTTTTACTTCGGCTTTATCACCGACTTTTACTAAAGTTTTAATATAATCGATTGATTGTTCGGAAATCATTATTACATAGCCGTTTTGCGGAATTTTAACGGTTTCGCCTTTTTGGGAAATACCGGTAATTTTATTGTCTTGAACAATAATTTTCGTAACATTCGGAAAAACCGAATCAACGGGGCTTGTATCAGACATCGCCCTTGCATCCATATAAATCGGGTAAGTAATTTCTGGATATTTGTTCATGTAATGAACTTTAATATTTTCCACACCGTTGTTTAAAAAATCTATATCTGTTTTGATATAGTCGATAAACGGACTTCCGTCGCTGGTCAAACAAAAAGTCGAATATTCGTTTTTATTCAAATTATTTAAATTGTCGGTGGATACGAGCGAATTATTTTCAACAGTCGCGCCCTGTGCCACAGAATGGCTTCCGTTTAAAACAAAAAAATCTCCGTTTACGCCGCCTAAAGCGTCCTGTTCAGAATTCACTAATTGGCTTGTAGTTTCTTTTAATTCATAATCTTTTGCGGAAGATTTATTTTTTATTTTAATATTAGGGTCTTTTGTAGGAACCTTTATTACGTGGATATCCCTAAGTCCATCGCTTGTTACTTGATTAATTTTTGAGTATGTAACTCCTTTTGAAATATCTTCGACCTTAGTTTTTTCGAATAGTAAATAGGCCGCGTTCGCTACATAACAGTTCACGAAAAAAAACGTAAGAAAAACAATTACTGAAGCAGATTTTTTAAATATTCTTTTCATTTTTACCTCACTTTTTTAAATACAAGCTTTATCCTTTCTGAAAATAACTCTGATTTTCAGCAAAGCAATCACTATTTGATTTCATAATCTCCTTTTACCATGAACCAACAGTCTGAAATCGGGATAACTCCTCGATTATCATCTCTCGGAACAACCATATAGTGGTTTTTAGTAACACTTTCTCCATTTGGCAAGTCTTTTCCGGCAGTCAAGTCAGAAACTCCGTTTTCTGTTTTAGAATAAACAAAAGCTCGTCCGGTTCGAAGAATGATTTCAGTTCCCTCTCTGCCCATCAAAACTTTGCCTTTGTTTACTTTTACCGGCACGAAATGGCTCTCGGCAGCCTGAGCAGTTTCAATTTTTGCCAAAACTTCTGTTATGATTTTTTGCCTGTCTTCATCACTCAGTATTGCAGAAGTTTCAGAAAGCGGCGCGCCAGAGTTCGAGCTGCTTATTAAAGACTTTAATTCTTCAAACTTTGTATCAACGTAAGATTTTGTTACAAGTGGGTCGGATTCGGAGCCGGGTGCTACATTTGAAGCTATCACGGTGGTTACGGTAGCAGCAATAAAAACTCCTGTCATAGCATAAGTTGCAAGCTTTTTTTTGCCAATCATCAAGATTTCTCCTCCTAACAATTCATGTTGGAACAAATGACCGATTTACGATATTTGTGTCAATCGCAAAATAATTTTCAAGTCGATAACGGGTTTAATTATTTACAGCATTTGTAAAAATCTCGAATTAAACATTATAGCATTTAATACTATTTTCATTTTGATAAGCAGAAAAAAATTTTTCACAGCGGAGCGTTTCACGCATGCTTCAAGCGTGAAATGAAATATTTTTTTCTATCCTTAATAATGAAAATAGTATAACTATATATTCTTATTATCGAAATTTTTTACAAAAGACACTATGGAATTTATTATAGTATAACAAATTTAGTTTTTTATGACAAATAGAGATAAAACAGTTAAATGCTCCAAAAATCCAGTGATTTTAGGAAATAGCAGATATGAACTTTGTCAGAACATGCCGAAATTTGTTCAATATTCCCGTTGATTTTTCTATTCTCGAAAGTTATTTGGTCAATTAAATATTAAATTTTTTTTACAGAATTTCATACTATAAAATAAATAATTCGTATTACTGTTTATATAAATTGATTTACAAAGTTAAGAGGTGATGATTTGAAAAAAAATATTTATTCAATTATTTTAATTGAAGAAATAGTCAAAAGCATAGACGAAATCGCATATTCAAAAAATACAAACCGCTCAGGGCTGATTAATCAAATATTGGCTGATTATTTAATGTTTACAACACCGGAAGATAATTTTAGGAAGATTTTTGAGGAAATAGTCAAGCAAGTTAATGAAAAAATACAGATACAGCCTCAAAGAAGCGTCAATACCTTGGCTATGAAAACCGTTGTTTTTTATAAATATAATCCGACTATAAAATATTTTGTAGAAATTAATTTAAAAGATTTACAATATTCGGCAGAGTTTCGAGTCAGCTCACGTTCGCAAAATTCATTGCTGCTTTTGAGATTAAACGGCTTTTTCGAATTTTGGATTGAATTGGAATCCGGGCATCACGAAAACATAATACATGATGAAAGAAACGCACGCTTTACAAGACGCTTTACAAATATTGTGAATCATCAAAATTTCGCTTACAGAATCGGCGAATATATAAACACTTTCGACGAATCACTGAAATTATATTTTATCGGTGATAATGAAAAAATAAAAATATTGTACAAAAATAAAATGGAGTGACATATATGAATATTCAAAAATTTACACAAAAATCTGTAGAAGTAATACAATCGGCGCAGAATTTGGCGATTGAAAAAAATAATTCGCAGATAGAACAATTACACTTGCTTGCGGCTTTAATCCAACAAGAAAACGGATTGATAAAAGAACTTTTGCAGGGCATGAACATAAATTCGGAAAGTGTATTGAAAATTATTGAAACAGAGATTTCAAAATTACCCGTTGTTTCGGGGCAGAGCAGGGCGATGAATACGGTTTATATCGCCGCAGATGTTGATTCGAATCTGACTAATGCGGAAAAATTGGCGGCGAATATGAAAGATGAATATGTTTCTGTGGAACATATCATGCTTTCGATTATAGAAAAACCAAATAAAATTGTTGCCGGTATTTTCAAGACATTCGGTATAAATAAAGAGGGATTTTTGGCGATATTGAAAAAAGTACGCGGAAATACAAGGGTTACGAATGATACTCCGGAAGATACTTATGATGTTTTGAATAAATACGGTGATGATTTGGTTGCCAAAGCGCGAAAACAAAACCTCGATCCGGTTATCGGACGGGACAATGAAATTCGCAATGTAATTAGGATTTTATCCAGAAAAACAAAAAATAATCCGGTGCTGATCGGCGAGCCGGGTGTCGGAAAAACTGCGATAGCGGAAGGTCTTGCACAGCGTATCGTAAAAGGTGACGTTCCTGACGGCTTGAAAGATAAAATTGTTTTTTCGCTGGACATGGGCTCACTGATTGCCGGCGCAAAATATCGCGGCGAATTTGAAGAACGATTGAAAGCCGTTTTGAATGAAGTCAAGAAAAGTGACGGAAAGATAATAATGTTTATAGATGAGCTTCATAATATTGTAGGCGCAGGAAGAACAGACGGAGCTATGGACGCAGGGAATTTATTGAAGCCAATGCTGGCGCGCGGCGAGCTGCATTGTATCGGCGCAACTACTTTGGATGAATACCGTAAATATATCGAAAAAGATTCCGCTTTGGAAAGACGCTTTCAATCCGTTTTGGTAGACGAGCCGACTGTCGAGGATACGATTTCTATTTTGCGCGGACTGAAAGAACGCTACGAAGTTTTTCACGGCGTAAAAATTCAAGATCAAGCGCTGATAGCGGCGGCAACGCTTTCCGACAGGTATATTTCCGAAAGGTTTTTACCGGATAAAGCGATTGACCTCGTTGATGAAGCATGCGCAATGATTCGTACAGAAATGGATTCTATGCCGATTGAACTTGATGAAATATCACGTCAAATAATGCAATTGGAGATTGAAGAAGCCGCTCTGAAAAAAGACAATGATTCAATAACTCAAAAACATTTGCAGACGATTCAAGAAGAATTGGCGAACAAGCGTGAAGTTTTTGAAGCGATGAAAGCAAAATGGGATAATGAAAAATCAGCGATAAATAAAGTTCAGAAATTAAGGGAGAAAATTGAAAGCATTAATGCAGAAATTGAAATTGCTGAACGTGGATATAATCTCGAAAAAATGGCGGAATTAAAATACGGAAAACTTCCTGCGGCAATCAAGGAGCTTGAAAAAGAAGAAGCAAATGCAGAAAAAGACGCGGATTCTATATTAAGAGATAAAGTGACGGAAGAGGAAATTGCTAAAATTGTGGCACGCTGGACGGGCATTCCGATTTCTAAATTAGTCGAAAGCGACAGAGAGAAACTCTTGAATTTGGAATCCATATTGCATAAAAGAGTCGTTGGTCAAGATGAAGCCGTCGAAAGAGTTTCCGAAGCCATTTTGCGCTCAAGAGCCGGAATACAAAATCCGAACAAACCGATTGGTTCGTTTTTATTTTTAGGACCGACCGGTGTAGGAAAAACCGAATTGGCAAAAGCACTTGCCGAATGTCTTTTTGATGATGAATCGAATTTAATTCGAATCGATATGAGTTAATATAGGGAAAAATTCTCGGTTTCCAGATTAATCGGCGCGCCTCCGGGATATGTCGGCTATGAGGAAAGCGGCCAGCTTTCCGAAGCGGTTAGAAGAAAACCTTATTCCGTAGTTTTGTTTGACGAAGTGGAAAAAGCTCATCCGGATGTTTTTAATATCTTATTGCAAGTTTTGGATGACGGCAGAATTACGGATTCGCAAGGCAGAACTGTGAATTTCAAAAATACAATAATTATTTTGACATCCAATTTAGGCTCGAATTACTTAATTGATGGTATTTTGCCGAACGGTGAAATCAGTGACGATGCAAGAAAAATTGTCAATGAAATTTTGAAGCAAAGCTTTCGTCCGGAATTTTTGAACCGCTTGGACGAAATTGTATTTTATAAACCTCTAACCAAAGAAAATATTATACAAATTATTGATTTGCTTGTTGAAGACCTACAAAAAAGACTTGATGATAAACAGCTTACGCTTGAATTATCCGATTCTTGCAAAGATCAAATTATCGATTCTGCTTATGACCCAATTTACGGAGCAAGACCGCTGAAACGATTTTTACAGCGCAAAGTCGAAACTTTGATTGCAAAGAAAATTATTTCCGGCGAAACTAATCCGGGTACAAAATTATATGTTGATTATGTAAATGGGGATTTTGTTATAGACAGCATTTAAAAAAATATGCGAAAAGCAGTGATTTCACTGCTTTTCGCGCTTTAAAAATCAATTATATTTCGTAGAAATAAAATCTTTTACATTTTCAGTTTTAAAGAGCTTGCTTCCGTCTGTAAAGCCTTCTTCTCGTCCGTTTAATTCGTTGATTAATAAATTGCGGAGATAATTAATTCTTTCCCGTTTTTCGGGATTATCAATCAAATTATAACATTCGGAAAAATCATTTTCCAAATCAAAATACTGTTCTTCGTTCGTAGAATTGTACCAAATATATTTGTCTTTTTCGGTCACAATCCAGTGATTCGACCTTTTATCAAAGCTATGCTCTCCATGCAGATATTCTCTGACATTTTCGGCTTCGCCGCGAATAACCGGAATCATGGATTTACCGTCGATATCGTTCGGAATTTCCAAACCGGCGGCATCCAGAAGCGTCGGCATTATATCACGGAGTTCAACGAGATTATCAAAAACCCGATTTTGTTCGGATTTAAGAAGATTCGCAGGGTCATATACAATAAAAGGAACACCGCTAGAACCCTCATAAGGCAGAGCTTTTCGGTAAAAATTATGGTCTCCCAATAAATCTCCGTGATCGGATGCGAATAAGAAAATTGTATTATTCATCAAGCCGTATTCGCCGAATGCAATCAAAATTCTGTTAATTTGGTGGTCAATATGCGAAATATGCCCGTAATAAGCCGCCAACGCACGTTTTATAGCTTTTTTGGAAACGATTCCTTCTTTTGTGTGAATATTCAATCCGTCTTGTTTAAAATCGTTTTTATCTGCCCATTCGCCGATAACAGGGTCAGGTAAATCCTCTAATTGATTCATATACATATTAAAATAATATTCCGGCGGGTCGAGCGGCGAATGAGGACGCACAAATGAAGTCATCAAAAAAAACGGTTTTCTGGGGTCACGCCTGCGCAAAAAATCTATCGTCTGTGAAGCGCAGAAATTAGTCGGATGATATTCTTCTTCCAAAGTCCAAGGTCTTGCTACCCAAGAATTACAATCCAACCCAAGGTCAATCAAATCTGCGGTATTTCCCTTTTTGCTTCTGAGCCAATATAGATAATCATCGCATTGTTCATATGAAGTAGAGTGGCTTTTTTCGCTGTTTCGGGCATAATGCATATACCCGTCATGCAATATTACATTATGAAATCCGCAAAGATTCCGCTCGGGGTGAACATGCATTTTTCCAATCGATTGAGTTTGGTAACCGGCTTTCGAAAATTCCGAAGCGATTGTTGTTTTATAATTCCAATCTATACCGTCCTTGTATCCCACACGTCCGTGATTCGATTGCTTAAGCCCTGTCAAAATCGAGGCGCGCGCCGCAATACAGCTCGGAACACCCGAATATGCTCGCCTGAACATAGAGCCATTTCGTTTCATCATATCCAAAGTAGGAGTTTCAACAACAGGATGCCCCATAACGCCGAGGCAATCCCGGCGCATTTGGTCAACAAGAATCAAAACAATATTTTTTTTCATTTTATTTTTAATCCTTTCTTACACCGATAAATGCAGCGCAAGTCTAACAAGTTATTTTCGTCTGGTTAAGCTCTCAGCAACAAGACCGGTATTATAATCCAGCTGTTGTTTTTCGTAATCCAATTCTTCTCTTTGGCGGGTATAGCCGGTATAAGACCAAGTCGGCGCAGCAGCGTCCTTGTTCCAAGGGCGGTTCTCCCAATAATATCCCCTAAAAGGATCACGAATCTCGTTCATATGGTCTAACAAACGGCTTAATAATTCGAGCCTGATTTGATGTAAATCTTCTTTATTGATTAAATTTTCCATTTCATAAGGGTCATTTTCTAAATCGTATAATTCATCATCGGAAAGAAGATTGATAACTAATTTATATTTTCCGTCATAAATACAGCGCATTGGCTGAAATCCGCCGAATCCGTCGTGGTCGGTTTCATAGCGTCCGAACTCGATAAAAATATCTCTTTTTTCAATTTTTTCCGTTCCGTTTAAAATCGGTAAAAGGCTGTCTCCATGCATCATTTGCGGCTGTGTAAAGCCAAAAAAATCCCAGATAGTTGAAGAAACGTCGATATGCGAAACAGGCGTTTCGGATTCTCCTTTTTCAAATCCGCTTATGATAAACGGAATATGAGTAATTTCTTCATATGCCGCCGGACCTTTTGCGTAAAGGCTGTGAGATTCGTACATAACGCCGTGATCCGATGTATAAATAATTTTATGGTCTTTTAACGCTTCGTCGGCAAAATCGATCACTCTTCCGATTTCCCAATCGACAAAAGAATTACAGCCCAACGATTCAGCGTCTGTGATATCTAAAGCTTCACGGTTAGAAAATCGGCGGTTGCCTGACCAAACTTTTTGATGCTCCGGCTTATTTTCCAAAGTATCATAAACATTCGGGGATTTAGGGAATTTATAATTTTTATACATTGAAGCAAAAGGCTCGGGTGCAAGAGATGGGTCGTGCGGCTCATCAAAACTCACGACAAGAAAAAAATCTCTGTCTTTATAAGTATTTATAAAATCGATTGCGCGGTCGGCACATCTATGACCGAAAGTAAATTCGGCTTCAATATTTTCGCGTTCCATAGTTTTGGGGTCACGAGATTTTACGCGCTCTTCTTCGGTCAATTCATCCAAATAATTTCGCATATCATACCAATATTTTTCATCCCATCCCGGAGCGCATTCGCCCAAACCGAAATAATCTCCGCCGTCGAGATGCCATTTTCCGATATATCCGCTGTGGATTCCTTTATCTGTAAGGCGCTGACCGATTGTTTTAACATTAAGGCCAAGTGCGTTGCAATTGGAATAAGAGCCGTTTACAGATGGAAATTGTCCGGTAAAAAGTGCGGAGCGTGCAGGCCCGCAAACAGGCTGTGTTGTATAAGCCTTATTAAATTTCATTCCTTTAGCGGCCAGCGCATCAATATTGGGTGTTGAAACTCCAACGTTTTTATAACAGCTAACCATATCTATTCTTTGAGTATCAGTCATTATTAATATAATTTGTTTTGGCATTGTTTCTCCTTATTAATTTTATTTAGTTTTTGTTGATTTCCTGTGATGGCTTTAATGCATTTGCAGGTTTTTTATATTTATTTATATTGAAAACATTAGTTTTTTCAAAATGTTGATAGTCTTTAATTCCGCTCCAATCTCCGCCCCATTCCCAGCCGTATTTTTTAAATGTTTCTACGCAGATATCACCGCTTTTTATATATTCTTTGATATCCTGATTCCGGTCTATATACGACTTTCCGGCAGCCGGCAGAACTACGCCGCTGCTTTTAATATAGTATGGGTTATATAACGGGTTAATATCTATGGCCAGTCCGAATTGATGATACGAACGGGAAGATGAAGAAATCGGACGGTCATTGAATCCGCTAGTATTATTATCCGACATACTGAGTTCATCATTTGCGTTATAGTCATCCGCTAATTTTATTTTCTCAATCGGAAATTTATTTTTATACAAAATTTTAAAAATCTCAATAATATCGTTTTCAACCGATTTATGCATAACAATTTGTCCCGCGTGAATTTTGCTGTCGTATCCGTAATAGCATACGGATATTAACCTTAAATCAGAAAAATTAACCAAAGAATTATCATTAATTGTTTTGCCGAACATTTTAGTCATAATATTTTTAGGAACTGCTTGGGAATAAAATATCTGTTCAATATCAAGCGGAGGTTTTCTTTCTTCGGGATTAATTATTTTGCATAAAACAACGAAAGTTTCCGAGCGTTTAATATTTGATTCGGATCTGATAATATTCTTATCTCCAATCATCACACCGTTTATAAAACACGACAAAATCGAATCTTTATAAATCTCTTTTGTGTCGATAAAATCTTTTATTTGCGCCGAATATAATTCACGGTCGGGAATTTCCGAATTTAAATCCAGAACATTTTTTATTATCAGCGAAACTTCGCCGCGGTTAATGGGTTTATTGTAATCCGTGATTTTAAGTCCGCTTAAAAAATTATTTTGTTCAGCAAAATCTACAAATTCCCCGTACCAAATTTTACTTTGTTTTTTCGGTTCAATGCCTTTTGATATAGCCAGAGCTTTTATAAATTCAGCATAAGTTATATTTTTATCGGGATTAAAATTTCCTTTTTCGTCGCCGACAATAATATTTTTTTCTTTCAGAATTTTTGCATATTTATAGCTAAAATGGTTTTCTTTTATGTCAGGAAAAACAGCGGCATTAAGGGAATTTGATGATAAAAAAACAAAAATTAATAAAAGCATAAAAGATATTTTTTTCATATACACTCCTTAAGTGTTTTCAATAGCGAAATTGCGTTTTATACTATTTTCAATATAAAGGATAGAAAAAAATATTTCATTTCGCGCTAGAAACATTGCGCGAAACGCTCCGCTGTGAAAAATTTTTTTCTACTTATCAAAATGAAAATAGTATTAGTGGCATAAAGCTAAATCGTTTGTCGTTATATAAGAGAGTAAAGAGCTGAAAGTTTTTAAAAATCAATTTACTCATGAATATGTTCAAAACCTTTTTCGAAAATATCCTGAATATGGCTGTCCGCAAGCGAGTAATATACAACTTTTCCATGTTTTTCGTATTTGACAAGGTTAGTGAGACGCAGAGATTTAAGCTGGTGAGAAATTGCGGATCTTGTCATTCCAAGCAAAACCGCCAAATCGCAAACGCACATTTTTTCACAGGATAAAGCCCAAAGAATCCGCACCCGTGTATTATCCGAAAACATTTTATAAAGGTTGGAAAGATCATAAAAATCTTTGCTGTCGGGCATTTGGGCGCGAACTCTATCCAAAACATCTTCATGAATAACAACGCAATCACAGATTGGCTGATTATTTTCTTTCACAAAACCACCTCTTTAATATTTTTTGGATTTACTTTTAATTTACATCAAGAAAATTTGATTGTCAATCAGCCAAAAGGCTCAAAAATGTTTCGTATTTTGAAAATTGGAAATGTTTAAGTTTATAGTAATTATTTTGCGAATATTCAGAATTAATACAGATTGCTCAAAATAATAAATCTAAATTATATTATTTAAGTATGATATTTTCAAACTTGTCCAATTATGCTATAATTTATTTGTAATTTATCATATTAATTTCAGATGGGAGGCGTTTATATTTGTGTACTATAGCTGTAATCGGAACCCTAGACACAAAAGGGGCAGAGTACTTATACATTAAAAACGAAATCGAAAGAATGGGATGTAAAGCGCTGATTATTGACGCGGGAGTTTTTGAGCCGGTTTTTGAGCCGGATATTTCAAATGCTGAGGTTGCCGAAGCAGGAGGCTCTGATATTAAAATATTGCAGGAAAATAAAGACAGAGGAACTGCGGTAAATATTATGTCGCGCGGTACTGCCGAAATCTTAAAAAAACTTTATAACGAGGGCAAAATAAAAGGCGTTATAAGCACGGGCGGAAGCGGCGGCACGACAATCGCAACAACCGCAATGAGAACGCTTCCGGCAGGCGTTCCGAAAGTAATGGTTTCAACTGTTGCATCCGGAGATACCCGCCCGTATGTCGGAACTTCTGACATAACAATGATGTATTCTATTGTGGATATCGCCGGAATTAATGTTCTCTCATCAAAAATATTATCAAATGCAGTTTTTGCAGTCTGCGGCATGGTGCAAAATGAGGCAATTCCGATTGATAATGAAAAGCCGCTTGTTGCCGCAACAATGTTTGGAGTAACGACTCCATGCGTTACAAAAGCTCGTGAATATCTTGAGCAAAACGGCTATGAAGTAATCGTATTCCACGCAACAGGTGTGGGCGGTCAATCTATGGAAGGCTTGATAGAATCAGGCTTTTTCAAAGGCGTTTTGGACATTACCACAACAGAATGGTGTGATGAATTAGTCGGAGGAGTTTTGGCGGCCGGCCCGAACAGATTGGAAGCGGCAGGCAAAAGCGGTATTCCGCAAGTCGTTTCGGTAGGCGCTCTTGATATGGTGAACTTTGGACCGATGGACTCTGTACCGGAAAAATTTAGAGCAAGAAATTTATATAGACATAACGCAACAATAACATTGATGAGAACCACAGCTGAAGAAAATAAAAAATTGGGCGAAATTATTTCTGATAAGCTCAATATGACGAATTCGCCGACAGCTTTATTTTTGCCGCTAAAAGGCGTTTCGATGATAGATGCGGAAAATATGGATTTTTATGGGCCGGAAGAAGATAAAGAACTTTTTGATGCCATCAGAAGCAATCTTGATAAATCAAAAGTTGAATTAATTGAAATGGACAACAATATAAATGATGACGATTTCGCATTAGCGATGGCTAAAAAGCTGATTGAATTGATGAATAAATAATTTACGGGGTGAAAGTATGATAACAAGGCAAGAGGCGATTAAAAGACTTAAATCGCAGGTTGAAGAAGGCAAAATAATTTTGGGTGCAGGCGCGGGAACCGGAATTTCGGCCAAAAGCGGAGAACAAGGTGGCGTTGATTTAATTATAATTTATAATTCGGGAAGATATAGAATGGCCGGGCGCGGCTCTTTGGCAGGGCTTTTACCATATGGCGACGCAAACGCAATTGTTGTTGATATGAGTAAAGAAGTTCTTCCGGTTGTAAAAAATACTCCTGTATTGGCGGGCGTTTGCGGTACAGACCCTTTCAGAATCATGGATGTTTTTTTGAAAGAACTCAAAGCTTTGGGATTCGCAGGAGTTCAAAACTTCCCGACTGTCGGACTTTTTGACGGAGTGTTCAGACAAAATCTAGAAGAAACCGGAATGGGCTACGGATTGGAAGTTGATATGATAAGAAAAGCTCATGAACTCGATATGCTGACTTGCCCGTATGTTTTTGATGAGCAGTCGGCTATTGATATGGCGAAAGCCGGAGCGGATATAGTCGTTGCGCATATGGGACTTACCACAAAAGGAACTATAGGAGCAAAAACTGCATTGACTCTTGATGACAGCGTTAAAAAAGTACAAGCTATTGCAGATGCCGCAAGATCGATAAATAATGAAATTTTTGTGATTTGCCACGGCGGACCGATTGCGGAGCCGTCTGACGCAGAATACGTGCTTACAAGAACCAAAAATGTTGATGGATTTTTCGGTGCTTCGAGTATCGAGAGATTTGCCGCCGAAGTCGGCATACGTCAGCAAGCAGAAGAATTTAAGAGAGTTAAAAAAAGTTAAATGACATAAAATCCCCGAAAAAAATCGGGGATTTCGTTTGTTAATCTGTGATGTTTTTACATATATTCCTATTCAGTAAGAATCGAAACAAACTGCTCTTTTGTCATATTATTAAAAAACTGTCCGATTTCCAAATCTGAGATTGCTTCATAAATATCGCCTGCTTCGACATGTTTTCCGATAAGAGCCTGAATAAGCTCATCACTTTCAAGGTTTCCGAAATAATCGCCGTAGAATTGGATTTTTTGAATAATTCCGGATTTTACGTCCATATAAATATCCAGTTTTCCGCAGCCTTCTATACGTCGGGATTTATGAATCGCGAATTTTGGAGACGCGCCATAATTCCATTCCCATTTGCCGTAAACATTTTGCTGAAGTTCTTTAATTCTATTTTTATCTTCATCTGTTATTCTGAAATTTGAAAGCGGAGTTTTTTTGTTGATATGCTCCAGCAGAGATATTTTAAATTCTTCCAAAGTCATATCATTTTTAAGATACGGGCGGACATTTGTAACTCGACTGTGAACAGATTTCAAGCCTTTTGATTCGATTTTATCCTGAGAAACATGCAGTGCGTTAGCAACTTTATCTAAATTTGAATCAAACATAATTGTGCCGTGGTGCATAACTCTGCCTTTTTTGCTGTATTGAGCGTTGCCGGAAAATTTTTTGCCGTCTATTATCATATCATTTCGGCCTTTTATTTCTGCCGGAACTCCTAATTCTTGAAGCGTTTCCACAACAGGCATACAAAAATGAGAAAAATCGAATTTCGCAAGCTCTCCGCCGTTTGTGATATATGTAAAATTCAAATTACCCAAATCGTGATAAACCGCACCGCCGCCGGAAAGTCTCCGCACAACGGAAACGTTATTGTCATTAATAAATTTTTGGTTTACCTCTTCAAAAGTATTTTGATGTTTTCCGACAATAACGGCGTTATCGTTTTGCCAGAGCATGAAATATTCGTTTTTACTATCCAAACAATCAAAAACATATTGTTCGAATGCCAAATTAAAATATGGATTTGTGCTTTCGGTTTCAAGATAATGCAATTTATTCAAGCCGTTGTCAAAACTTTATAAAACCTTATAACAAGATTATAAAAATTTATTCCTTTTTCATTGTGTCCGATTTGGCATATGCTACTTTCGTTTGATATGACACTCCAAAGGCTTAAATTCCCGCACAACGAGCGGTACACAATATCGTAATTCGTTTCAGTGACTTACGATACTTTATACCTTGAA
>JAVBOA010000041.1:0-20704 GCA_031551135.1 Eubacteriales bacterium | reverse complement strand
GCCTGTTCCCAGCGAAGTACCCATGGATCAAGTGTGTATTTTACAAATTCCAAAGATTGGTGCTCGATATTATTGAAACTTGCACGCTCTAAATCCCCTATCATATGCGGCGGAATCCTGAAAATTCGAGCGATTTCATTAATCTGAAACTTCCGGGTTTCGAGAAATTGTGCTTCATTCGGTGGAATACTAATCGGTGTGAATTTCAGACCTTCTTCCAGTACTACAATTTTATGTGAATTGCTCGCCCCTTGATGCGCGGCGTTCCAGCTATCTCTGATTCTATCCGGGTTTTTGAGCGTTCCGGGAAATTCTAAAATACCGCTTGGATTCGCGCCGTTTGCGAAAAATTTCGCACCAAACTCATCCGCTGCAAGCTCCATTCCGATTGCGTTACGCGCCATGGCAATCGGCGAATAACCGATTATTCCGTCATATCCAAGTCCCGGAATATGCATTATCTCGTCCGCATGAAATATTTTTTGACCGCCTTTACTTTGATAGCGGTATATGATTTCGTCGTTTTTATCGCGTTCAAGCATCATTCTTTCGGGCAGTAGCGGATAAAGCGCCAAAACTGCACCTCTGCCGTTTCGGATTATCTGAATGAAAGCGTTCCCGTACAAAAGCAAATGTGCCATCAGAGTTTCTCTGAACACAAAAGAGGTCATTTCAGGGTTTGGTTCGCTGTGCAATAAATAGTAAAGCGGATGTTTCAATGCCTTTTCTTTGCCGTTTTCTGTGTATTTATAAAGATGCAGCGGCAAGCTCGCTATTGTTTCGGATAAAATTCGAACACACGCGTTCACAGCTGAGGTCTGCATTGCACTGCGCTCATTTACCGATTTGCCGCTCGTTGTATTGCCAAATAAAAAATGATAACCGGAGTTTAATATTGAATTCTTTGGTTTGAATATTCTTTCCAATAAGCTCATAGCAATAAAATCCCTCTTTCGTCGTAGATAGAAGAGCCGCCGCCATCATGACGTATTGCACGGTCAAGTGCCATTATAAGTGCCACCGATCCGTCAATTTTCTCGGTTGATTTTTCTTTATCCGGCTTTATATTTCCTGCCGGATCGGTTTTTATAAAAATATTATCCATCATCCATCTAAGTGCCGGGTTGCCGTCATGCGCAATTTTGCCTTCGAGTGTGAGTTTCATTAATTCTTTTGTCGGCGGCGACATATCCTTGAAACCCTGACCGAACGGTACGACTGTAAAGCCAATTTCTTCAAGGTTTTGTGTCATTTGCACAGCACCCCAACGGTCGAACCCGATTTCCCGGATATTGTATTTTGTGCCGAGTTCTTCGATAAATCTCTCAATAAAAGCGTAATGTACGACATTTCCTTCTGTCGTTTTTAAAAAACCTTTTTTATGCCAGATATCATACGGTACATGGTCACGCCGTACGCGAAGCCCGATTGTATCTTCCGGTATCCAGAAATACGGCAGTACGGCATATTTATCAAAGTTTCCATGTGGCGGAAAAACAAGTACAAAAGCCGTAATATCAGTGGTTGAAGATAAATCCAAACCGCCGTAACATTCTCTGCCAAGAAAATCGTCTGCGTTTATCTCTAATGCACATTTATCCCATTTGTCCATTGGCATCCATCTTATCGACTGCTTTACCCATTGGTTAAGCCGCAATTGCCGAAATAAATTTTCTTCCGCCGGATTCTCTTTCGCACTTGCACATGCGGTTCTGAGTTTTTCAATATCAACCGTAATCCCAAGCGACGGATTGGCTTTTTTCCAGACTTCCTCATTTGTCCAGTCTTCGTTTTCTTCAGCGCTATAAATTACAGGATAAAAACTTGGATCATGCTTTCGAGCACTTAATATATCCGTAGATTTTTCGTGTAATTCCCAGCAAATAGAGTTCCGGTCATAACCCGCTGTGGTTATTAAAAAATACAATGGCTGCTTTCTTGCATCACCCGAGCCGTGTATCATAACATCATAAAGTTTTCTGTTCGGTGCAGCATGAATCTCGTCGAACACTACTCCATGTACATTCAGTCCGTGTTTCGTAAAAGACTCTGAGGATAGAACCTGATAAAAGCTGCCAAGCGGTTTATATAATAGGCGTTTTTGTGAGATTACAGGTTTTATGCGGTTTTTGAGCGCCGGGCATTGCTCTACCATCTGAACCGCTACGTCAAAAACAATCGAAGCTTGCTGACGATCCGAAGCGCAGCCATAAATTTCGCCGCCGTATTCTGAGTCGCCGCAAGTCAATAACAAAGCCACAGCCGCTGCAAGTTCCGAGTTATGCGTTGGAATCATTGATTTTCCCGCTAAATATAAATGGCTTGGACTATCAACTTGTATACAACGCATTTTTGTTTTCCCTACGGGTACTATGTCTTTTATATAATGAAAATGCGATCGTGATCTTTTGTCCCTCGGTATAATTGCCTTCGCAATTGGTATCCTAAAATAAAACCGACTATAAGAAGTCATTCTTCTATAAAGTTCGCCGGTTGTAAATATGCACGGCTTTATTTTATTCTGGGTAAAATGTCCGAACCATTCGTGCCTCTCCCCGGCGGCTATAGATGAACCATCCCTAAATATTATTTCATAAGCTTGCTCCGTATCGTCAATCTCGCTGACAGCAATGATCCTACACGGATTCCCGGATTCGTCAAATACAAAGCCTCCAACCTTCAAATCGCCCATTTTGCTCCAGCCGTCCGGTGTGGGGATCGGTGTATCAAGTGCGAGCTGCTTTCCTTGCTTTTTCGGTATTTCAATATAAGCCATGTTGAACTGCCGATATGAGTTTGGCTTTAGAATACCGAAAATATCCCTGACTATCTGCTCCTGCCAGTCTATCAACTCGAAATTCTGTCCATACCATTCGCCTTTTGTATGTTTCAAGCATGAAATAAAATTCACAGCGAAGTCAGCGGATTTTTTATTGTATTTTGAATTCTTTGCCATGAATTTTGTCGGCGAATATTTCTGTAGTCTTCGCAAATTTCCGCCTCCTTCCACTGAAAAAGAGCCTCAATATGAAGCTCTTTTGCTTTAAATTCAGCCGATTCTTAGTTTGATTCAAGTAGTGCTTTTTTCAGAATTTCTATATCAAATCCAGCTGATTTATAGCCTTCGAGGATTGTATTGAAATAATATTTATTTGGCTTTCTAAACGAGCGACCGTCGTTCATAAGATAAGCCATTGCATTTATTTTCTCTTTTTCTGTCTCGATTCGGAGATATTCTTTGCGGTAAAAAACCGGAAAGCCCTCGTAAATATCAAGTGCCGCTTCGTCTTCGAGCCCAAGCTCCCAAAGCAAAACCGGAACTTTACCGCCCTTGTGCCTTTCTATTGTAGCCACGCCTCTGAATAAAAGGCGATAGTCCTCGATCAGCGTTTTGCCTATGATTTTAGCCGTTTTGCAGCGATATGCCATTTGATCTATATTCAAGTTGCTGCCATATGCCAAATAAATTGTTTTGATATTCATAAATGCCTCCATGTTGTATATATTTAAATAGGCTAGCGGGGCGATTTTCGCCCCTTTTGCTCTATATTTTATTTGTTTGGCTTGCCGTATCTCCAAGCCGCTGAGCCGCTTAAATGCGTGCATAAATGTTCGCGGCAAGCTTTGAATTCTTCACCTATCAACCCGATTCGGTTCAAATATGTCCGCATTGCGAATCGTTCGTTTTCTTCTTGGTTCTTTTTCGGGCTTGCGTATTTTTGCTTCAAAGCCTGATTATTCAAGGCTAACGCCAAGACTATATAGCTTCGTATTTTTCCGGCGTGTAATTCGCTATTAAAGCCCCTTAGCTCGATTGTACCGCAGCCGTGGAAAAGGCTATGCAAATTTAGAAAGCAATACCGGCTTTTATGATATTTTGTTTCGCGTCTATCTGCGAAGCCGTCATACCATATTTCTTCTAAGGCTTCGAAGGTTTGGGGCTTTGCGGCGTTGACCTTTTCAACCAAAGCTTGATCTATTTTCTTACAGTATTGCGCCCGGTTTGGCTCGATCGCCAGTGCTTTGTAGAATAAATCGTTTTTGCTTGCTATTATATTTATAAAGTTGCGTATTGTTTTCGGTGTATGGTCTTTTTTGTCTATATGTAAATGTATGCCGGTTGTGTTGTTGCCGAAGCCGCCTGCTTTTCTTAGAAGCCTAACTATTTCCTGTATTTTATTTATATCCGCTTGGTATGTAAGTATCGGGCTTACTATTTCAACCGCATAATCCGCTGATGCGTTTTCGGTTCTTCCGTTTACTTTTCTTTCGCAGCGTATGCTTCCGTCGTATAGTATTTTCCAAATCCGACCGTCCGGGTCTTTTACTTCAAAGCTTCTTATGCCTTGCTCTATCACTTGGGTGTTGAAATAATCCGCTATTATCTGCGCCGCTGTTTTTCTATCTATTCCGCTTAGTTCGATTTCTATTCCAAATTTTGTTGTAAACATGCTGTATCCCGCCTTTGTGTGTTTTCTGTGATTACATTAATCACTCTTTTCAAGCTTAATTGCAAGTTGATTTGCGGGATTTTTAGCTTGATTACTGTACAACCTTTATTCGGATCACTGTCTTTCTATTGTGTACATTAAACAGCAGTTTTTTCTAATTTTTGGCTAATGCGTGCCTCTCTAAACGCCGAATTACCTTCGAGAAATCTAAGTAATATTTTTCTTTCGACTCTGAATTCAGAGCCAACGAAACCCAGTCTCAAAAGGAAACACCGAAAGGCATATTTGGGATTTGGAAACTCGCGTTCCTTGGATTTTGTTTTTGTGAGCATTTTTGCCATTTCACTTATTTTGTATCCAAGCGTTATATAAGCGAATAGCTCCTCCGGTTTAAGCGTGGCATTGAAAATTCGAAATTCGATTTCATTGGAATTCACGGAGAGTTTCGGAATTTCTATTTCGGAGTTTCGGTTTAGAGCTTTTTTTAATAGGCTTCTTTTGCTGATTATTATATTTTCAATATTTTTTATGGTATTCTCGCTAAAGCTTGCATCCGAGATAGAAATCGTCAAATCACCATCCGCCGCAAATCCTGAGATATCCAAGCATTCCATAACTTGCGAAATCGATTTCATTTTTTCTATCTCGATTTCAGGCGATATAATAAAAGAATTTTTATCAACTGTATAACCACCGGCTTTAAATGCAAATGTCGGTGCGCCAAGATATGTGACTTCGGATTTTGTGACCTCGGCAATTAATGCCGCTATCTCTTTTCTTGTGCCTGAACTTATTTTTTGTTGGATTTTAAATTTACACATTTTTTATACCTCCATGGATATTTTTCATTTGATTAATCACTCTGAAATGCTGTAAAGTCAAGCTTTTTCTGTGTATCGGATTTCGAATTTTTCGCTTCATCATACGAAAGCTTTGTACTTCCACGCAATAGAAAAACGCCTTCTTCGGTTTCCTTTAAACCAATCCAGCGTTTCACAATTACATCGCAATATTTAGGGTCTAATTCGGCGGAATAACATTTTCTGCCGAGCTGCTCCGAGGCTATGAGCGTTGTGCCGCTCCCGGCAAAAAAATCAATTATGAGATCGCCTTCTTTGCTTGAATTAGAAATAAAATAAGCACACAAACCCACAGGCTTCATTGTCGGATGCTCGGTGCTTCTATGCGGTCTGTCGAATTTTATTAATGTTGTTTGCTTTCTGTCGCCGTACCAAGAGTGTGCCGCGCCGGTTTTCCAGCCGTACAGAATCGGTTCATGCGCCCAATGATAGTCTTGTCTGCCCATGACCATTGAATTTTTCTGCCATACAAGGCATTGCCTTAATACATAGCCGGAATTTTTAAATGCCGCTCGAAAGTTATAGCCTTCGCTGTCGGCATGGAAAACATAAATCGGCGCACCTTTTTTTGAATATTTATTCATACAGTTGAAAGCCTTTGTCAGAAATTTCAGAAATTCTGCATCTTTCATTTTGTCGTTCATGATTTTGAGCTTTTCTTTTGTCGCACCTTCGTAGTCACAGTTATACGGCGGATCGGTCAATATTAAATCAGCAAAATCATTTTCCATTAGCGTATCCATTTCTTCGGCTTTAGTACAATCGCCGCAGATTAATTTATGATCGCCTAAAATCCAAATATCACCGCGCTGTGTTATTACTTTGTCAATTTCCTTAGTCGCTTTTTCGAGATCGAAATCGTCTTCTTTAGCCTGAGTTTCGCCAAATAATGCGGATATTTCGGCTGCATCAAAGCCGGTTAGATTTATATCAAAGCCTAAATCGTCGAGTTCTTTCAGTAAATCTGTCAATAGTGGAATATCGAATTCGCCTTTAATTTTATTTAATGCGATATTAAGTGCTTTTTCGCGTTCTTCATCCAAGTCCACAACTACACATTCAATTTCATTAATCCCGTTTGCTTCCAGAATTTTAAATCGCTGATGTCCGCCTACGATATTTCCGCTTCTTTTATTCCAAATGATCGGCTCGACATAGCCGAATTCCTCAATCGAGCGTTTCAGTTTTTCGTATTCGGCATCACCTTTTTTGAGATTTTTTCGCGGATTATATTTAGCCGGTTTAATTTTGTCAATCGGAATTTTTTGTATATCCATTATTCCTGCCTCCTCGAAGATAATAATTTTTCCATTACATCATCATGCGGCGTTGTGCCTTTAAATTCCGTCGAACAGTTTTCTCTGACCACTTGATAAATCTGAAACCAGATGCTGTTTGCCTGTTTCATAAACCCCTGTGACATTGAGACATAAGGTGATGCCATGGCGTTGCCGGTCGTTGGGTGCTTTGCTAGAAAGCCGTATTCAGAAATACATTCCTCACATTGAATCCAACGAGATACACTCATTGCGTATTGCTCTAAAAGCTGCGGCGGAATTAAGCTGCTGCAACTGCGCTCATTCAGCCAGCGCCATGTTTTTTTGTATATCTCAACCGCCATCAAATCCTCGCCGTTTTTTTGCTCAGATGAAAGGTATTCCTGAGGACGCGGCATTTCAGCGCCTTCCAAATTTTCTGCATTTTCAAACTCCATAACTGTAAGTTTGCGCTTGCCGGGATTCCCGTCTAAAATATTGTCGTAAAGTGCTTTTTTCTTTTGACCAGAGCCGATCCGCGCGCCGCCTCTGTTTGTTCCGTCTTTTGCCATTGCTATCACCTCGATTTTTAGGACTTTTTAAATATAATTTATAGTTCAGTTTCATTTTGCGTTATTTCAGTATATAATTATCAAAATAATAATAAATTCAGGTATTTTGTGCGGATGAGAGCCACTGAAACCGCGAATTTTCGCGTGTTGCCCCACGCCCGAACATATGTTTGCTATATTTAGAGATTTTTCGACCCCCTTCTACATAATTTGATAAGATATTTTGTAATAATTTGTAATTTAGTCTTGTCTAATTGTATTTATTTGTATATTTATATAATATTATGTAGATATCTGTTGTTTTATTGCTTTGTTTATATTGTATATATTTGCCTTATTATCCCTGTTATCTAATAGATATTCTATGCGTATTGCATAACAATTTATTTCATTTATTATTCCATTGTGCATATTGTTCGAAGTTGATATCTATTATTTGTGCACTTGTTCCGCTGTACGGATTAAACAATAATTCATATCAATTGCCCCTCTGTTCTGTATATTTATTCCATCTGCTTCCGTCTTTGGCATGCAAGCTCGAGTGGCAGCTTTTGCACAATGCCATAAGATTAGAATCTTCATGCGTTCCGCCGTCTCGTAGGCTAAGCTTATGGTGAATTACAGTCGCTCCTGTGAGTTTGTTTTGTTTGTAGCATTCTTCGCATAGCGCGTGCTCGGATAAATATCGGCTGCGGATACTTCTCCAATCCTTGCCGTAGCGTTTTCGCATATTCGGATCACGCTGATATTTATTATAATATTTGTCCGTCTTCTTTTTATGCTTGTCGCAGTATCGTTCATGCGTCAGCTCCGGGCAATTCGGATACGAACATGCTGTCTTGGGATTTGTCGGCATCACAAGGCCTCCTCGCTTTTATAACAAGTCTTAAAAATATATTTATCTATTATATAAATTTGCTTCCAATAATCGAAATTTTCTATGCGTGTATTTATTTTATCGAGATCAATATCATTTTCTTTTTTTGATTTATAAAAAACACAGCCATCACAATTTTTTATTTTGAGGGCTGTGCATTTATTATCTATTAGAGCGAAACAGTTGTTTCTGGAGTTTTTTAGAATTTTATTTGAACTGTTAATCTGCACTAATCTATATTGTTTTATCATTGTCATGGTGCACAGCTCCTTTTTGCATAATAAAAGCCCTTACGGTTTTTGCTCCGCAAAGGCTTAATCTATTTTTACATAAACTTCCATGATAATAGTCTATCACGATTTTTCCAAAAAGTCAACCATTTTTTACTCATTATGTAAAATTTTATCAATATTTATTGAGATGCTATTTTCTATATTTTTCTTGACTTTCAAATTATAGTGATATATGATTTAGTAAATCGCAACTTAGCATTTGAAAGGTGGTAATATGATGTTCATAGGTCGTGAGCGAGAATTAAAAAAATTAAATGAACTTTACCATGTAAATGGCTTTCAATTTCCTGTTATTTATGGAAGACGACGTGTAGGAAAAACTACGCTTATCAATGAATTTATAAAGGACAAAGATGCTATATTTTTTACCGGTATTGAAAGTAACTCTCAACAAAATCTTGAAAATTTGAGCCGAAGTATTCTGTCTTTTACAGATTCTGCACTTGAAAATACTCTATTTCCATCTTTTCAGTCTGCTCTTGAATATGTTTTCAAACTGGCTGAAAATAAGAGAATTATACTGGTGATTGATGAGTACCCATACATTGCTAAAGCTTCTAAAAGTCTAGCATCTACTCTGCAATCTTTAATTGACATGAATAAAGACAATTCTAATCTGTTTTTGATATTGTGCGGTTCTTCTATGTCTTTTATGGAAAACCATGTGCTTGCGTATAAAGCTCCATTGTATGGCAGGCGAACTGCACAATTTAAAATCCAACCTTTTGACTTTTTTGAGAGTAGAAATTATTTTAAAAATTTTTCAGATTTGGATATGGCAACTGTTTACGGTATAGTCGGTGGAACACCACAATATTTGCTACAAATGAACGACGATTTATCACTTGAAGAAAATATTAAACGCTGCTTTTTAGATACATCTAGTCCGCTTTTTGAAGAACCAAGCAATCTTTTAAAACAAGAAGTTCGCGAACCGGCTATTTATAATGCAATCATTGCTGCAATCGCCACAGGCAGGACAAAACTTTCCGAGATTTCCTCAAAAGTCGGTGAAGAAACAAGTGCATGTGCGGCTTACATTCGGAACTTAATTTCACTTGGTATCATTAAAAAAGAAACACCGTTTGCAGAAAACTCTACTAAAAAAACCATTTATAAAATCGACGATAATCTGTTTCGGTTTTGGTATCGATTTGTTCCGGATAATATTGCTTCTATAAACCGTGGTTTGGGTAATGTTGTATACAAAAAAATAGCACCATTGATCAGCGATTACATGGGTGCCGTTTTTGAAGATATCTGTATGCAGTATTTGTGGAAACTAAGAGAGCAAAACAAAGTAAAAATTGAGTTTACCGATCTAGGTCGTTGGTGGGGCAATGATCCTAAAAATAGATGCGAGAGCGAGATTGATATCATGGGTACAGACAACGCAGACGGAGCTTTGTTCTGTGAATGTAAATGGACGAATGAAAAGGTCGATATATCTGTGCTTGATACACTCATGGAACGTAGTCAGCTGTTTCATTATAAAACTATTCAGCTTTACCTATTCGCAAAGACAGGCTTTACAAAGGGTTGCATAGAAAAAGCAGAGGATATGGATAATGTGACGCTAATTACATTCCACGAAATTGTCAACCCATAACTGAAATTTTGTCTGAAATACAAACTTTAAATTCTAATAAACAGATAATAAAAGCCCTTACGGTTTTCTCTCCGCAAAGGCTTATTTTACTTTTACATAAACTTCCATGCTAATAGTCTATCACGATTTTTCCAAAAAGTCAACCATTTTTTACTCATTATGTAAAAATATAGAATTATTTTTACTTTGTGAAAATTTATTTCATAAATCCATTTAGATTATTTAAAAATTCTCTAAGTTACAGATTTGCCATTTTAGTGATTTCTGGGTGATAGCTGTAAATGCCGTCATTCCGGCAAAGATGATACTTGGTGACACCCGGGTGATACTTATGAATTTCCACAAACCCAGTAAAATCAATGCTCTCATCAGCGGGTGATAGCGGTGATAGCAAAATTACAAACTCTTCTACATATGAGATTTCAGATAAAACCTAAAAAAAGGTATCACCTGCTATCACCCGCCTACAAACGCCGTCATTCCGCCACTTATGCTCTCGGCAAAGTATCACCAGAGGTGAAAAAGGTGATACTTATGACCTCGATTATCGCAATATCCGACACGGTTTGACACGATTTTTACGATTTTTTGTAAAAACATAAGCAAAAAAGTTGTTTGTTTAAGTGTACTAATAGTTATGTTTAGCGATATTATCAGACTAATAGTTATTATTAAAACCGATGCTTATAGCATCATTTTACCTAATTAAAAATAAATATTTTTCTTGAAAGCAATTCCACAGCCAAAATATAATGCCAGCTTCATTTTTAATTATTTATTTTATTAGGATTTTGTGAAATTATATTTCATAAATTGTTGTAGATTAATAAAAATCACCTAAGTTACAGATTTGCCATTTTGGCGATTTTAGCGTGATAGCTACAAACGCCGTCATTTCGGGATTCGTGATACTTGTGATAATTGTGTGATACTTGTCAATTGGCTACAAATTCAGTAAAATCAATACTTCTGCCATAGCGTGATAGATGTGATAGCAAAATTACAAACTCTTCTACATATGAGATTTCAGATAAAACCTAAAAAAAAGTATCACAGCTATCACACACCTTACAAAGCTTACAATTTAGGCATTTCTTCCCCCTCGCAAAGTATCACGCTTGTGATAAACGTGATACTTTGAAGTCGGTTTTTCGCAATATCCGACACAGTTTGACACGATTTTTGCGATTTTTATTAAAAACATAAGCAAAAAAGTTGTTTGTTTATGCGTACTAATAGTTATGTTTAGCGATATTATTAGACTAATAGTTATTATCAAAACTTATACTTATAGCATTATTTTACCTAATTAAAAATAAATATTTTTCTTGAAAGCAATTCCACAGCCAAAAAATAATGGCAGCCTCATTTTTAATTATTTATTTTATTCACTCTTTATGAAAATTTATTTCATAAATTGTTATAAATTCATTAAAAAACGAAACTGCCATATTTCTTAATTTATACTGTTTTCATTTTGATAAGTAGAAAAAAATTTTTCACAGCGGAGCGTTTCACGCATGCTTCAGGCGTGAAATGAAATATTTTTTTCTATCCTTAATAATGAAAATAGTATTAGAACGGACACTCGGATTTCAGAATATAATCAAAGACTACATTTCCCAGAATTCTATCTCGCCTAATCATTCCTCTTTTCCTTAAATCTTCGATCAGATTAGACTGGTTCTTCGGGCTATACCCGCATACATTGCACCAGCCTTTATACTCTTCATAAACTTTTTTAGTTTTTATTTTTTCATATTGGCAAGCTTCTAAACATTCACTAATAAACAAGCCCACACTATCGCTGTTTTTCCTGTATTCATCTATGGCTGTGGTAATGACTTGCGGCTGTTCCAAGCCCTCTGTTGTATACATCTTGAGCCCTTCCAAAAACCAATTAAACACACCACTCAGATTTTCCGGTTTCCGAAAGAAGATTTTCAAGCCTTTATCCTGTTCATTTTCCGTAAAATAGCGCTCAAACGGTATTAATTTAATCCGACCGCTGCGGAATATGCTATCATCATTTATTTTCGGCAGATGGTTTGTATTAATAAAAAGCTTGAACTCCGGTCTGTACTCGAAGCTATTCTGATGCAGAAACCTTGCCGTTATTGTATCGCCGCCGCTCATTTGCTTAACGATCGCCGAGTTAAGCCTCAGCCCTTTATCCGGCTCGCTCATATTAACAAACCTCGCACCTTTAAGCCTCGCCAAATCCTCTGAAGCATTACCTGCACTTACATTTTGCTTTTGAGCTATGCTCTCCGGCTGCGCCGTCATACCATAATCGCCCATCAAATATAATGTCGTCTCCATTGTCGTACCTTTTCCATTCCGCGTTGTCGCCCCATACAAGATAAAAAAACACTCCTCCGAGCTGTCGCCGGTCAATGTATAACCGAGTGCTTTTTGCAGAAACTCCGCTTTATCCAAATCGCCTTGCATAATTTCGTTTATAAACGACACCCAGCGTTCGCATTTCGCATTTACATCAAAGCTAACATTCGATATTTTACTCAATAAATCATCAGCGCTATGTTTTTTCGCACTAAACTTACTTAAATTAATAGTACAATTCCTGCAATTAAAAATATATGGATCTTTATCAAAATCTGTGAAATTGACCGGATAAACAGATTTAGCTTCGTCGAGCATTATTTTACGCCCTTTATTCGAAGTAACCTTAGCAACAAAGCGCAAAAACTCCTCACGCTTGCTCATTTCCTCAATTTCGAACGCGCATTTAAGCAGGAAGCTTGCTAAATCCTTAGCTTGGCGCGCTACGCACAATCCCTCCAAGTCTTGTCTCCACACTCTGCCATTATAATAATACCAAAGCTTTGTCTCCGGAACATACCGGCTGAAATCCTTATAAACATCTGCAAACAAATATCCCATCCCGATATCATCAAAACTATAGCGCCGCCTATTCGACAGCGGATTAATGAAATTCGGTCTTTCCGAGGTATTCTCATAAATATAAATCCTCCCGCCCGAAGTTTTAGCTTTACTACACAGATACGACTCATCATCAATCCTCGCCGTACTTTTCAAAGCTGTCAGAGCTTTTTTAATCGTATTCGGGACATAATCCCTGCGTTCGCATTTTTTTATATGTTCCTTGTCCTTACTCAGATAATACGGACTTTCAAAGAACGCCCGATAAATCAACTCCTCATTTGCATTACACCAATACGCCAGTTTATTAATAATCCCTTGGTCATCCGAGCTTTCATTACCATTCGGTCGTTTAGCGTTCCACAACTCGAAGAGCTTCCTATCCTTCTCCAAACCAACTTGCAAATATTCCCTATCGGATTTATTTTCTATACCTCTGGAATCCGGTTTTTTAGGCAATTTTTCAGCTTTGGACTCGTTTATTTGTAGATTCTCCGGCTTAAAATCATCTCTTTGTAAGTATTTTTCATAAACTTTTTTCAGTTCATTTTGTCTATCTTCGATTTTATTTAAATTGTTATAAATATTACCGGTCATTGTAAAATATCTCTCTTTATTATAAATCTCGATAAACCCTTTCCGCTTATCCGCGAAATCCATATTTTCCGCACGCACAATTATATGCAGCCCTAAACCGCTCGGACTAATTTCGGTGTACGAATCCAGCATAGCCACAATTTCAGCAGCTTGATCTGTGAGCTTGCCATCTATAAATACCTTATCCAAATCAATACCGTACAGATTATTTCCATATAAACTCAAACCCAATCCCTTGTGCCAAGCCGCTTTTAACAGCATTAACCGATTCGTAATAGTTAGTCCAAGTACTCGGTTCACCCGCCTTTGCCGGTTTCAAATTAGTCGCTTTAAACGGACATTTAACGTTATTTTTATCAACACCCCAGACCACCCATTGATTCAGTATTTTCATTTCTTTAGGGATATTTAAGTAATTTTCTGTATTCTTTGACATTGACTAATCCACCCCTTTTTTACGAATAAGAAAGCCTCTGCATTTTTATAATTGCAAAGGCTTCATTTTTTATATCATTAGCGTAATCCAACAAGCATCCGCAATTCTATTTCCCATACAACAAAACAGCAAGCTTATTCAAAGCCCTATTTTTCTTATTATACGCCGAAGAGCGCTCAATCTCGAACTTCTCGCATATATTTTTTACAGCATTTGTATCATTAATATAAAACTCGCTTAGAACATATTGTTCCTCGTCATTCAATTCCTCCCAAGCCGGTCTAAACCATTTCATATATTCAACTGCCCTGCGGTATCTTTCTTTCAAAACATCAATTTCATCAATCAAATTTACAGTCCTCGATTCGAACAAATGCAAATCTTTGTTTTTCGACATAAACCCAATAATCGGTGCTTTAGTATCAACAGCTTTATCCCTAAGCTCTACAAGCTGAATTTCATAATTCCTAATTATGTATTCCATACTGTCAAAATCCTTTAGCGCATCAATCGATGCCATTTTTTTATCCAAATAAACCCATGCAATCATATGATCAAACCTCCAAATTATCAAGAACACATTTAACTTCGTCGACGCTTGTCACTTTGCATGCTATTCCCTTTGCATCTTTTATTCTTCGAATCCCTATTTCTTGTAGCTTCGTCAGTTTACCGGATTTAGTCTTTACCTCGAAAGCCACGAAAAAACCGCTAATACAGCAAATGATATCCGGAATCCCCGAACTATACGCTGACCCATGTTCCTTCCAACAAAAGCATTCCGGTAAACTCCTCAAATATTTCAAAATCGAATTTGTTATTTGTTTTTCATTCATACCAAAACTACTTCCCGAAATAATTAGCATTTATTTACATATATACCTATTTAAGGTCGATTTTGAGCAGATACGCGCATTTCATGTATTTTGTGGTAATTTTATTCACTAAAGAATAAAATCTCTAAAATCGCCCAAAATCGCCCTTAAATTGAATGCGCCAAATTTAAACATCATGAATTATCTAAAGCAGGCACTAATTTACAGCAGTTCTCGTCGAAATACCTAATCATTTTTTCGTTTATCTCTGCGTGCAATATTTCCGCTTCCATGCCTTCCGATATCTTCGATCCAAAAACCCACACTTCGTCGATTTTTGATAGTATATCCAATCCCATAGAGATTCCAAGCTTGCGTTCAGCTTCGATATTATCATCTAAGAATTGTGGAAACATGAGATGCACTACAATCGGAATATGTCCATTCAAAACGACAAATTTACTGTATTCACAGGCTTTTTTTATATTAAACCCAACATCCCCTCTGTAAGCGGAACAAATATATATATATTTCCGGTTAATCCTTTCGCTCATACACATAATCCAACCTCCCTTGGCTTTTTCATAGCATTTCTGATTAGAAATAATTTTGATTCCATTTTAAATCACAATGCGCATTTAGGCTTGGGGCTATTTATCATGTTCCTCAGTAATAAAGCTTGATTTTAGATTGTGTATTTTTATCTGCTCCGATAAAATATTTATCGTTTCGTATTCCTCGGTGTTCAAAACTCTTGCTAAGGAAAACTGCGCCTGCGAATACGGCATGCCATTAGTATTCAGCGCTTTTTTCAAAGAGAATTTCGTTAGAACATTATTCGATTTTATACCTTTCGATAAAAGTTTCTTTATATACTGCGAAAAATTTTTTAACGACCCTGTGGGCAACGAAAGCATTAGCGGAAATATTTCGTGCTCCCTGAGCAAATATATCCTACGGCGATCCTTGCAAGCTTTGCCACCATTTTCTGCGCTACCAAATCTGTTAAACTCACATTTTTCGCACTCACCGCCCGGCACGCCTTCGCCATTTATCCCATCAAAGCTTCCACAATCAGGCGGCTGGTTACCACCCGAATATTTATCATTATAAAAAGCTCTATAAGGTTCGTGGTACAAGATCACCGCTGTAAAATCCTTTATTGTTTCGTTTTCATCATCCGAGTCTTCCTGTATTTCGAAAATAGTAGAGCCCGCTGACGGCATTTTAATGCGTTCAAAGCTCGTATCAAGCCCATCTAATTCGGATTTCAGAGCCTCAGCCATATTAAAATCTTTTAAATTGCTGAAAGAGTTTTGCGTAATACTTAATTCATTTTCTGACATATTAATTATCCCCTTTATGGATTGTCACAATTATTTTTCCCTTATAACTACATTTGTCTTTTCAAATACATTCACAAGCCCTGCCAGCCAATCCGGTAATTTATCAGCATTCTCCGTAATCTCTTCCTTAACAAAAGCCGACAGTGAATTTGCATTAACTGTTTCATATACCAAATCTCCATAGCCGTTATTTTTCAGGCTTTCATATAATTTTTCTTTTTGTCCTGATACAGCTGACGCACGAGTGCTTGTCTTAAGATAGAACATCACCTTAGACCGCGTAAAATTTTGCATCTCGTTTTCCGCCATTATTTCGGAAAGCTTATAATCCGTCAATTCAATCTCCGCTTCTAAATCCTTTAATTCGTTTTGTAAAACTTTCTTCTTATCCTTAAGTTCTTTAAGTTTATCCGCTAAATCGAACATAGTTTCCATATCAACACTTCCATATTAAAAAAAATTACCGCCGTTTTTATACGAATCAATCAAAGCTTTAGCCATATCAGCTTTATCCCTGAGAGCTGCTAAAACTATTTCGTCTAATGTACCTTTCGCTATCAAATACAAATAACTACAATTTTCCTTCTGCCCTGCGCGATGTATCCGAGCTTTTGACTGCTCGAAATTAGCAATCGAATAATCCAAAGAATAAAAAACCATTACACTTGATGCTGTCAGCGTTATACCAAGCCCCGCTGTGGCTATTTGCCCGACAAACACTCTTGTATTAGGGTTATTTTGAAACTCATTCACTTGTTCATCACGGTTTTTTACTGCGCCGAATATCGCCGAATATGAAATACTTTTTTCATTAAGCATTGCACAAATAGCATTTATTTCAGGAATAAACCTTGCAATAATTACGAGTTTTTTATCCTCGTTCAACGCGTTTTCGATTATATCTTCAAGCGCAATAAGCTTAGCTTTACTAATTTGTATGATACTGCCAGAATCATCATTTTTTATAAAACCGCCGGTCAATTGCGAGAGCCTAAGCAGCCTTGTCAAAATATTAGTTACTGTAATTTCACCTTTTTCAAATGCGGCATAACTGTCTTTCAAAAGATTTCTATAAATTTTAGCCGCAGCTTCTTCTAACTCAACAAATCGCATATTTTCGGTAATTTCCGGTAAATCCAAGCAATCCGCTTTTGTGACTCTAAACGCAATACTGTGGATTTTCTCAATTAACTCAGCTTCCATATGCTTTTTAAGTACGAGAGTATAACCGCCATAGCCCTCCATCCAGAAATACCGATTCCGAAATCGATAAAAGCTATGCCCGAAAACATTCGGGTTCAGGAACTTATATTGCGAAAAAATATCAATAATCTTGTTAGTTATCGGTGTGCCTGTTAATAGCAGGCGATATTTCGATTTCGCACCGAGCCTATGCATTGATTTCGATACATTTGTGCTATGTACCTTGATTTTATGCGACTCGTCCGCAATAATCAAATCCGCTTTCCAGTCCACAATCTCACGCTCAATACGCCATAGCGATTCATAGTTTACAACAACAATTTGCAGTCCTTGTAACGCTGTATTTTTCAGAATTTCGGTTTTTTTCGCAGAATTACCTTTTAGAATCTTAAGATTATATTCAAAAGCTGCAAATTTAGAAAATTCCGCTTCCCATACAGTAGTTACCGACAGCGGCGAAACAATTAGCACTCTTTTGATTTTATTAGCCCCAAGAAGCGCGCCCACAATTGCAATTGCTGTAAAAGTTTTACCCGTACCCATCTCCATCAAAAGCGCACATGCATTTATTGCTTTTTGTTCACCCAACCCAAAAAGCCCACACGCCAGTTCAAAAGCCTTAATCTGATGTTCATACGCCGCTGCTTTGACCGCTAACAAAGCCATAGCTTTGGTATCTTGCAATTTATCACTCCCCACTTCAACTAATACTATTTCCCATTTAATGTGTAGAAAAAAATTTTCACAGCGGAGCGTTCCGCGCAACGCTCCAAGCACGGAATTAAATATTTTTTTCTATTCTTTAGAAGGGAAATAGTATAAATTTTTATGATGCGATCAATAATTTTATGTATATTTATGCAATGAAATGTTTAAGATTAGTTCTGAATTAATATTTAATAAATAGGAATACGAAAAAGTGTGTTTTACGAAAATAGAAAATAGGAATAGGAAAGTACTTAATTTGAAATTTACAGATTAAAAGCAAAGACTTGGAAATGCAATATATTAAAAACTGTAAAAATAAATTTATTCGTTTGTAAATGCTCTATAAATCATAAATCGGCTCATTATGTGAACTTGTATTAATATGATTATACAGCAATATTATGGCTATTTATGTCATATCAAGATTTTTTTACAAATAAAATAAATTTATTTTATCGCGATTTTTTATTAAATCTGTATAGTAAATTTTTTCGAGGGGGTTGTGAAATATTATGTATACTTCTATTAGCATTTATTATAAGCGCAAGCAGGTACATTACTAAAAGACTGTATTTCATTTTCAGAAAGCCGTCCCCGGATTCTCTGCTTGTTTCTCGATCGATCGAGCTAAATCATTTACTTTTGATTTCTCCGCTCGAGTTTATCGTGCTTTTTCGATTTATATTTTAAATCAAAAAAATGACAGTTCTGCCTGCAATATTACCGACAGAACTGTCTCTGATATTTTCGCTTAATACATCTTGGTTTGTAAAATGGACCTGCCAATAATTAGCAAGTCCGTATCTACATATTTTAGAGGTAATAATAATTATTGCAGACCAGTTAGATGAGCAATATAACAGGTACAAAAACAAAACTTTAGCTCTGCACCTGTGTTTTAAATTTATAAAGGTTTACAACTCTGTAGAACTTCTTAATTTTTCTAATTCTTCTCGCAAATATTCTTTGTCTTCTCCCCTCAAGAACAATCGTTCTTTTCTGAACCCTGGCCATTTAACACCAGATTCAAAAGCTGTTTTCCAGCAAATTTTATAGTAAATTCTAGCTTGCTCACTTATCCACCATTCTTTTTCTGGAATATTTGAATGATAAATAAAATATCTAGCAATCCATAAGTCCCTCAGTCTATCATAACTTTCTGTACTGTATCTATCAGGTCTTTCGTCTGACCACACTAAGCAAGAACGCATTAAATCAAAACTCGGCTCAATTTTCGAATCAAATTTTAATTTTTCTAGTTCAATTTTTTCTTCTCTCGAAAAATAATTCAAAGTATCACTTCTTTTGATCAACTTAAGAATTAATTTTTCTAATTCAGCCTTTTCTTCATCTGAAAAATGATTCTTTGCATTTCTTCTGCTAAATAAATCTAAAATTAGTTTTTCCAGTTCAATCTTTTCTTCAACAAAATAGCTCATTGTATTCACCTCCTAGTCAAGATTAAATATAACAGACAATTTATTCCTTAATGTGTCATATGAGTATTCAATATTTTTAATCTGTGATCCCAGATTATTCAAAACCCTCGTTCCAGATTTTCCAAGCAAAGAATCAGCAGCACTTATACCAGTTTTATACGCGAGTAAAGTTTCATCATTTATAATATTTGTAAAGATCATTTTATTTTTTGGTGTTATCCCCGTGTTTTTAATTGACTGTGACAAGAATTCGCTTCCGCTCTGTAAATTCCCTTTAAAATAATCAGAAACAAATAAAGCACCATCTGACCCCTGCTTAAACATAGCGAAAGCTTTCGGATCTCCATTTACCGTAGCCTTAAATCCTCCAAAACCATCATTAACAACATTAAGTCCTTTTATAGCATTATCCGCTCCACCAGCGCAATTATTATGCACCAAGACCGGCGTTCCCGACACAAAATACGTATGGAAATCTTCGACCTCAAAGTTATAGACTTTAACAGGTTTCTCGAGATGTTCAAACTCAACTTTATCGATTATGATATCTTTTCCATCTTGTGTACGTAAAACATCTCCGGCTTCGAGGCTTCCTGCGGTCACCCAGCCGCGCCCTTCGACCCAGAACGGATGATTTTCGGTTGCTTTGATTTCTTCTTCTCCAACAAAAATATGAATCAGAAGCTTTGTCTCTTTTACAAATAACCTTACTACGCGCTTATATCCCTTTTCCCCGGTTAAAGGATTTTCGGAGTAGACTAAATCATTAATTTTTATATCCTTTATTTTAATGAATCCATCTTTGCTCAATACAAGAGTATCTTCCGTAAAACAAGCAGATTTTATGTTTAACGGTGCGTCTTTTATAATAGCACTTGCTTTCTTGCTCGATCGGAATACATCATCAACTTTCGAACCGATCGCTCGGGTTATCTTGCTTACCTGTTTTTTCGCGGTAGATACAGCTTTTGTAGCCATTGCGGTTATATTATCAACTTTTTTTACTATTTTTGATAAACCCGCTACGCTGTCAACAGTTTTGAACGCCGCTTTTCCCCAAACAACCGCCGCTCCGGTAAATGAAGGCAGAAGTGCCGCTCCAGCTGCTAATCCGGCATTTACATAATCGCCCTCAAGTGCATATATCTTTGCTTGTAAAATGGACTTACCAATAATAATTGGCAAGCCCATATATACTTATACTAATATCCAATTAAACGGTTGACAAAATCCATGCTCTACCTGTGATAGACCTTATTGTTTCGAGTTCCAAATTATTGATAGCAATACACAATTGCTCAGTGACCTTATTTAAAGTGACAAAAAAACGATTATCGA
>JAVBOA010000031.1:0-7655 GCA_031551135.1 Eubacteriales bacterium | reverse complement strand
GTTTATTCCTTTTTCATTGTGTCCGATTTGGCATATGCTACTTTCGTTTGATATGACACTCCAAAGGCTTAAATTCCCGCACAACGAGCGGTACACAATACCGTAATTCGTTTCAGTGACTTACGATACTTTATACCTTGCAAGATTTATACTTGCCTGCAAATCTCTATCTATTTTATTTCCACAACAGGAACATTTATATATTCTATCTGATAATTTCAAGTCTTTTTTAATGCTTCCACATACTGAACACAACTTTGAAGATGGAAAAAATCTATTCGCTTCAACAAATTCAATCCCATAATCTTCACATTTATATTTTAGTATTGACTTAAAATTATACGAACTCTGCTGTGCGATAGCTTTTGACAAGTGCTTATTTTTCATCATTCTTTGTATATTTAGGTTCTCCATTACAATCCTGCAAGGCTTGGTTTTCACTATTGCAGTTGTGGCTTGATGAATATGATTTAATCTTACATTCGCTATTTTTCGGTTTAATAATCTTATTTTCTTTTCAAGTTTTATAATGTTGCCAGTTTTGACATACTCCTTTCCCTTTTTATTTTTTAAGTATTTTCTTGATACTTGGCGTTGCAACCTACGCAATTTTTTATTGAATTTTTTCATTTTCTTTGATTTGCTAATATTCTTGTATTTTTGCCCGTTCGAGCAGATTGCTAAATCTTTTATGCCTACATCTATCCCTATTACTTCATCAGTCAGCGTTACTGCTGGTTTTCCCTGCTCCATCCCTACGCTTATATACCAATACTTTCCGTCGAAGCTTATACGAGGGTTATAAAATTTTTTTGATGCAATTCTGTTAGCTTCAGATATTTTTACCCAACCAACTTTTTCAATTAAGAACTTGTCATCTTTAAATTTCAACTTTACGTTATCATTGTAAAAACTTGGTTTTGTTTTACGTTTGCTTTTGAACTTAGGGAAAGCACTTTCTTTTTTGAAAAACCGTTTATAGGCATTGCAAGCGTCTTTAACCGCTTGCTTGGTTATGTTGTTGCTTGTTTCATATAACCACTTATATTCGCCTGATTTCTTCAAGGCAGTAAGCTCTTTTCGTAAATCTTGATCACTTAGAAACCTGCCGCCGTTTGCATAATTTTCCTTTTGTTTGCCTAAAGCCCAATTATAGGCAAACCGACTTACTCCTGCTGATTGCCATAGCTTACGTTCCTGTTCGTCAGTTGGCTTTAAGCGTACTTTTACTGTCCGTATCATCTCCCATCAACTCCTTACAATTCAAGACATTTTATAAAGTTTTATAATGTTAACATTAACTGTTGTATGCCTCCAATAATTCGTAAATAGCAGTATGATTATTAATGATTAAAGTCATTTATTTCAAGATATTTTAAAGCGTTTTTCGCTTCTATCGTATCATCAAAAAATATTTTAATTTTGTTTTTCAGTTCCTGATAATCCTCATGCCCTTTTCCAGCCAAAATAACGGTATCGCCCTCTTTCGCCAATTCGATTGCAGTTTTAATTGCTTCTCGTCTGTCGGCTATTATACGGCAGATTTTTTTCATATCCTTCTCAATCGGCAGAGTTTGCACCATTTGGATTAAAATATGGTCAGGTTCTTCCGAGCGCGGATTATCTGATGTATAAATGCAAATATCTGAATAATCAAAAACCGCTTTGCCCATTATCGGGCGTTTCGAGCTGTCTCTGTCGCCGCCGCAACCCGCTACCGTTATCAATTTTCCTTTTGTAAATTCACGAGCGGATTTCAAAATATTTATCAAACTATCGGGAGTATGTGCGTAATCGACGACAACATTGAATCCGAATTTGTTTTCTACCAATTGCATTCTTCCCGGCACGCCTGATAATTTTTTCAAAGCCTCTTTGACTTCGTTTACATTCAGACCTAAAAGCAGGCAGGATGCAATTGCGGCAAGCGAATTATATACAGAAAATTCTCCCGGAATCGGAACAAAAAATCTCTCGGTTTTGCTATCTATTTTCAAATCGTATTCAATGCCATTCGGCAAATAAGAAATATTTTCGGCTTTAAAATCACATTCATTTTTAATTCCATAAGTGAATAATTTATTTTTGCAGCGCTCAATTATTTTATTTGAATAAGAGTCGTCTATATTCACGACAGCAATTTTTGAACGGTCGAATAATTTCTGCTTGGCTTCCAAATAATTTTCAAATGTTTTATGAAAATCTAAATGATCCTGAGTTAAATTAGTAAAAATCCCGATTTCAAAATCCAAATTGTCCAGTTTATTTAAAGCAAATGCGTGAGACGTTGTTTCCATTACAACATATTCGGCTTTTGAATTATGCATTTCAGAAAAAATTTCATGAAGCTCAATCGGGTCTGGAGTCGTCGAAGTGGCAAAAGATATATCCAAAACTTCATTATTTATTAAATTCCCCAAAGTTCCGATAGTTCCGACATTTTTGCCATTCATCAGCAAAATATTATTTATTAAATGTACGATTGAAGTTTTTCCGTTTGTTCCCGTAACTCCAACGAGTTTTAATTTTTTGTGAATGTTTTGACAAAAATTCGCCGAAATAACGCTCATCGCATAGCGGGTATTTTCGACTTTAACAAAGTTAAAATCAAAATTGCTTGCATCAAAATTTTTATCGCAAACAATTACAGCCGCATTTTTTTCTATGATTTCTTGTATATCATTGTGAGTGTCATGGTTTAGCCCTTTTATGCATATAAAAATACTGTTTTTTAAATCCGCCTTTGTGTTGATTTTTATCGATTCAATATCTAAATCTTGAGCTTGATTTATACAATCTAATCCGCTAATCAATTCGGTTAGTTTCATGCCTATACCCCATATCTAATACTATTTTCATATACTTATTTCAAACGCAGTTTTATTTTTTATGATAAAAAACTAAATTATGCTATGGGTCAAAATTCAAACCGCAATATTATTATAAACATAAAAACAAAAAATGTTAATAGATGAGTATGATTTTTCTGTGTAAAAAAGTGAACAATTATAAAAAAATAAAATTGAGTACAAAAAAGCTCCCGAAAATTCGAGAGCATAGAATAAAAATCTTATTTTAATTTTTTAATTGTTTCAATTATATAATCGGCAAATTCCCCGCCCGTTGCACCTGTGTTTCTTCCTGTAATCTCCAATTTTTTCTCGGTAACTGTACAGATATTCAAGGCTTCTTTCAGCAAAATAGATTCTTTTTGAAATCCAATATGCGAAAGAAGCATTTCAGCGGCGCGAATCATTGAACAAGGGTCGGCGTATTTATCTCTGCCCTCTTCCACCATTCTCGGTGCAGAACCGTGAATAGCCTCAAACATTGCATATTTTTTTCCGATATTCGCACTACCGGCCGTTCCGACACCGCCTTGAAATTCTGCGGCTTCGTCGGTCAAAATATCGCCGTATAAATTCGGCAGCACCAGGACCTGAAAATCTTTTCTGCGCTTTTCGTCGATCAATTTAGCAGTCATAATATCAATATACCAATCGTCGCATTTTATTTCCGGATATTCTTTGGCTATTTCATAAAATCGTTTTAAAAAATACCCGTCAGTCGTTTTAATAATATTTGCTTTAGTAACCGCCGTTACGCGTGTTTTATTATTTTTTTGCGCAAAATCAAAGGCTGTACGAATAATTCTTTCTGTTCCGTCCGCTGTTGTTACTGTAAAATCAAACATCAAATCATCATTAAACGCAAATCCGTTCGAGCCCAGCGCATATGCGCCTTCTGTATTCTCCCTGAAAAAAGTCCAATCGATTCCCTGTTCCGGCAAAGAGACCGGACGCACATTTGCAAATAAATCCAATTCTTTACGCATCGAAACATTTGCGGATTCGATATTCGGCCAAGGGTCACCCGAACGCGGCGTGGTTGTCGGGCCTTTTAAAATTACATGACATTTTTTAAGCTCCTCCAAAACATCATCCGGAATCGCTTTCATTTTTTCAACACGGTATTCAATAGTCAAATTTTCGATATCTTTAAATTCAATTTTATCCGAATAATCACTCAGCAAAAATTCTAAAATACGTTTTGCTTGATTTGTAATCGCCGGGCCGATTCCGTCTCCGCCGCAAACGCCGATAATTATTTTATCCAGTTTAGCATAATCGATAAATTCTTTATCGGATTTCATTTTTTCCACACGTGCTAATTGTTTTTCGATAAGTTCTTTAAATTTCGCTATTGCTGTGTCCATTTTTTCCTCCAAAATTTTATTCTGCAAATATCTCTAAAGCTTTTTTTGTAATCTTAAATAATTCGGCAGTTGAAATCACAACTTCCCTGCCATTTTCATATTCTTTGTCAACCCAATCCTTTACATATTTTACTACACCGTGGTCTTTTGGAAAAGAAAATTCGGCAAAATTTTTATTAATCCAATGTGCTACGCCGGCCAAGCCCGATGTTTTGGAAATCGCAATTTCTACCGGCCGATTAAGCAATTTTTCCGTATCAAAAATATTATAAATTTCCTCGTTTTTAAATAAGCCATCTGCGTGGATTCCCGCTCTTGTTACATTGAAAGAATCCCCGATAAAAGGTGTCATCGGCGGAATATCATAGCCGATTTCATTTTTGAAATAATCTGCAATTTCGGTGATAACCGTCGGATCCATCCCGTCAAAAGTACCTCTGAACTGCGCGTATTCTATAACCATCGATTCGAGCGGCGTATTTCCTGTGCGCTCTCCGATTCCCATCAGCGAACAATTTACTCCGCTTGCTCCGAAAAGCCAAGCATAGGAAGCATTTGCCACTGCTTTATAAAAATCGTTATGTCCATGCCATTCCAAAAGCTCGTGTGGAACTTTTGCGTAATGATGCAAACCGTAAATTATACCCGGCACCGACCTAGGCAAAACTGCACCCGGAAATGTAACGCCATATCCCATTGTATCGCAAGCTCTTATTTTTACGGGAACTTTTGTTTCTTCCATAAGATCCATCAATTCCTTCGCAAAAGGTACGACGAATCCATAAAAATCCGCACGAGTGATATCTTCAAAATGGCATCTCGGACGGATTCCATATTCGATGCATTTTCTAATTACACTTAAATAATGTTTTATTGCTTGACCTCTGGTCATATTTAATTTATGAAATATATGATAATCCGAACAGCTTACTAAAATTCCGGTTTCTTTTATTCCAATCGATTTTACAAGTTCGAAATCTTTATCCGTCGCGCGTATCCAGCAAGTTACTTCCGGAAATTTATAATCTTTTTCGAGGCATTTATAAACGGCTTCCTGATCTTTTTGAGAATAAACAAAAAACTCAGATTGCCTGATAATTCCGTTTGGTCCGGATAATTTATTCAGCAAATCAAAAAGATGCGTTATTTGAGAAACGGTATACGGCTCTCTCGATTGCTGTCCGTCTCGAAATGTTGTGTCCGTTATCCAAATTTCTTTCGGCATATCTATCGGCACGATCCGATGATTAAAAGCTATTTTGGGGACTTCAGAATAAGAGAAAAGATTACGGTATAAATTCGGTTCGGAGACATCTTGCAGCGGAAAAGAAACTTCTTGCCGTTCCAGTAAATTTGTTTTATCACTAAATAAAAACATAATACACCCCCATTGTTCATAACGAATTTTTTATTTTTAAAAAATTCAAATTTTTAATTTAAAGAGATAAAAAATTTTATCCCAAAATTTCAAAAGTATTTAAGATATTCTATACTTAAAAAATATCCATGTCAATATAAAAATCATAAAAATGCAATTTTTAAATATGAATCTTGCATTTTATCCGATTTTAACTATACAGAATATTCTTTTTAGTTTGGACATATAAATTTATATATAATACTATTTTCATTTTTTTCTATCCTTTATATTGAAAATAGTATAAACGGAAATCCAATAAAATTAAAGCAGAATATTCAGAGGTGAAAATAATGAGTACATATGAAGGTCTTTCAGATATTCCCGAGCCTTTCAGAAAACATTCGAAAGTAAAAAAAGGCAGGTCAAATACAGAAAACATTTTACTGCTCCTGCTGATATATTTATTATTCAGCGAATACTAAAAACAGGGGCGCTAAGCCCCTGCATAAGTAAATTTTATGAATAAAGATTTTTGATTCGTTCGGAGATTTCTTTTGTTGTATTAGTAGAATTTTGTGCTACGTCGTCCAAGACGAGTTTGAAAAAATCTCCCAAATTCTCAATATTCAAAACACTGTCAACTATGAGTTCCGCATCTTTTGAAATTTTGTTTGTCTTATTATCGTCGATGCTCGTCATCAATAGTTTATACGTCATCATTCCGAGCTCATCATTTGTCGGTGTTTTTTTTGAGTCAATAGAATTTTTGATATATGAAACATATTTGTCGCCAAAATCCTTAAAAGTCTTTTCGGGGTCGATTATATCAATTTTTATTGAAAATTTAGTTTTTCCGTCGCCTAAATCCTGAGTGTCTTTTATTTCATAATCCATATTATTGTAAAATTTAGCGTACAATTCGTATTGAGCACTGCTTTTATCAGCGTCCTCGCCATTTGATAAAGCAGAAATCTGCTCTGCGTCTATTTTCTTCAGCCTGTCCAAAAACGACTCGATAAATAATGTCGGTAATTTTTCATTTTTATAAGTTTCGCTTTTGTCCATAAAATCGCCTAATAGCGCATTATAAAAAGCTAATTTGTCATCCATAACCCATTTCGAGTTTATTTTTTTGTAATCGAGATTTATATTTGCTTCTTTGTTTTTAAATACTAAATATTTTTCGCTATATTCCTTGGTCATGCTCTTTACCGCATTTTTGTTTATATCCTCTTTGCTCATATAATTGGATAAAAGAATTGCATCTATATTGTCATTAATTATATTTTTATAAAAATCTTCAATTAATGTATCAATCTCTTTTGTATTAAGCTTAACTTCACAAGCAACAACGTCTTGATCTTTTACTTTTTCTGTCAATAGAATTTCATAATCTATTTTTTTCAGCATCTCCATGAAAAGCGCTCTGTATTCGTCAAAATTTTCGCCGGGGGCAATTGTATTCATAAATTCTTTTATAGCGGTTTCTTCATTATTTTTAAGGCTTAACAGCGTTGATTCAAGATTTTCACGCACCTTTTTATCGGCAGATGTGCAAGATGAAAAAGTCAAGGTAAAAATAATTAAACAAAGAACAATGCGTAATTTTTTCATTTAATCCCTCCCCATAAAAGCATAATGTACATACTTATTCTTATAAATTATACCTTTAAATATTTGAAATCTCAAGATTTTTTAACAGTCCTGTCGATTATCCATAAAAAGTAAAAAAGAGCACCAAAAAAGAGTATAATTAATTAACCAGAAAAATAAATACTCAGTGGGTGCTCTCATAAAAAAGAATATCATGATAAAATAAATATTGCAATCAATATTAAGTGAAGAAAAGGTCGAAAACACGGTAAAGGTTACTATTCAGCAGGGGTAGCAAAAAAAGCGAAAAATGGTATAAATAGTATATGAGAGATTATAATAGAGGCTTAATAAAGCAAATAGAAGAATTAACAATAGAAAATGAAAATCTGAAGCAAGAAAATAAATTGAAGAAAATAGAGAATCGGGAATTCAAGGAAAAACTGGAGAAGCTCGAAAATTCGATAGAAGAAAGGATAGCCAGGG
>JAVBOA010000059.1:0-24728 GCA_031551135.1 Eubacteriales bacterium | reverse complement strand
ATAATACTATTTTCATTTTGATAAGTAGAAAAAAATTTTTCACAGCGGAGCGTTTCACGCATGCTTCAAGCGTGAAATGAAATATTTTTTTCTATCCTTAATAATGAAAATAGTATAAAAAGACTCTCTTAATTTTAAGGGAGTTTTTATTTTTCCAAACTTATAAATAGCGGCCTTCCGGAAAATTTTTTAAAACTGTATATTTTTTTTATATTTATCATATAAATAGGAAATATAGAACAGTAAGGGAGGATAAGTATGAATATTTATAAAGACATATCCGAAAGAACACAAGGAGATATTTACATAGGTGTAGTGGGACCGGTCAGAACGGGCAAATCTACATTTATTAAGAGGTTTATGGATCTCTTGGTAATCCCGAATATAGAAAATGAATACGCAAGAGAGCGTACAAAGGACGAACTGCCGCAGTCCGCCGCCGGAAAAACAATCATGACAACCGAACCGAAATTTGTTCCAAACGAGGCGGTCAAAATAAATCTGGATGATAATCTGGATTTTAAAGTGCGTATGATAGACTGCGTCGGGTACTTGATAAACGGAGCGAACGGACATTTGGACGGCGATAAACCGCGTATGATAAACACTCCTTGGAACGAAGAAAAAATTCCTTTTAAAGAAGCTGCGGAAATCGGTACAAAAAAAGTTATCAACGAACATTCCACAATCGGGATTGTTGTTACAACAGACGGCTCGATTACGGATATTCCGCGGGAGGATTATGTGGATGCTGAGGAAAAAGTAATTTCAGAACTTAAGGCAATAAATAAACCGTTTATTGTTTTGCTCAATACCATTCGCCCATATGACGAGGACGCTGATAAACTTAAAAACGAACTCTCCGCAAAATATAGCGTTCCTTGTATTCCGGTAAATTGCGCTCAGCTAAAGGATGAAGATATCAACAATATTATGGAAAAAGTATTGTATGAATTTCCGGTGCGCGAAATAAAAATTAATTATCCCAAATGGATCGAAACTTTACATATTGAGCATTGGCTGAAATCTAACATAATTGATATTGTTAAAAGATCATTTGCGGATATTAATAAGCTGAGAGAAATTAAAAATACGCCGTCTTCTTTGGAAAACAGCGAATATGTAAAAAAAGCATATGTAGACAAAATTTTGCTGGGTAAGGGAATCGCAAATATCGAATTAAATGTTGATGAGAAATTGTTTTATAAAGTTCTCAGCGAAACAACAGATATGGAAATAGAAAATGAATACCAATTAATTTCTACAATAAAAGTTCTTGCTAAATGCAAAAAAGAATATGATAAAGTTCAATTCGCACTGGATGAAGTAACACGCAAAGGTTATGGAATCGTTACTCCGGTTTTGGAAGAAATGAAATTGGAGGAGCCGGTTCTGGTGAAGCATGGTTCGAAATACGGTGTTCGAATGAAAGCTACGGCACCTAGCATACATTTAATCCGTGCGGATATAGAAACCGAAATTTCACCGATTGTCGGCTCGGAACAGCAAAGCGAAGATTTAATACATTATTTAAAAACTGAAATGGAAAGAGACGACAACAATGTTTGGGAATTGAATATGTTCGGGAAATCTATGCATGAGCTTGTGAAGGATGGACTGCAATCGAAGCTCTATCGGATGCCGGAAGAAGCTCAAATGAAATTGCAAGATACTTTACAAAAAATCATCAATGAGGGCAGCGGCGGTTTGATTTGCATAATTTTGTAGCATTTGGCGGGTATTATACCCGCCTTTTTGCATGTCGGGACTATTGACGTATCGAAATCAATATGGAATAATAAAGTAAAATTAGAGTGACTATATGGAGGGTCCTATGCAAGCGAAAGAAAAATCAAAAGTATATTTTACCACAATGAAAGCTACACCTGACTTGAATTTACTCCAAAAACTTGAGCGGCTGATAACTAAAACAGGGATTGAACAAATCGATTTTAAAGATAAATTCGTTGCTATAAAAATACATTTTGGAGAGCCGGGAAATCTCTCGTATCTCAGAGCAAATTACGCAAAGGTTGTTGTTGATAAAATCAAAGCTTTGGGTGGAAAAGCTTTTTTGACGGATTGCAACACGCTTTATGTAGGCAGGAGGAAAAATGCGCTCGAACATTTAGATGCGGCTTATGAAAACGGATTCAGCCCATTTTCTACGGGATGTCATATAATTATTGCCGATGGCTTGAAAGGAACTGACGAAGCCTTGGTTCAAATAGACGGTGAATATATAAAAGAAGCAAAAATCGGTCAAGCAATTTATGATGCGGATATTATTATATCGCTTAACCATTTTAAAGGTCATGAAGCAACGGGATTCGGCGGGGCATTGAAAAACATCGGAATGGGCTGCGGCTCGAGAGCCGGAAAAATGGAAATGCATAACGCAGGCAAACCGTTTATTGAGCAGTCTTCATGTATTGGGTGCGCAATGTGCCAAAAGATTTGTGCTCATTCGGCTATTACGATTACAAATAAATTAGCAGAGATTGACCATGAAAAATGCGTCGGCTGCGGCAGATGTATCGGAGTCTGTCCGAAAGATGCGGTTTCTGTAAATTGGGATGAAGCAGACGCAGTATTGACAAGAAAAATTTCCGAATATACTTTGGCTGTAATCAAGGACAAACCAAATTTTCATATAAACCTTGTAATGGACGTTTCGCCGAACTGCGATTGCCATGCCGAAAATGATATCGCAATTATTCCGAATATAGGAATGTTTGCTTCTTTCGACCCAGTTGCGCTTGATGTCGCTTGCGCAGATGCCTGCAATAAACAAAACCCCATTGCCGGTTCTTTGCTCGCAGAATCAAAGGAAAAATTCGACGACCATTTTAAAACAGTCCATTCGAATACCGATTGGCGCGAAGGAACAATTCATGCTGAAAAAATAGGGATAGGCTGTCAGAGCTACGAGCTGGTAGAGATATAATACTATTTCCCATTTAATTTAGAGTTAGAAACAAAGTCTAAATTATTTATACAAAGTCACATAAAAATGAAATAACGCAACGGGGGTTATACAATTGAATATACGGGAAATTGCCAAAATCGCGAATGTCTCCATTGCGACGGTTTCACGGGTTATCAACACTCCGGAGGTTGTTTTGCCGGAAACCAGAGAGCGTGTGTTGGACGTAATGCGCGAAAATAATTATAATCCGATGAATTTTGCGCGATCGGCTATAAATGAACGAGTAAAAACCATACAATTGCTTGTTCCGGATTCCGGAGTTTATTTATCTCAAAGGCTTTTAGCGGGCATTGAAAGCATTACCGCACGAAAAGAATATCTGGTACAGCTCTGTAATACAAGAAACGACGATGATTTGATTAAACGGATAATTATTTCGGCGATTGAGCAAAAAGTTTCCGGACTGGTTTTTGCAGGTGAATCAATCTCAGCCGAATATATACAAATGATTAATGATAATTTAATACCTTTTGTTTTTATCGGAAAAAACGAAACTATTAAATCAATAAATTCGTGCTATATAAATTTTGAGGACGGCGCATACAAAATGGCTTCCCATTTATTGGAGCTGGAACACAGTAATATTGTTTTGCTCTGTGATATGGAAAATAATTATTTGGAAAATTTCATGAAGAGCGGAATAGCCAAAGCTTATTCGGAAGCTGCAAAAGAGTCTAATGCTCTGCCTGTTATCAGAGCTGAAAATTCACTAAAAGGCGGTTATGATGCGGCGACAGAGATAATTTCAAAAAAACCGGACGCAGTTTTTGCGTCCGGAGATGAACTTGCCGTAGGTCTCATTGAGGGACTTAAAGAAAAAAATATTCTAATTCCAAAAGATATTGCAGTTACAGGGTTCAGTGATTCACCGGTTTCTAATTATATGTTTCCGAAATTGACCACCGTCGAGCAGCCGACATATAAACTTGGCATACTCGCGGCTCGAATTCTATTCGACTTAATCGATGATGGTTTTAATGAAGCGGTAACGCAAGAAATTGTCTTGCTGCCGAAGCTGAAAATAAGAAATTCTTGTGGTAACAAAAAATCGATTAATACTTTGTTTGAATAGGTGATTAAAATGGTATACGGCATAGATTTTATGGGACTAAAATTAAAAAACTCTGTAATAGTATCGGCAGGACCGTGGTCAGGTTCGCATAAGAATATCCAAAAATGTATCGACGCAGGAGCGGCTGCTGTTGTTACAGAAACAATACTTACCGAAGAATCCGGATTTTTTGGTCAAAGAGTTTATTATAACGATAACGAGCTTTTAAATCTCTCGCTATACGGTCATAAATCAATAGAAGAATGGGAAGCGGAATTTGAGCTTATTAATAAAAAGGACAGCTATCTCATTTGCTCCGTTCGCGGTTCCAGTCCGTCCGAATTGGCTTATATTGCGAAAAGAGCCGAAAGACTTGGGGCGGATGCCTTGCAGATGGATATGTTTGCGCCTATGGATGCGATGATTGAACAGATTAATCTTCAGCCGGAAAAACTCTACGAAATGGCGAATGCTGTTGTCAAATCCGTAAATATACCGGTTATGATTCGTATGCCTTATAATTTAAGTTCGATAAAAGCGTATGTGCGGCAGGTTGAAAAAGCGGGTATTTCGGCGATTTGCTCTATCGAAAGCTTAAAAGGGCTGTCCGGTGTTGATATCGAGACAAAAGAAACAAAAATGCCGACTTACGGCGGATACACGGGAAAACATATCAGACCGATAACAATGGCGGCAACTGCCACGCTGTCGCAGTTAACGCATTGTCAAATTTGTTCCGTGGGCGGAGTTCAGGACTATACGAATATTTTGGAATTTATGATGCTTGGAGCTGTTTCGGCGATGCTCGGCTCGGTTATAATGTTTGAGGGACATGACATAATCTCGAAAACAATTTATGATATAGAAAATTGGATGGAATCGCATGGATACTCTGATTATAAGGAAATAAGAGGCTCGGCGCTTTCGTCATTATATCCTTATGAAATGGCTTTTCATAGTGTTACATCAAATCTGAAATCGCCATGCTTAAAAATTGAATGCTCGAAATGCGTCAAATGCTGTATGTACGGAGCGATTGAGAATATTTCAGGGAGTATTCGAACAAATAAAGAGCTATGCACGGGATGCGGACTTTGTACGCAGATTTGTCCGGATAAAATGTTTTATTTGCAGTGATTTTTGGGATTATTTTTATAAATGCTACTTGTTACATTCGAGTGGCATTTTTTTATTGCCCAGAATTAATTTAAAAATATCCCGATAAAATTTTTGTATATATATAACATACAATAGACATTTTGTTAGTGAAATACATACAAATTGTTTAATTGATATAGACAATTGAGAAAAAGAATGATATATTTATTATGTAACAAAATGTAACACGGGAATTATTTAGATTTATTACACAATTAATGCTGTTTTCAATTTATATTCTAAGGCTGAAAATGGTGTTTGATGGATTTATTAAAAACTTTGATTTGTACTATTTTTAATCGGAATAGTATTAGAAATTTGGAGGTGAAACAATGTCTTTTAAATCGATCGGAAAAAACACTTTGAGGATTGACGGAATAGAAAAAACCACGGGAGACGCAGTCTTTACGGCTGATATGAAATTTCCCGGAACATATCATATAAAGGTTTTGAGATCGCCATACGCTCACGCTGTTATTAAAAGCATTGATACCAGCGAAGCGAAAAAGCAAAAAGGAATAATCACTGTTTTAACCGGCGAAGATGTTCCCGGGCCTTTTGGAGTTGCGGTCAGAGATCAATATCCTATTGCGAGGGATAGGGCAAGATTTGCGGGAGAGCCGGTCGCTGTTGCTGTCGGTGTTACGGAAAGAGATGCGAATGAAGCGCTGAAATTTATTAAAGTAGAATACGAACCACTGCCTTTTGCGATTCATCCGAAAGATGCTTTGGCAGAAGATTTTCCTGTTATTCATGAAAATTTGATGGATTACAAAGTAGCACCTTATGTAAATCGAAAAGGAAAAAATATTTATCAGCATTTGAAAGTGCGAAAAGGTGATGTTGATTCTGCGTTCGAAGAATGTGATGTTGTTGTTGAGGATGAGTTTTGGTTTCCGTACATACACCATGTTCAAATGGAGCCGCATTGTGCTGTGGCAAAATATGAGCAGGATCATTCAATAAGAGTATACGCTTCAACGCAAGCACCGTTTGTTGTTCAGGAATGTGTTGCTGAACTTTTGGAAATTCCGTTTAATAAAGTTCAAGTAATCGCGCCTTATTTGGGCGGCGGATTCGGCGGAAAATCGGATATTACAATCGAAGCGCTTGTTGCCGCAGTTGCAAGAGCTGTACCCGGTCATTTTGTAAGGCTTGCGCTTACGCGTGAGGAAATGTTTATCGGAACTTCTTTGGGAAGAGGCGGTTTTTGCAATTATAAATTAGGATTTAAGAAAGACGGAACGCTCGTTGCCATGCATGGCGAATCTTATCTTGCAAGCGGCGGAAACGGCGATTATGCCGTAAATATCGTAACCGGTATGGCGAATGCCGGCACGGGACCTTATGAAGTTAAAAATTTAAAACTCAATGTTTATGGAATTTATACAAATACACCGCCGATCGGAGCGGCAAGAGGTTACGGTCATCCGGAAGTGCATTTGCCGGTTGAACGCCTGATGGATTATGCGGCGAAAGAACTCAATATGACTCCTGCCGAATTGCGCCTGAAAAATCTTTTGCGTGAAGGACGTACAAACGGAATCGGTCAAGTAATGCAAAAAGATAACGGTGATTTTGTAAAATGTACCGAAAAAATTGTTGAGGAATTATATAAAAATCCAAAACCAATTAAAGGTAAAAATATTATTGTCGGCAGAGGAATCGCCGCTTATATGAAAACTCCTTGTATGCCCCCGAATGTTCAATCGGGCGCAACAATCAAATTGAATGCGGATGGAACAGTTACATTGGCTACGGGAGCTATAGAAATGGGTCAGGGAACTTATACGGCTCTGTCTCAAATAGCCGCCGAAGCTTTGGATATTCCGGTTGAGGCTGTAAACTTTTTCAGAGGTGTGGACACTTTCCTTTCGCCTTATGAATGGCAGACTGTTGCGAGCCATACGACTTGGGGCGTAGGGAACGCTATTACAATCGCCGCCGACGATTTAAAGCAAAAATTGAAGCACGAAGCCGCAATTATATTAGGAGCACCGTCGGAAGATGATGTAATTCTTGAAAACCGTGAAGCTAAATATAACGGTAAATCTGTAAAATGGTCGGAATTTGCATTAGGTTACAGAAATCCAAACGGCTCGGCTATGACTAGACCGATTATGGGCGAAGGATATTTTGTTGCGCAAGGCGTAGAAAATCCGCATCCCGAAACAGGGCAGGGAAATGCCGCCGCTGACTGGACAATGGGCTGTGTCGGCGCAGAAATCGGAATTGATAAAAATACAGGCGAAATAAATATTTACAGATTATTAAATGTAATAGACGCAGGAACAATAATTAATCCGCAAATTGCGCATGACCAAGTTGTTGGCGCAATGACAATGTCGATCGGTTCGGCTTTAAGCGAAGTTCTTGTATTTTCGGAAGACAAAGGCGCGATAAGAAATAATACGCTTGTGGATTATAAAATACCGGGAATCGAAGATTTGCCGGAAGAGATAAATATTTCCTTTGTTCAAACTCCTGAACATTCAGGTCCTTATGGAGCAAAAGGAATCGGCGAACATGGGGCGGTTTCGGTTGCACCGGCGATTTTGAACGCTATAAACGATGCTATCTCGTATAATTTTACATCTTTACCAGTTACTGCGGATAGGATTATTTCGGCATTGAAAGGAGAGGAGAAAAAATGATTCCCAACTCTTTTGATTATTTAAAAGTAAAATCTATGGACGAATTATTCGAAGCTATGCAAAAAGAAGATTCGGTACTTTTGGCGGGCGGCACGGATGTCTGTGTTGTTTTAAGAGAGGAAAAAATTTCTCCTAAGCATATTATTGATATAAAGGCCGTTCCGGAATTAAAGGGTATTAAAGAATCTACAGAAGGCGTTTGGATCGGCGCAAGCGAGCTGATTCAAAAAGTTGTTGAACATGATTTGATTCAGCAATATCCGGCTCTTGTTATGGGTGCAGGCTCTGTGGGATGTTATGAAATTCGTTGCAGAGCTACAATCGGCGGAAATATTTGCAACGGTTCGCCATCGGCGGATTCGGTTTCAGGTTTATTGGTTTATGACGCAATAGCAGTCATTGCCTCCAAGGATTCTGAAAGAAAAATGCCTTTGGCAGAATTTCTTCTAAAGCCGGGAAAAGTTGATTTAAATGCAGGGGAAGTCTTAAAAGGCGTAATTATTCCGAAACCTGAAAAAAACTCAAACAGCGTATATTACAGGCGTTCTAGGGTTAAAGGTATGGATTTGTCGGGAATATCCTGTGCTGTTTACAGCAATGGTTTGAAAGATGTAAGAATAGCATTGGGCGCTGTTTGGCCGACAGTGGCGAGAGCTAAAAAAGCCGAAGATATTTTAAACAGCGAAGGGATAAACGAGGATTCTTTCATCAAAGCGGTAAATGTGATTTTGGAAGATGTATCGCCTAGAAAAGGCAGCCTCAGGGCGAATCCGGAATACAAAAAAGCAATGATAGGCGCTTTGATAAAAAAAGGTATAAATCAATTAAACGGAGGTGTTTTGGATGAATAAATACCCTGTTAATATAACGATAAACGGCATGAAATATGAGGATTATATTGATCCCTCGATAACTCTTTTGCAATATATCAGGGAAAATGTCGGCTTTACGGGAACAAAAATCGGCTGTGAAAACGGCGAATGCGGAGCTTGTACCGTTTTGATGGACGGCTTGCCGGTGCGCTCGTGCATTATTTTGGCTGTAGAAGCCGACGGCTCGGAGATTTTGACCGTTGAAGGACTTTCGAAAAACGGAAAACTTCATCCGCTTCAAGAAGCTTTTGTCGAGGAAGGCGCAGTGCAATGCGGATTTTGCACACCCGGACTTTTGATTGCAAGCGAAGCTTTATTGCAAAAAACTCAAAATCCGACTAAAGAAAAAATATACGAAGCTATGGGCGGACATCTTTGCAGATGCGGAACTTATAACGCCGCAAGCAAAGCAGTTGAAAAAGTAGCGGAAAAATATAATGATTAGTATAGAGAGTTCTTTAACAAAATTCAAGAATTCGGCGCGAAATAATAGCGTCGGATTCTTCACAAACAAGGAGGGTTTATGATGGCAGATTCTGAAAAAAATCTAAAAAATAATGTTAAAGTTGAAGAAGTGGTCGACAAGGATTATCCTCTTGATCCGGTGCCGATGAGCGCAAGAGTTGGAATATTGCCCCTTATGGCTGTTCTTTTGGGTTTGACTTTTTTTAGCCCAACAATGGTTGCAGGCGGTCAGATTGCCGGAGCGTTCACTTTTTCTGAATTTTTAACTATTATGGTAATCGGAAATTTAATTCTTGGTCTTTATGTTGCTATTATGGCTGTAATCGGCTCTAAAGTCGGACTTACGTCTGTTGTTATGTCACGTTATGTATTGGGTACAAGCGGCGCAAAATGGGCAAGCTTTTTGCTTGGTGGAACTCAATTGGGATGGTATGCTGTTTCTGCGGCTTATATCGCGGAACTTTATGTAACGGCTTTAAATCTGCCTAATACTTACATATTCTGGGCTATTTTCTGGAGCGTAATCATGGGCGTAACTGTTATTTATGGTTTTAAAGCAATGACAATTGTTTCGTATATAGCGATACCGTTGATTTTAATCCTCACTATTATGACTCCTGTTTTGGGAATCAGAAATGTTGGTTCGTGGCAAGCTATGTTTGACATAGTTCCAACAGCTGAAAAAATGACTATGGCAACAGCGCTTACAACAATAATCGGTACTTTTGTTTCGGCAGGTACACAGGTTGCGAACTGGACTCGTTTCGGCAAAAACTGGAAAGTTAGTTTCTTTGCGGCGTTTGTAGCGTTCTTTATCGGCAACGGATTAATGATTTTTGCCGGCGGTGTTGGTGCAATCGCTTTTGGCGAATCCGACGTTGTTGTTGTTTTCTTAAAAATGGGTATTGTTATTTGGGCAATGTTAATCCTTACAATTAATATTTGGACTACAAACGATGCGGCGGCTTATGCGTTCGGCGTTGCAGGCGCAGAGTTTTTTAACAAGAAAAATAAAACACCGTTTATTATCGGCGGCGTGGCGATTGCGACAGTTTTGGCTGTTTCCGGCGCATACAATTTCTTTGTTCCTTTCTTAATTGTTCTTGGCGTTTTTATTCCTCCTTTAGGCGGAACAATAATTGGTGATTTTATTTTTACTTGGAAAACAAATATACCTGATAAATCAAAAGTTGAGTTCAAGAGTATTAGAATCGCGAACATACTTGCATATGCCGGCGGCGTTTTAGTTGCTTATATAACTAACAAATTTAATATCGGTATTCCTCCGCTTCAAGGTATTGCAGTTTCGTTTTTATTAGTACCTGTTTGCAATATGATTTTTAAAAACGATAATCATAAAGTAAATGCATAGAAAAAAATAAAGGAGTTTGTGAGATGAAATATGATTTATTGATTAAAAATGCTAAAACTCGCGATACCGGAAAAGACTCGGTTTCGATTGGTATAAAAGACGGAAAAATTTTAGAAATCGCACCGGCTTTGGAAGAAGACAGTGCGGAAATAATTGACGCTCTCGGCGGATTAGTAACAGAATCCTTTGTAAACGGACATTTGCATTTATGTAAAGTTTATACTTTGGAGATGGCTGGTCAGGACGCTTTGGGCAGTTATCACAGCGGCACAATGGGCGGCGCAATGACAGCGATTGAGCAGGCTGCGCAATTTAAAAATGCTTATAATGAAAAATGGATAATTGAAAATGTGCGAAAAGCCTGCGATTTAGCTTTATTGCATGGTAATACACATATCAGGGCGTTTGCGGATGTCGATACAAAAGCTAGATTGGAAGGCGTTAAAGCACTTATTAAGGCTCGTGAAGAATATAAAGGCAGAGTGGAATTGCAAGTTGTTGCGTTTCCACAGGACGGCGTATTAAGAGACCCGGGCGCAGAAGATTATATCAGACAGGCAATGGAATTGGGTGCAGATGTTGTCGGCGGTATTCCTTGGATTGAGTTTTCCGAAAAAGACGAGCAAGAGCATATTAATAAAATGTTCGCATTGGCAAAAGAATTTAATAAAGATATTTCTATGTTATTGGATGATGTTGGTGATGCCAACGAAAGAACTCTGGAAATGTATGCGCTTAAAGCGATAGAAATCGGCTGGGAAGGCAGGGTTACGGCGCAGCATTGCAGAGCGATGTCCTTGTATAATGAAAATTATTTCCGCAAAATAACTTCGCTTTTGAAAAGAGCACAAATAGGGCTTGTGAGTGACCCGCATACCGGACCTTTACACGCAAGAGTCAGAGATTTAGTTGCGTCGGGCGTAAACGTTGCGCTCGGTCAAGATGATATCGCAGACGCTTATTATCCTTTTGGACGCTGTAATATGCTGGAAGTAGCGTTTTTGGCGGTTCATTTGCTTTGGATGACATCTTTTAAAGATATGGAAATAATTTATGATTTAATAACAAAATCTGCGGCAAGAGCTTTGGGAATCAAAAATCATGAGCTTAAAGCCGGAGGTAATGCCGATTTGGTAATTTTGGAAGCAGAGGATGTTTACCATGCAATTTGGGATCATAAAGCTCCGAAATATGTTATCAGAAACGGAAAAGATGTAACGTTGAGAAAATAATCAAGAAACCGATAAGCCTACCGGTTTCATGACATATCGATTTTATGGCTTTTGTGCTGAAATAATCAGCATCATTGGCCGACGTAATTCGTTTTCCATTCCGCTTATGGTCGGGTCAGGTTTTGGCTCGACTATTTTTTTTATTATAAAATTGTTTTTTGTTAAAGTTGACAGATATGTTGTCAATGTTCGGTGGTATTTTCTGACATTATGGCCTAAAAATATAGAATCACGGTAGGATTCATCAAAATAATTATCTACCGGCCAATGAAGAATATTTCCATTTTCATCATAAATCCAATCTTGATTGCCGTACGCCGTGAAAATCGGATGTTCTGCAGAAAAGATAAATTCTCCGTTTTTTTTCAACATTTTGAAAGATTTTTTGCAGATTGAATCGAAATCTGAAATATAATGAAAAACCAAAGAGGAAAATATAATATCAAAAAAATTGTCTTTGTAAACGAAATTTTCAATATCTTGATTTATAAATTCGATATTTTTGTAAGTATTTTTAGCCGCGGCAATTTCTAGCATATTTTTTGAAATATCCACTCCGATTATCGATTTTGCGTTGTTTTCGGCGGCATAAAAGCAATGCCAGCCAAAGCCGCAACCCAAATCCAAAACATTTTTTGAATCAAAATTTAAAAGCTTTTTAAGCTCATGCCATTCTCCGGCGGCGGACAAACCATAGCGCGAACGGGGAAAATCCTTATATTTTTGAAAAAAATCCATTTCATCATAGATATTCATTTTATATCTCCTTTCGATTTGCGAAAATGCTCGATTTATTTTTTTATTTTAATTGGAAATTTGTATAGTATTACTAAAATATTTCAAATAAATGCAAAAAATATATACATTATTTTTATGGACAATTTGAAATTCGCCGTGCGAATCAAAAGATGATTTCCCTTTTTGCTTGATTTGTGGTATAATGAATCAGTATATTCATAATAAAAATTTATATCGAATTTTGTAGAATATTCTGTGATTTAATTAAATCTTACTTATACTATTTTCATTATTAAGGATAGAAAAAAATATTTCATTTCACGCTTGAAGCATGCGTGAAACGCTCCGCTGTGAAAAATTTTTTTCTACTTATCAAAATGAAAATAGTATTACATAATCTAAACTTATTATTGATGATTTTCGATAAAAACTCATGAAAGGAGGGGAAATAGTGGCTAAACTTAATATAAATTATTTAATATATTTTATTTTTACATTTTTAATTGAAATTATAATTGCTCTTTTTATTCATGACAATTTTATTCGACCTTATATTGGTGATACCCTTGTTATTCTTTTAGTGTATTTTTTTATACGCATTTTTTGTGATGTAAAATTTCTTCCGATATACATATTTTTATTCGCTGCATTAGTTGAGTTTGGTCAAAAACTTAAGATATTGGAAATTTTTAATTTAGAAAATAATAAATTAATGTCTATTGTATTTGGAAAATACTTTGATTTTAAGGATATTCTCTGTTATTTTGCCGGAACGGTTCTGATTTTGGGATTCCGCAAATATAAGCTTTGCTGACAACAGAAATATCTTTAAATTATACGAAAATTATATCTTGTAAATCAAGACAAAATTCTTGAATTTCAAAATTGTTTTTCGGAAAAAAGTATAACAGTAGACATTTTTTTATTTTAGAATAGAAACTGCAATTACTATTTTTCATGAAAAACAAATAATTTTATTCAAAACTTTGCGGTTCGGGTTCGAATCCAATTTTTTGTAATACTATTTCCATTATAGAGGATAGAAAATGAAAATAGTATAAATTAGCTGTGCGGTTCTCGCATGTATGTTAGGGGGAATACTTCATGATTAGAAGGTATACAATAATAGTGATTGTGGTGACGTTAGTTTTATTGCTTGCGCCGGAGGTTAAGGCGGTCAATGCGGAAACACTTTTTACTATGATACCTTAAAAACATCAGGAGGATTTGCGATGAGAACAGATAGATCGTCTGACTCTATTAGAAAAATATCGATAACAAGAAATTATATCATTTATCCGGAAGGATCTGTTTTGATAGAAATAGGAAACACCAAAGTTATTTGCAATGCGACTGTTGAGGAAAACGTACCGAATTTTTTGAAAAATTCCGGTAAAGGCTGGCTTACCGCGGAATACTCCATGTTGCCTTGCGCTACACATAAACGAAACAGGCGGGATATTTCCTCATTGAAATTAAATTCACGTGCTGTAGAAATCCAGAGGCTTATCGGAAGGTCGTTGCGGTCGGCTTTGGATTTGGAAATGCTGGGAGAGCGGACAATAAATATTGACTGCGATGTTATTCAAGCAGACGGCGGAACAAGATGTGCCTCCATAACCGGTGGGTTTATAGCGCTGCATGATGCAATTTCAAAACTTTCTCGAAATGGGCTGATAACAAAAAATCCAATAAAAAATTTCGTGGCGGCGGTCAGCGCAGGAATTGTTGACGGTGAAATTTGTTTGGATTTGGCGTATGAAGAAGATTCGAAAGCTGAAGTTGATATGAATTTTGTTATGAATGATAAATTGGATTTTATCGAAATACAGGGAACTGCCGAAAATGGCGCTTTTAGTCGTGAAACAATGAACGAAATGATGGACTTGGCTTCTGAAGGAATTTCAAAAATAATTAATATTCAAAAAAATAGCATTGGAGATAATTTTTAATCAATATTATTGAGAATTGCCATATACCTACAAGTCTTGATTTATACGAATTAAATAAAAAATCAAGGCTTTTTTTTTTGTTTTTGGATATAAGGGCAAAATTGTTTTTTTTTATATACAAAGCTAAACTCTTTTTGTATAATTGGTTTGATATACAACAAAATTTTCGGTATTAGAATGAGATTGTTAAAAATTTTTATAGGTACTATATTTTTTTGGAATAATAATATGTCAGTATCAAAAGATAAAGTTTAACACAAGACCAATGAAATTTTTCATTGTTAAAATAAAGTGTTTTATTATACTAACGAAAATCTGATTGTTCGATAGTATATACGTTACTTTTTGTATTATATTCAAATGGAGGATTTAAAATGGCTAAAACAAAAATTGGTATTTTGACCGGCGGCGGCGACGCTCCCGGACTTAACGCTGTACTTTATGGATTTACAAGAGCTTGCCTTAGCACGATGGATTGTGAGTTGATTGGATATAAATTTGGATATAGAGGACTTTATAAAAATGATTTTATTCCATTAACAATTAATAATACATCCGGTATTTTGCATAAAGGCGGTACAATGCTGTACAGCTCAAACAAAGACAATTTGTTTAAGTATACTGTTAAAGAAAACGGTCAAGACGTTATTAAAGATGTTTCAGATGTAGCGGTAGAAAATATGAAAAAAGATGGCGTTGAAGTGCTTGTGGTTTTGGGCGGAGACGGCACTTTGACATCAGCTAGGGATTTTTCGAGAAAAGGCGTAAAAGTAATCGGAATCCCAAAAACAATTGACAACGACCTTGGCTCTACAGACACGACTTTCGGCTTCGACACTGCGGTAAATATCGTTACCGAAAATCTCGGCAGACTTCATACTACAGCAGAATCACATCATAGAATAATGGTTGTTGAGGTTATGGGGCGCTCGAGCGGATGGATAGCTTTACATTCTGGCTTATCCGGCTCGGCAGACGTTATTCTTTTGCCGGAGTTTCCATATAATATCAACCGTATTGTGGAAAAAATAAATCAAAGAGATTCTATCGGCCGACCGTTTACAATGATTGTTGTCGGAGAAGGCGCAAGCGAAAAAGGCGCGGAAGCCGTTGTAAAACAAGTGGTTTCAGATAGTCCCGATCCGATAAGATTCGGCGGAATTGCTGCAAAATTGGCTCATGATTTAGAAAAATTAGTCTCTCATGAATGTCGTTCCGTAGCTTTGGGACATATTCAGCGCGGCGGCGAAACTTCGCCGTTAGACCGTGTGCTTTCGATAAGATATGCTGTGAAGGCGGCTGATCTTATAAAAAACAAAGACTTTGGAAAAATGGTTGCTTTGAAAAACGGAGAAATGACTTCGGTTAGCTTGGAAGATGTAATCGGACACAATAAATATGTTGATAAAGATAATGAGCTTGTTCATGCGGCTTTAAAAATGGGAATTTCTTTTGCTTCTGATGAAATCGAAAATTAAATATTATTGACAGCCCAAATAAACGGGCTGTTTTTTTATATCTTTTTTCAGAAGATTCATTATCTACCGAATTATGTCGATTATAAATATAAATATAAATATAAAATAATATTATTTCTATCCTTTAAAATGCTATAGTATAAAAGCTATGCTTTACTATTTGCCCAAATAAATTTATAATCAATGGATGTAAAAAATTATTAAAAAAAGGTTTTTGTAACAAAGTGGTAATTACAAATTTGTAAAATTATAATACAATATAAGTTGCATATAGCTTTTAACATCTGATAAACTATATAAAATCACTTATGTTGATTTATTTTTGAATAAAACAAAATTTTGCTTATCCTGCGAGATATTTTTTTGATAAACGGAATTTTATATACTGGACATTTTCCGCATGGATAAATATAAGGCAATGTTTTGAAGAAATGCAGAATAAGCATGACTTGTTAAGAGGTGTAATTAATGGGATTTTTAGAAAAGATATTTGGTAATTACAGCGAAAAAGAAATTCGCCGCTTAAAACCAATAGTCGATAAAATTAATAAACTTGAAGATGAAATGAAAAATCTTTCTGACGAGCAAATGAAAAATAAAACCTTAGAGTTTAAGGAACGTTTGAAAAACGGTGAGACTTTGGACGATATCCTGCCAGAAGCTTTTGCGCTTGTAAGAGAAGCCGGTAAGCGGGCTTTGAATATGCGCCATTTTGATGTACAGCTTTTGGGCGGTATTGTTTTGCATCAGGGCAGAATTTCTGAAATGAGAACCGGTGAAGGTAAAACTTTGGTTTCCACGCTTCCGGCCTATTTGAACGCACTTTTGGAACGAGGTGTGCATATTGTAACAGTCAATGATTATTTGGCGAGACGTGACTCTGAATGGATGGGGCAAATTCATCAATTTTTGGGCATGACAGTCGGAGTTATTTTAAACGACATGAGCAATGCCGAAAGACAGGCCGCTTATGCATGTGATATTACTTATGCGACAAACAATGAACTTGGCTTTGACTACCTTAGAGATAATATGGTTGTTTATAAGGAAGATATGGTTCAGCAGCGCGGCTTGAATTACGCAATTATCGACGAGGTTGACTCTGTTTTGATTGACGAGGCAAGAACGCCGCTCATAATTTCCGGAATGGGTACAAAATCGACTGAACTTTATAAAGTAGCCAATACTTTTGTGCGCACTTTAGTAAAAGGACGGATTCTAAATGAAGATGAGGCTTTGAACGCAATAACAAGAGCTGAAATTCAAGAAGAAGGCGATTTTGTTGTAGACGAAAAAGGCAAAACCGTAAGCTTGACTCAAGAAGGCGTTAAAAAAGCCGAAAGATTTTTTGCTGTTGAAAACCTTTCCGATCCCGAAAATATGCAGATTATGCACCATATAAACAACGCATTAAAAGCGAATTTTAATATGGCTCTCGATGTCGATTATGTTGTGCAAAACGACGAAATTATAATTGTCGATGAATTTACCGGCCGTCTTATGCCCGGCAGAAGATATTCCGACGGACTTCATCAAGCAATAGAAGCAAAAGAAAATGTAAAAGTAAATCGTGAAAGTAAAACCCTTGCGACAATTACTTTCCAGAATTTCTTTAATAAATATAAGAAAAAATCCGGTATGACCGGAACTGCTCAAACCGAAGAAAGCGAGTTTAGGGAAATTTACGGAATGGACGTTGTTGTGATTCCGACAAATATGCCTGTTGTTCGTGATGACCATCCGGATATTGTATACAAAACCGAAGCCGCTAAATTTAGAGCTGTTGTTCGTGATGTAGCGGAATCGTATGCAAAAAAACAACCGGTTTTGGTTGGTACAATCAGCATAGAAAAGTCTGAGCTTTTAAGCGAAATGCTTAAAAAAGAAGGCATACCGCATAATGTTTTGAATGCGAAATACCATGAGCAAGAAGCGGAAATCGTTGCAGATGCCGGAAATCTCGGAGCTATTACGATAGCCACAAATATGGCCGGTCGTGGTACCGACATTAAATTGGAAGAAGGCGTTAAGGCTCTCGGAGGACTGAAAATCGTAGGTACAGAGCGTCATGAATCAAGGCGTATTGATAATCAGCTTCGTGGGCGTTCCGGCCGTCAAGGCGACCCCGGCGAATCGCGTTTTTATATTTCGCTGGAAGACGATTTAATGCGTATTTTCGGTTCCGAACGTACAATAAAAGTCGTTGAAGCTCTCGGATTGCAGGAAGATGACCCTATCGAAAATAGAATGCTCACAAAAGCCATCGAAAACGCTCAGAAAAAAGTAGAGGGCAATAACTTCAGCACTCGTAAACATTTGCTCGAATACGACCAAGTTATGAATGACCAGCGTGAGATTATTTACGGCGAAAGACTCAAGGTCCTGAACGGAGAGGATTTGCGCGAAAATATGCTTTCGATGATTGGCAAGATTATGGAGCGTTCGGTAAATACTTATACAGAAGGTATCGAAGAACCGAAAAATTGGGATTTTAACGGGCTTAACGAATTTTTATTGCCTTATTTCCATGAATATCCGCTTTTGTATAATGATGAGCAAAAAGCTGGCGCGAACAAAGAAAAAATGATAGAATACCTAAATGAGCGAGCTATTAAATTCTACGAAGCTAAGGAAAAAGAAATAGAGCTTGAGCGTATGCGTGAAATAGAGCGTGTTATTATGCTTAGAGTTATTGACCAAAAATGGATGGATCATATTGATGATATGGACCAAATGCGCCAAGGTATAACTTTGCGTGCGTATGCCCAACGTGATCCGCTTTTGGAATACCGTTTTATTTCATATGATATGTTTGACGAATTATCGGCGAATATTCAAAACGATACAATTAAAAATTTACTTAACGTTCGTATTGTAACCGAAAACAAAGAAGAAGATCCTAAGCGTGAAAAAGTAGCCAAGGAGATATTTACAAACAAAGACGATTCTGCAAAAAAAGGTCCGGTTAAGCGCAAAGATTCAAAAGTCGGAAGAAATGACCCTTGTCCTTGCGGAAGCGGCAAAAAATACAAGCAATGCTGCGGAAGGAGCTAAATAAAAGTGCTGGAACTTGAACAATTAAAACTTGAGCTTTTGCCTTTTAAGAAGAAAATCACCGAAATGGGGAACTCTCTTTGACATCGCTACAGCAGAAAAAAATGTTGAAGCTTTAGAAAAAGATTTATTAAATCCCGAAATTTGGTCGGATAATGAAAAAACGCAAAAGATAATGCAGGAAATAAAAACCTATAAAACTAAAATCGAGAATTATAACAATCTTAGATCCAGATATGACGATATTGCAACTTTAATCGAAATGGGTCTGGAGGAATCGGATGACAGCGTATATTCGGAAGCAAAATCCGAATTTAATGATTTCTCGAAAATATACGAGGAATTAAGAATTGCGACTTTGTTTAGCGGAGAGTTCGACAAAAACAACGCAATACTTTCGCTGCACGCAGGCGCAGGCGGAACAGAGGCTTGTGACTGGGTGAGTATGCTTTTTAGAATGTATACCCGGTTCTGCGAAAAAATGAATTTCAATGTTGAGGTTTTGGATTATATTGATGGTGACGAAGCCGGTATAAAATCGGTTACGTTTCAAGTAAACGGCGAAAATGCTTTCGGCTATTTGAAATCAGAAAAAGGCGTACATAGATTGGTAAGAATCTCGCCTTTTGATTCGTCGGGCAGACGGCACACTTCATTTGCTTCGTGCGATGTTATGCCGGAAATTGATGATAATATCGTTGTCGACATTAAAGAAGAAGATTTAAGAATCGATACTTATAGGTCGGGCGGTGCCGGTGGACAGCATGTTAATAAAACCGAATCCGCAATCCGAATAACTCATTTGCCTAGCGGAATCGTTGTTCAATGCCAAAATGAACGCTCTCAGCATAAAAATAAAGACCGTGCCATGAAAATGCTTCGCGCTAAACTTTTCGAAAAAATGCAGACTGAGCAATTGGAAAAATTGCAGGGGATTCGCGGCGAAGTAAAAGAAATCGGCTGGGGAAGTCAAATTCGGTCTTATGTTTTTCATCCGTATAATCTTGTAAAAGATCATAGAACGGATACCGAAGTCGGGAATATAAATTCGGTTATGGACGGAAATATTATTCCTTTTATAAATTCTTATTTTAATTGGTTGATTAGTTGATATAGACGGAGGGCAAATGAAAAATTTAGTTATAAATGCCGAAAACGCTAACCAACGTTTGGATAAATTTCTGTTGAAATATCTGAATCAATCATCAAAAGCTTTTATTTATAAAATGCTCAGGAAAAAGCGAATTAAGCTTAACAATAAAAAAGCAGAGGGCAACGAAATTCTTCAGCCCTCTGATGTTTTAAGCTTTTATATTTCCGAAGAAACTTTGGACAGCTTTAAATCCGAAAAAATTTTGAAATTGAATAGACCAAAACATCTCGAAATTATTTACGAAGACAGTAATATTCTAATCATAAATAAAGAACAAAATCTTTTATCTCACCCGGAATCCAAAAACGACAAAGACTCATTAATAGACAGAATACTTTTTTATCTCCACGAAAAAAATGAATTTGATTTGTCAAAAAATTCTGTATTCACACCCGCACTTTGCAACAGGCTCGATAGAAATACGACAGGGATTGTTATTTGCGGGAAAAATTTAGCGGCGGTGCAGGAAATTAACAGAGCTATTTCCGATAGAAAAATATCGAAATATTATTTCGCTTTAGTCAGCGGAGTCGTTAAAGAAAACAAAACAATCCAAACTTCATATTATAAAGACTCAGATTCGAATACAGCATTTTTATTACAAGGCTCGGGAAACGATAATGAGATTGTCACGATAATCGAACCAATATCAAATTATAATAATTATACGCTTTTGAGAATTAATTTAGTTACGGGAAAATCCCATCAAATTAGATTACATTTAAAAAGTATAGGCAACCCTATCGTCGGCGATAGAAAATACGGCGACGAAAAAATTAACCGGATTTTTGAAAAAATAGTGAAGCGTCAGCTTTTGCACGCAGGGGAAATTATTTTTAGCCAAATGTCCGGAAATTTAGAATATCTGAATAATAAAAAATTTACATCAACTCTGCCAAGAGATTTTGAATTCGCGTTAAAATATGTAGGCAAGCTTTGAAAACTTATACCATTTTCAATATTAAGGATAGAAAAAATATTTTATTTCGCGCTAGAAACATTGAGCGAAACGCTCCGCTGTGAAAAATTTTTTTCTACTTATCAAAATGAAAATAGTATTAAATACAACTTTAGTTTTCAAATTTTGTTAAGAAAAAGGGGAAAATACATGAAAGCGATCATTTTAGTAGCGGGATACGCGACGAGACTTTACCCGTTAACAGAAAATATGCCGAAAGCTCTTTTGGAGCTGGACGGAAAACCAATTTTAGACTATATCGTCGAGCAAGTAAATAGAATTGAAGATGTAAACGAAATTATTATTGTGTCAAATGATAAATTTTATCAGCATTTTGTTGATTGGAAATATGAAAATAAAATCCCGATTCGGGTTTTGAACGATAATTCGACTAACGAAGAAAACCGTCTGGGTGCAATCGGCGATATTTATTTCGCCGTGAAAAGCTGTGATATTGATGAAGAAATTATGGTTATAGCGGGAGATAATTATTTTACATATCAACTGAATGATTATTATAACTATTTCAAATCTCAGGACAAGGATTGTATCTGTGTAAAAACCATCGAAGATTATGAAGACAGAAAACGTTATGCAATCGCGCTTTTGGATGAAAATTCAAAAGTTATCGATTTAGAGGAGAAGCCAAAAGAACCGAAATCGGATTTGGCGGCGTTTGCGACTTATATTTATAAAAAAGATACCGTTCCTTTGTTCAAAGAATATCTTGATTCGGGAAATAATAAAGACGCGCCGGGATTTTTCGTGCAGTGGCTTTATAAAATAAAACCTGTTCATGCCTACCGAATGAATGGGGATTGTTTTGATATCGGAACGCCGGAGTCTTACCGTGAAGTAAACGAGATTGTAAAAAAACTCAATCAAAATTAAATTTTGTGAGCTGTTATATTTTTTGTATAACAGCTTTTGTGATATTCGGCCGACTTTTGTAGAGGTGAAAAAATGATTGAAGAAAAAATTAAGGAATTTGAGAAAAATAAAAATATCTTAATTGGAATTTGTGATAATGGCATTTTGAATTGCGGTATCCAAAAAAAAATTCCTTTTGTAAACAGGGATTTATCTGATAGACTTAATCCAACGGCAGTTTTTGAAAAATGTAAATCGATTATTGTTATAGCTGTTCCATACGGAAAAAAAATAAATTTTACAAATGATAACGAAAAAAGAGGCAGAATTTCCCTTTCGGCAGTCGGAAAAGATTATCATGTACTCGTGAAAAATCTTTTGGAAGAATTAATGTATGAGCTAAATAAAATTAAAGAAATAGAATATAAAATTTATGTGGACAGCTCTGAGCTTATCGAGCGTGAATTGGCTAAAAAAGCCGGAATCGGGTATCAAGGAAAAAATTGCTGTTTGATAACCGAAAAATTCGGATCCTTTGTTTTTTTGGGCTATGCGCTTATTGATATTGAATTAACGCCGTCCTTTGATGAAAAATATTATAATGATATTTGCGGTGACTGCAATATTTGTATAAACGCCTGCCCGTCGTCGGCATTGAAAGCCTTTGATTTAGATCCGTTTAAATGTGTTTCTTATTTAACGCAATCAAAAGAGGAAGTTCCGGAGGAAATGCAAAATTTGATGGCTAATTCAATTTATGGCTGTGATATCTGTCAAAGCTCTTGTCCGAAAAATATCGGAAAATATATCTCTGAATTGAATGACATAGACAGTATTTTGCCGAAATTGGAAAATTTGAAATTCTTGACAAACAAAGAGTTTAAAGATATTTACGGCGACTCGGCGTTATTTTGGCGCGGCAGAAATACAATTACACGAAATGCCGGAATTGCGGAAAAAAATTACTCAAAAATGGTTTAGACAGATAGATTTTAGGAGAAAATAAAAATATGGGATATTGGAATAAAAGAGGGCTTAGGGGAAGCGCACTGGAAGAACTGATTAATTCTACAAATGAAAATTATTTTTTTACCGGGCTGGCTGTTATACATAAAATCCCAACGCCGATAACGCCGGTTTCTTTGAATAACGAAAACCGAACGATTGACCTCGCTTATTTTGAACAAAAATCCACGGTGGATTATATTGGTGCGGTGCAGGGCATACCCGTTTGTTTTGACGCAAAAGAAACCACTAGGGCTTCTTTGCCTTTGCAAAATATACATAAACATCAGATTGAGTTTATGGAGGCCTTTATGAATCAAAAAGGAATAGCTTTTTTATTGGTCTATTTTCAGCGGTACAAGGAATATTATTTTCTGCCGTTTGAAATATTAAATGAATATTGGCAAAAATCCCAAACCGGAGGCCGAAAATCTATTCCGTATTCAGCCTTCGAAAAAAAATATTTAATTCAGAACAAATCAAAGTTTTTAGTTCATTATCTAGAGGCGATTAATACTTATCTCGCTGATGATATCTACAAGGAGGATTGAAACTGCAATAAAAATTATATATAAATGTATCGAATAGTATAGAATAAATATATAAAATGCTTTCGAATCGTTATATTTGGAAATATTGAAACAAGCACTATAAGAATTAAATGTACAAGGTTCAGTCATCATTATCTATATGTTTTCATACAGAGTTTTTGGGCTTAAAAAATATAAAAACAAAATCAAAGAGGAATTGAAAAATGAAAGCCTATAAAACAGAAATTAAATTGACAAAAGACCAACAAATAAAGCTAAAAAAGACAATCGGCGTTTGTAGATATATTTATAATTTTTACATTTTTCATAATAAAGAAATCTATGAGAAAGAGAAGCGCTTCGTCTCAGCCAATGATTTTTCAAAATGGCTAAATAATAATTATTTGCACAATAACCCTGGCAAGGCATGGATAAAAGAAGTATCCAGCAAGTCTGTAAAGCAATCTATCGTGCATGCGGAACAAGCATTTAAGCGATTTTTTAAAGGTCTAAGTGGCTTTCCAAAATTCAAGAAAAAAAGAAACCAAGATGTAAAAATGTATTTTGTGAAAACAGATGCAAAAACCATTATCAAATGCGAAAGGCATAGAATACAAATACCGACAATTGGTTATGTAAGGCTGAAAGAATATGGCTACATACCTACGGATAAAATCATTAAAAGTGGAACTCTGTCCATAAAAGCCAATAAATTTTATGTTTCTGTGCTGACAGATGAAGCATTAAAATCACAAAAAACAAACCCGGAGAAAATTGGATTTGGGATAGATTTAGGAATAAAGGAATTTGCAACAGTAAGTGATGGAAGAATATTTAAAAATAAGAATAAATCTTCGAAAATAAAAAAATTAGAAAAGAGACTTAAACGAGAGCAGAGAAGTTTAAGCCGTAAATACGAAAATAAAAAAAAGCGAGGTGAAAACCTGCTAACCAGAAAATCTGCAAATATAGAGAAAAATATACTTAGAGTGCAAAAATTACATCAAGAGCTTGCAAGAAAACGAAAAGAATATATCCGATATGTAGTAAGTATTTTAGTGAAAACCAAGCCAAAGTACATAACGATAGAGGATTTAAACGTATCCGGAATGATGAAAAACAAACATCTGTCAAAAGCAATCGCACAGCAAAATTTCTACTATTTCAAAGAATGGCTGATTTATAAATGCAGACAAT
>JAVBOA010000003.1:0-141796 GCA_031551135.1 Eubacteriales bacterium | reverse complement strand
GATTTCAGCTTTTGCATTACAAAATGTTCTTAAAAATTCTATTTGATTCTTTAAATCATCCTTTTGTCCTTGATTTGAGACTCTGCAATAAATGATAGTTTTTGCATTTTTAGATTGTTTCCGCTTTCCTAAAAACTCGTCTATCTGTTCTCTTGTATAGTATCTTCTATTTGTTTCGGGATATCTGTAAGCTTTTAGCTTTCCTAACCTATCCCAATTCTGAAGTGTCCATACAGTTACATTTAATTCTTCTGATACTTGTTTTGGTTTTAATATTTCCAATTTTCTCACCTCGAGAAAATTATACAAGTTTTTTATATTTTATTCAATATATTTCTATATTATTTTAATTGCAGTTCTTTATCTCCTCTAATATCTCAGAAAAACTATTATAAAGTTTTCGATTCGAGTCTTTCTGCATTTCTTGCACTTCTAATATTGCTGCTATTGTTTCTGCGTTTGGAGTGTTTTTAGAGATTTCAAATGGGATTTTTTGTTGTCTAACAGCCGCCTTAGCAAACACTGTGAATGCCGATGTCATTGTTAGTCCTAAGTCACTACAAAGTTCGTCAAAATCTTTCTTCAAATTTTCATCCATTCTTATATTAACATTTGTTTGAGCCATAAAATCACCTTCTAATTTTTGCTTAATTATACCACGCTGTCATCACATTGTCAATAAATATTTGTGCTGATTACAACGCCAAACTCGTATTTTATACACCGGAAATATTATCAAAATAATCAAATATCGCTTCCTCTGGGCTATCATTCCAATCATTGCAACCATCAGGAATAAATCCAGTTTTTGTGTCATAAACAATAAACCCAAATCTATAGGTGCTGTATGGATGTTCTTTTTTGAACTTAGAAAAATCATCATAACAATCGCCCGTTAAACCACCTTCAAATCCCTCAATTATCACCACATTTACTACATATCTATCATCAAGTTTCATATAAACCCTCCTTACCAAACAAGTCTTTTATATTGAGTCCAAATCAGTTATTACGGAATTTGCATCAAATTTATTAGTAATTAAATGCAAATCGTACAAGAATTGTATCATTTTTTCATACGCTTTCTCACCGAAATTGCTGTTTAAATCATCTGTTAGACCAAAATGTTTTCGCAAAAGTGTCTCTAAATCCATCTTTAAAACTCCTCATAATAAAAATCGCCAACACCATAATTTCCACTTATGTATTCGTAAATCTCATAAGCTGACCCAAATTCAGCGTTCCAATCGTCCAAAAAGAATTCTGTGAAATACTCTTGCATTTCCTTGTCGGTCATATCAGATTCACATCTGATTTTGAAACAGAACTCATCTGTACGGTAGTTATAGAACTCTGGTGAATCTATAAACGCCGATCCTTCAATATACTCACATTTGAGTTCTTCCGGCAACTGACATAAAAGTTCCTTCAGTTCGATGACAGCTCTTTCGCAAACAAATTTTGAGTACAATTTATTGTCGAATTTTATCCAATCGTTTTCCGAAAGTTCTTCGTCATCGAGAGTGAAAGCCGGATCGAGGATTGAATTATACATATCGACATTAACAACATTCCAAATTTTATATACTCTCATTTTTCACCTCAGATTTGTTCTTATTTCATGCTATAAAACACAACTTTTATACGGCGAGATTTTGGATCGCCCCTGCAAGTTCTCTTATCATTTCTTGGCAAGCCTCCATATCTTCATAGACATCTTTCATTTCGTATGGCGCACCATTTGTTCCATGACCAGAATAATCGAGCCACATATAAGCTTCTTGCGAACAGTCAAAGTCGTTATAATACTCATTCATTTCCTCTGACAGCTCTTCAAGGGTATCTGCCGTAATATACATGTTAAAATCCTGTCCAGCAGGACTATATTTTGAAAATGAGAACTCTCCATTCTCGTAGATTATGCCCCAGTCCAAGGATTCAGTTAAGTCAACTATTTTCTTCAGCTCTTTTTCATTCAAACGAATTCTCCTTTGCTTTTTTCTACTTCAATCAATTCCATACAAAAAACTCTCCCTAAACATTGAATTCTTCGAACCCAGTGAACTCGTACTCATATCCAGCTTCCTCCAACGCTTCCAATACAAAATCATCAAGGAGCGAGCCGTTATCGCTTTCATAGTATTTGTCTCGTACTTCCCGTAAAGACAACTCAAAATCTCTATCATAGTTTTTGACTTCAAGAATGAATAATACTTCATCATCCTCTTTACTTTTTATCACACAATGTTTTCTTTCGCCATCTGTTCGCTCTTTGTAGCTCTTAAATTTATCTACCGCTGTCAAGAGATCGTCAAAGTAATATCCTTGCACCCAATGGATGCTGTTGTATACTTCATAGCCTAATCCGTAGGCTACAATGAACCGACCCTGATCGAAAATCACAGCAATAGTTGTTCCATCAATTACTCTTTCATGGAGGATATAATATTTTTCATCGTCGAAGTCCACAAAACCTTCAGCGACATCCTTGTTGTATAATCTGTATGGCATTTTTAAACCTCCTCACTTGCTCCACATAGGGCAATCAAATTTAACTTGATCACACATATCCTTATCATTACACTTTTCGCAGTCAGTTACTTCTTCAAAATACTTAACAAGAGCCAAAACTGCCTCTTGACCTAAATCAATAATTTTTCCGTTTCCGCAGTTGAGAAGCTTAGTCAGAATACATTCCTTTTGGTTCATTTTTATCACTCCAATATTGAAATCATTTCTATAAAGTTAAATTCTAATTTTTTCAAGAAGTTTTCTGGTCGCCCAAATCTCATGATAGAGCATCGGTGTTTTAAATGCGTCCTCTGGCGGCTGTAATAACTTACCTGTAATCGGCTCGGTTAATGCATTTCTAATGCAAACATATCCTGCGCAGCCGAGTAGGGAGAGCTGAATGTAGCACATTAATGCGATACAGGGATCACTGTCACTTCCAATGGCGAGCATATCGAAATGATGGTTCTTCCCATCTTTGATTAACTTATTGGCCATTGCTATGAACATCACACCTGATCCGCAGCAGGGATCATTTACTGTGACGTAGCCACTATTGTCATCTCCCTCACTTGCAGTCAAAGATGTCATCAGCTCAGCGACACTATAAGGGGAAAAGTATTCCCCTTTTTTCTTGTCGCCAAATCCGAAATCCATATATAGCTGACCCAAAAAATCTTGATGCCTATCAGAATCCATAGCGTTCGTTGTATGCGCCAACAACTCAGGAAATTTGTTTGCTTCGTCCTTAGAATACTTCTTGATAATTGAGAGATATTGATCTTCTCTGTCCTGCCGGAACTCTAAGGCATTGCTGAACGAGTATGCAGAAAGGCTGATGAAGTCGCTCCAAACTGAAAATTTTGGATGCCTTTCGCACAGTGAATTGAACACCCTGAGAAATTCGTTCCTATGCAGTTCTTGATCCATCCTGCTCACTCCAATCATATTTCTGACCTTCCAAGATGCCCATTTCGTAACAAATCCTTGTGATTACACCGTCAAGCATAATGCTCTGACCAGTGCAGGTTCTTCCCCAGATATCTTCATCAGATATTACCGGCTCCCCGTGTTCCTCAAGTTTTCCACAAAGGAAACTCGACACAATGTACCACTCAAAAATTTCAGCGTTTTCATTGTCCAAATCATCTTTATCTTCAACGATGTGCCCGCAGTTTTCACATTTGTATGCATCGATTTCCTCAAATAAATCCTCATAAGGTTCGTCATCATCCTCGTCATAGCATGAACATGTCACGGGTTTTTCCTCGAATATTTCATCACAGTTGCCGCACTTATATGCCGTAATGTCTTCGAATCCTGCGCTGTCGCCACACTCTGGGCAATATGGTCTGTATAGATTTGTAACATCATCCCAAGAGAAAGGGATATCTCTTTCCTCATAGGATTTGCTGAGAATGTATTCAACCATTGTACCGACATGAGAATATACCTCTCTATTAACAAATTTTTGCTTAATGCGTTGATTAGCTTCACTGTCGTAGCTGTATGTAACTCCATTAATTGTGTATCCCATATTTCGTTCCTCCATTATTTATAATGTATCGATTAGATTAGTTTATTTTATGCTTTGATTAATTCAATTCGTTCCAGTGGCATTACATAGAACTCGCCGCCATTGATTGGAATATATGAATTAATCTCATCTTCATCCAAATCATCAATTGTGAATGTTTGAAGTTCCTTACGTAACATATCTTTGTTCTCGTCAAGTAACCACATGATGTCCAGCCGGTCAATGTTGTCACAATCGGTTTCAAGTATAATCTCGCACAACCATGCAAGTCCACTTTGAAAAAATAATTTTATTCTATTCATTGCAAAAATCCCCTTTACACTGTCTCTTGAAACCCTATCGGCAAACTGAAAACATTTCCATTTTTGTCATATTCGTATTCATTAGCATGAGCTTCATCAATGAAGTATTCCTCACTTGTACACCATCCAGCATCTTCTGAACATGCCTTGAAGAATGTGTTCAAGCATTCATTTACTAATTGCTCATAGCCTTCGTACAATCGCGTATAATGCAAGCAGTCGATTATCGAATCAAGAATATCGCAATCAAGGCAATAGCCAGTAAGTGGGCAATCTTGCATACTCATATTAACTTTGCTGCGTCTGGATTTTCCTTTTTTATGGTAGTACTCGCCTTTCGTGATATATTTTGCATAGTTATTCCAGATATAAGTTGCCAGCCTAATTCCTCTTAACCCCTCAACGTTATCGTTTTCAATTGAAAACCTGTAATCATGGCTGTAAGCGTCAAATTTCCATTTTGTTACTTTAACATCAAATAATCTACAAAACTCTTTCAGAGTTCCTTCAGCGTCAGAACCACAAGGATAATCCGCATGTTGATACCATTTATTGTAGGCATTTTCTTTAGCCTTTTCTGAAAGCTCATCTATCGAATAGCTCTTAAAAGATCCGCTGTATTTTTTCATAATTTCATACCTTTAATATTGATAATATTTCTTTAATGTAAATCGACAAGTACCTTGTATTCTACATCAAGTAATCCTTTGTCATCAAGCCACCTCTGACAAATCTGTAATACCTCATCATTGGAGATATACATGCTACCGGCAGAGATTGTAGTGAAGAGTTCAAATGCGCTAACAACTTCCTTTTTCCAAACTCTAATTGAAGCATCGTCTGGTCTATATATGAAATTCAAAAACAAAATTACACCTCCTTTCAAAGTTTTATGAACCTATTCTTTTCTTCAACAGTGGTCTAAAAAATATCTTCAAATTGTCCTTCCCACTCATCTTCTAATTGCTTAATGATATCAAATATTTCGTCCGAAACTTCATTGCCCTCCAACAAATTCATAGCAATATTTAAGATGTCAATAATTTCATTTTTATTTTTACTCATGTTTACGCCCCCATCTCATCTAGTTAAAAACATACTAATATAATTATTTTGTTAATTAAATTGATTCCATAATTCATCTCTTTTTTTCAATGTTTTGGAATTTAACGTATTGAAAAACACTTCGGATTCTTCACTTGTTCTGGAGTGTTGCTTTTCAGCAAATCTATGATTAGTCACGCTAAATCTATCCAATCCCATGCGGTCATCCTTGACTTTTATGCCAAATGAAAATTTATCTTTACTAACAAATCTTGTGACAGATTCAGATCGGTAACCGTATTTTTCAACTTCAATGTAGTTCTTGCCATATATAAAATTTGTTTCACCCTTACACTTTGGAGAATCTAAATCAAGTGAAATACCACCTCCAGAGACTTCAATTTTTTTAATTCTTCCACGTAATGGGCAATTACAAAAAATCTTGCAAAACTCAATTTTGATATAATATAAATAATTCCCAACTTTCAAATCCGTTTGCAAAATCAACATAATAGTATTTTTAAATGTACATATATTTGCTCCTAATTTCATATTTCATTCCCCCCTATATTTGCTTAACCTACCAAAGTGGAACTTTATTTGACTATTCCAACATAAGGAAGTTGAGACATCTTAGCGACTCTTTTGGCTTCTCTCATTGCATCTTTCAAATGTTCAAAAGCACTTGCCATAATATCCATTTCTTTTGTGTAATCTTCTTCATTAAGATAAGTTTTTACACCCATCGCTTCTATTTTTTCACCATTCATTATCCTTATTGGACAATGTCGTACAAACAAACTGTCATCCATAATTTGTACACCCTCTCGTCATACCAAATTGACATTTTATTTTAGTTCAATCTCATAAATTGTAGAACCTTCATAATCTGAGCCTTCAAAAATCTTTTCGTTTTCTTCAAAAGTCTCCCAAGGCGTTTCGGTAAAAGCCTCGAATTCTGATTTAGCATTATCAAAATTTCGGAAGACGCTGACTTTTTCCTTTAAGCCACCATACATTCCGATAAATACGTAGACTTTCTGTGGCTCACCCATGTAGTTTAATTCTCGTACAATGCCACGTAATCTGTTGATTTCTTTCATTCTTTCGCTTGCGATCTCTTCCCAAGTCATTGCCATTTCTGCACCTCTCACCTAAAAACATTGTTATTGGTTCTGTAAAGTTTCAAAACAAAATATCCATCACACCAGCCTTCTCGCCTAGATATATCCAGTCTCCAAATGGCGCGATAGTGATTTAAAACATGAGCTGAGCTTAAAACCCATTCAGTATGGTCAACTCCTGAGTCCCTAAAACCAAAAAGCCAACTCTTATCACCATCCTCAAATTTGTAATTTTTGATTTCATTTTCGACAGAATTTATGCTTATCACGACATCTGAAGCATAGTAGTCGGTATGCTTTGCAGCCAATCGGACAAGTTTGTCCACATGGCTTGACCAGTTAAAATTGTCTGGTGTACCGGTTGTTTCTATCACATCATCCAAGTTCCCGACTAATCGGAAATCGTCAATTTTAATCATTATCCATTCTCCGTTCTTATCCCCAATATGTATCTTCAATATCAGTTACAGTTTCCAAGAAATCCATTTTAGTCATATCAATGTACGGCTCCAGCGCATAGTATAGATACAATGCAAGCTCTTCCTGTGAATCGAAAGAACAGTCCCCTATAAACTGCCAAGGGAAGCCAGCGCAGAACATTATATAAAGGTTTTCTTCGGCTTGTTGGTGGCTGAACACATGGTCAATACCTGCCTCACAAAGAATGTGTTCCACTACATCAGAGTCGTCAATATCTCCAATTTCATCTTTCCACGTTACATCACTTACATTTATTCCAATTCCGAAAACCGGATAACAACTCATACTCATAACATTTTTCTCTCCATTCAAGCTAATCCTCATTAAGTGAGTAACAAGGGGATATACAATAATCCCCTTGGTGTGTCTTCGTAAATTCATATTAAATTTAGCATTGTTTATTTATAAATTATCCATAAGTATTGATTGATTTATTTCAACATATTTCTTAACACACTTGTCTTCGATTTTCTTAATTTCGTTTTCAAAATTTTTCATTTCGTGTCATCCGAAATTTTTGCGAAACTAAGAATTGACGTTGCATTTACGTTGTATTTGTCACAAAGAGCAGTAAACGTTTGAATAACAACAGGCCATTCATTTTCACGGATATGCTGGATAAGAGGCGATTTGCCTCTTTGCGACAACCCTATCTTGTGCTTATATCTAAGCTCATTGTATAGCTCATGAAATACTGAACCCGTAGTTTTTCCTATCCTTCCAGCGAACATGCGACACGCCTTGTTTATACAAGCTCTGTTCGACCAGCTTAATATCTCACCGGCAAGTATATGGTTATCCTGTTGAATCAAATCCTTTTCTTCCTCGATTTGTTTTATGTATCGATTTTGATAAGCGATATATTCCTGATTTGCAACTGCGAATTTTTCCAAATTTTCGTCAACATATGCTCTGGCGATATTCATAAGCAGTTTTTCTTCAACATCTATGCTACGTATTTTTTGTGCTGGTTCAACTTTTTCAAAAGTGTTTAGTAATTGTGTTCTGATTTCTTTTGCGACTTCGCTATCTCTAAGTAGCATGGCAATTCTTAGAATGGCACGCTTAGAAAAAACTTTTGTACCGGCATTTGGAATATTTATTCTGACATTATCTACAACATACACTGTCCTACCTTGCGTTTTTTCTTCTGGGACATGATGTCCCTGAAAGAATTTAATTATTTCTGCTGACTTTTTGCTAAAAACACCGTCGGCACTTATTTCATTTTTATTGCGCTGATATATCTTTTTTATAGTTTCAAAATCGACTTCAAAATAATCTGCAACCATTTGAGTTGTCATAACTTCAAGTTCTGGAATCAAGAAAAAGTTTTTCACCTTTCCAAGCACTTCAATACGATCAATATACTTTTCTCTAAACTCATTTTCTTCGGCGAATTTTGCTTCGTTTATAAAATCTTGTAACATACATCCATCTCCATTTCAAATTATTTATAACATATCTATATAACCACATTTGAAGATTGCGGTCAATGTCAATTTCTGCATATAAAAACCGCCATGAATTTTGGCGGTTTGTTTGTCGTTGTATCCAATTATGCAAATTGCAATCTACCTTTAGGTTCAGGGATTTTTCTGCCTAATGATGATGCAGTCTCAATCCATTCCTCAATAATAATTTCAACGCTTTCCAGTGCTTCTTTTCGAGTCTTCCCATCAGACATACAGGCTGAGAGTTCAGGAACTTCGGCAATCCAAGAATCGTCGTCATTGCTCCAATATAAGATAATTTCATACTTATGCATTAATGTTACCTCCAATTGTAGAAATATCTTCTTCAATTATGGTGTTAAATGATTTTCACTTTTCCGTATCACTTCCTTTACACAATTATTGCCTCAATGTATAATATTGTCAAGTAGTTAAACCAATTGTCCATTCTGTATTTCGCATACGGGCTTATGACCGTCAAAGGCTACGTTAAACAAAAGCCACCAACCAGAGCATAGTCGTAATGGGTGACTTTTCAAATTTCGTTTCAATGACAAATTTGTGAATTTATATTTTATCGTCCAGATTAATTACCTTGACTATCGTATCGTCATGAATATCCTCTGTTCCCATATTATCAAACACTACGTAAACTTTTTCGCCTCCACTGTGATTAAAATCCAAATAATGAGCTGAATCATCTTTTTCGCAAGTCTCCAAAAGCCAGATATTGCCGTCCATTGTTTCTATAGAAACCATTTCACTTTCATCTTCTGTATATGTCTGCATTACTACACCTTGCAATACTTCAAGTTGCGAAACAGGAATTTGTCTTTCTGCTAGTACGGCTTGACCATTTGCTGCTAAAATATTCGTTGTCAAAAGTATTGCAATTAAAAATGTATTCATAGTGAACTCCTCCATAATATTCTATTATCTATAATATATCTATTACTGGTTTCTATTTGCATTTTAAGCTTTTTCAGCTTATCTTTCTACTTTTTGATCTTCTCTTTCTTTTCATATAAAAACCGCCATGAATTTTGGCGGTTTATTTTGTGTTGCTATTTTTTGATTTCATTTGTGATATCGTAAAAAGTGATTGCTATTCTAATATTGCCATCTGTCAAAGCATAAGCTTCTACATTTGTCGCAAACTGTATGCCGTTTATCAGCCTTTGCATATCATTCGCTTCAAATCTATCGGTCACAATTCTCATGATTCCAACTCCCGCCCCCATCGAGTCTATCTCATATTCGATTTTAGCGTCAGGGTCAGCCTCTAATGCAATTCCTTTCAGAACTGAACATGCGTCCTGAAATTCTTTCATCCTTTTTTGATCAATTTTTAATACTCTTGGTACCTTTTCCAACTCCTTTAAATATTCGATAAATGCGTCCAGTGTTTCAAACTTTTCATCTTCCATAAATCTGTTATATGCCTCCATTATTTTTGTTTTATTTCGTCTTCAATGATGTAATTCATTATAACTGCTGACAAGTCTGAAATGCTTAATTAAAGCAGTCTTGATACCTTGTACTATCCGGCACACAAAACTACCCCATTTTCGTTTATACTATTTGCAAAACTGCAAGAATCGGAAATTCAGTTCTCCCATTCTTCAGGTGTATATATCAGCAAATCGAATGGTCTTTAGGACTTAATATTCAAATACATATCTGTCAGCAAATTCCGCTTATCATTTGTGTGAATAATTATGCATATGTCAAAATCACTTTTCAGTGCAGCTGCATTTTTAGAATAGGAGCCAAATAATATCACTTTTTCCGGACTATACATATTTACAATTTGTTTTGCCAGATTATCAATTTCAATTGAAGCATCTTTCAAATTAATAATCATAGCATTTCACCGCCTTTACAAATCCGCCCATGCTTCGTCCTCCTCCGGCAATAGCCAATCTTTTGCCAAAGACTTTTCACTTGCGAGTGCTATTTCTTTCGCAACCTGAATTGATTTACAATGCTTAAGGAAATTCACATAATGATAAATTTCTTCTATAAGAGTTTGTGGCAGATTATTTAATTCTTCTAATAACATCTCTCTGGTCGCCATTTCAAGAACCTCCAATCATTCACTCTCTTTCCTGCATTATAACCTATTTGCAATTGGAATTCAATTCGAGATTGAATTTCCATGCATTTCCTACTATATCAGAAAGATTATATGTGCTAATATCGAATAGAAAGTTGATGCCCAACATAATCAAAATATGTCAGGCATCCAAATTTTCATTTTACTTTTCTGTTACTATAACCACCTCAGCTTCCTTGGATTCTTTAGCTTGCTTTTTGGTCATATACTCAACCTGATAGTCGCCATTCGTGATTATACGGTGAAGAACGTCCATAACAAGCATGTGCATTGTTGTAGGTCTCGGAGAAACTACGGTTCCTGACTTACTACGCCGTGTCATAGTAGCAACAATATAATTCACATCATGAGAAGTAACCTTATATATATTTTTGCCACTTTCTTCAACATAGATTATTGCGTCAATGATTGTTTGTAGTTGCTTAAGAATAGCTGAATTGGATGTCGGTGTTTTGCCTAAATCAATTTGTTTGGCTATATCAGAAATATAATAAGATTCTTCAAGCTTCCCTGTATCACAATTAAGGTCTTTCATAACCTTATATGTGATAAGCAAACAGAAACGCTCTACCTTATACTTCCAAAGAGATTCATGAGCAATTTCTAGTTTCTCACGCTGACAAAACTCATCAAATGCAACCAAGTCTATTTGCTTTGTAGCGGATTCCAGCGTATAGGTGATAGTGCCGGTCTCCTTGTCCTTATTCTGCTTACTTTCAATTGTCGCAATAGAGAGTTGGTCAATAGCCGCTTTCATAGGCTCTGACTTACTCCGCAATGTGATATAGTCCAGAATAACAGCCTTTTCGTTATAGTCCTTGATTGCCTTGTCAAATGCTTCTTTGCATTTTCCTACTTGAGAAAATGAGTCAGATAATATTGCGCTGTTTAATTCCTTTTTTACGTTCTCTGCATACATCAAAAGTTCAGTTAAAGTTTTTTCCATAATTGAATCCTCCAAGAATAATATTTTGTGAATGCCTGCATAATGCGGCCAATGTCGCCTTTAGTGTCCCATCTGTATTAATCCGGCTTTGGACGGTTCAACGCTTATACAAGGTTGAGCTACATTAAACAAGCCGTACCGCTTGCAGCTCATAACTGCAAACAATACGGCTCATACATTATGCGAAACCGTTTTCAGAAAACGGTCAATATACTTTTATGAATTCATATTCTTGTCCATCCTATCAGCCACATAGATATATAATAGCGTCCATATCCTTGGATACTTCGTACATCTTGAATAAAAGCCGTCTTACATATCCTCGGATATGAAAAGATTTGTACTATAATTCAAGCTATATACCTTTGCGGTTTCAATGAGAGACAGCCCTATATAGCCCATGTAACACAAGCCGTGTTTAGGATTATAGGCATTCCTGTGGAGATATTCACAAGCTGTACCTTGCGTTTAATCCGCAAGCATCCACCGCCGCCCCTTGAATTCAGTCAAGGGAATAACTTAGTTAATATCGACTTAACACGCTTGCAATTGTTTGCAAGTACCGCCTGACTTTTTTTGTCAGCCCATCAAGGAAGGCTTAGGCAATAGTTACTTTTCGTGCTATCCAATGAAGTTAGTAACGATTAGCAATCATTTTTTAAATGTTTTTCCTTTTTGCCCTGTTTTGCTTTGGAGGTTGCAACCCTCCTAATATGCTATAAAAGCCGTCTGTTATTGCATTGTAAAGCGGTTTGTTTTGCCTTACACTTACATACAAATAATTTAAAGAGTTGTAACCACTTTTCAAAAGTTTTTTTAAACTTTTTTGGACAACAAAAAAGCCGCTTTTTATGCGGCTTTGGGCTTGTTTTGGTTTATTAGTTGCCTCTATGTTGTTTAAAACCTCTGACTAATTCGGGCATTTTTTCATTGATGATATTCTGTACTTTTATTAATTGTTTGCTTATCGCTGGATGACTAACGCCTAATTTTTGAGCTATGGCAGTAACTGACATTCCGCGCATACGCATTTTTACTATTGTGTATCTCATGTCAGATAATTTTAATTCTTTCATGATTTCATGATAATTAATATAATCGTTGTATGTGTTAATGCCGTTGTATTTGTCCATGCGTAAATATATTTTGTCAAGTGCTGTTATACCGTCGCTTTCGTCGGTGTTATTGCTTAAGTCCTCTATATAAGTGAATTTCCCTGTATTCTCGATAGACTTGTTTTCATATATGTATTGACGAACTTTAACGCAAGCCCACTGAAAAACAGTCCGTGTTTTTTCTTTACCGTTTTTAAGCGTTATTGTAATAGTGTCTTGAGCGTCAAAACCTTGATTTACTATCATGTCAAAAAGGTATTCATAAGCTACTAAATAAATGTCGTATGAATCTGAAATACTTTTTAATGCGTTATGATCGTTATTGTTATCAAATATATTAAAATCGGCTTGCAAAGCGTTCATATAATCAAATATTCGTTTGTTGCCTGTCATAGTATGAATTTTTTTCAGCGTTCCCGCTGCTGCTTTTCGTGCTAATTCGTTGATTAAGTCATGTTTGCTTGTGTTTTCGTTGTTGTTTGTCATAGTCTTTTTTTTCCCTTCTTTTTCGGCTTTTAATGCATAAGCCGTAAACCGATTTTATTAGTTTGTTATTGGTTACATTGCTAGATTGCTTATAGTAAGTTAAAAAGTTAAAAGGATATGTTTTTGATTGCTTTTTAACTTGCTTATGTGTTTGAATATGCTTTTTAAAGATATGTTTTCAATAATATGTTTGTTGTTGCTGTAAATACATTTTAACAGAATAGGAAATACAATGCAAGTATTATTTTACATGTATATTGATATTGTGTCTGTAAATGTTGATTCTGTGGGATTTTTTTTAATAATTTTTTTTTGCTTGTTTGTTGTGTTTGGTGTTTTGTTCGGTATTTTGTTGTGTGTGTTTGTTGTGTGTCTGGTATATGGTTTATAGTTTTGGTTTATGGCTTGTTTATGGCTTGTTTATTGTATTCGGCGTATTCGGTGAAATAATAAAAGGCTGAATTATAAAGGGTTTTTGTTTTGTGGTATGGCTGAAAAACTGATTTTTTCGTTTATTCGGTGTTTGTTCTGTTTATCGAATAACAAAACAGCTTTTTTGTATTCATTCAATCGGCTTGTTTATAGTGTTATCGGCTTGCAATAATGTTATAATAGCAAGGTTAAACAAGTAAAAACCGGCTTTTCTGAATTTACCTTTTTTCCATTGTGGTAAATTGAGCGCGTCGGGGGTAGGTTTACATTTTTGCAAGTAAGAACGGACGAACCGCCCACACCAGCTCATTTTTCTCACCCTAAAACCCCACACACACTCCACATCCACCCTACAAAAACTTCCAACTCAATCTCACATCACTTCGGGAGAAAATTTCGGGCAAACCCTCATAATTTCATCCTTTACTCACTCTAACTTATCAACAAAAACCCACATTAAATCCTCCAAACCCGTTCACTCAATCCTACATTTCAATATCACATCATCACAACTTCAACAATAATCACACTTCTACCGAATCCGTCATTTCACCCTCTCCACAGGCCAAAATCACAACTCAAAAAAATAATTTCTAACCAATTTAATCCAATATCCCCTCTCAAATCAAATCACATTATCACATCTCCGAAGCATCGTTTTAAGCCACAAATCAACGCATGAAGAGACGAGGTAGCATAACTGATGTTATAAGTCACCCGAATAGCATGACTTGCGTATTACAAAAAAATGGGGCAAGTTACATAGATACAATATAAATAATAACATAATTAGTGCTTGACTATTAGCCATTTATCCTGTATAATGTTTATATCAGCAAAAGTGATTTATGACATTTGAAGGGAGAGAATTCCATGAACACAGTAATGAAAATTGAGAGATTTTCAAAGAACACTCAGTCAAAGAACATCAAGCAAAATAATTCGTTGGAGGCAGCACCAGATCCAACGCTAATAGATTTTTCAACGGGTACGTTCATCGGTCACGAGACACCACATCCTGAATCAGCAAAGAAGCGCACATACTACTCCAAAGAGAAAGGTAAACAAGCCGTCCAACCTTTAAAGTCCAAAGAGCAAATACAACAAGCTAAAGATTATTTCCTGTCACGTCCGGAGAGATATAAGAACACAAATCTGCGTGACTATACAATATTTGTGCTTGGTATTAATCTCGCACGAAGAGCTGGCGATTTGCTCCATCTGAGATGGCATAACGTATTGGATGAGAACCACAATATCAAAAGCCATATATGTATTAATGAGCAAAAAACCTCTAAATCTGCCACCATCATAATCAACAACCAGTGTCAGAAAGCTCTAAATGATTATATGACCTCCATAACTAAAGACGGTTCAGAGATAGACCTGAAGCAATATATTTTTGTGTCCAGAAGTAAAGATAGAGTGACCGGTGAGCTTAAAGCGATGACAGTAAAGAACTTTTACTTAAAGCTGCAAGAGCTGAAAGAAGAGCTTAATATTAAGTCACCAATCGGCACTCACACAATGAGAAAAACATCAGGATATCACATACTACGTGACAGTGACAACATAGCAAATCCACACGTAATAGCTCAAATATCTAAAATGTATGGACACGATAATATTGAATCAACATTTCATTATTTAGGTATTGAGCAGGAAGAGAAAGACGCTTTGATGATGAAATATGAATTCTAAAAAAGAAAAAAAACTTTCCCTTGGAGCAAAGCGAAAAGGGAAAACTTTTACGATAGACCGTAAGGGCTATTGTAAAAGTTAAAGTCTTTCATAAAGATATATTATTAACACGGTGTTGTTTATTTATGAGATTTATTAAAAGACAAAAGAAAAAGACTAACTTTTGCAAGCAAAAGTTTTGTCATCCACAGCGTTGCTGTGTCTGCCAAAGTTATAATTTTTCTAAGGAATCCAAGGTTCAACAAAAAAAAGGACAATTAAAGTCATAACTAATATATATATATAAGCTCTGCTTTTAAATGTACTTTTTTTAATCTGGCTTCTTTATGCTACTAAATTGGGGATTTCTTTATCTCCAAGAGCCAAATTTTTAATACTATTATCTCTATTGTCCATTTTTACGGAGGGAAACCATGAAACCAAACAATGTTATCTCGAATGTTCAAAAAATCAACGATAAAAAATCACGCTCCTTAGATTGCAGAGCTTTGTCCATCGGTCTTGAGGTTAAGAACTATAAGTTCATGTGCAATCTACTGGGAGAAGCTGAGAAAACAGGTCACTCTAAAAAGGCTCAAGTCAAGGAATGGGAAAGATGCTTTAGCTTCGAGAGAAGCGGACAGAAATATATAGTCACAGAAATATTTGATGAACCATTGCTGAAAGTTGACGGACGTAGTACCGGAAACAATTCAGTCTACGTGAAATACATTGAGCTATTGCTTTTGCATCATTTGTCAGAGCAGCCTAATCATGAACTCACGATAATTAAAAACCATCTGCTTGAGCGACTTGGCATGGTGAACAAAAATTATCTCGATAGAAAAGAAATGATGAAGACATTTGTGGATGAATTTAATTTAACAAGATTTGAACTTGATGACTTCTATCGTAGGGTCTACCCAAAGTTAAATAAATCCCTTTTTAAAACATTAAACAGTATGCAAAAAAGATCACTAATCGAGTACAGCGAAGAGACTATTATTGTTGTGATGAAGGATGGATTTGAAAATTATAGGGTTGCAAAAGCCGATGATATAACACAGATTGATGCAGTATATAACTTGGTTTTGGAGAGTTTTGGCTTTAAGTCTATGGGTCAGGTGGCTTGCAGGTTTATGTCTCAAGGTTTTTATAAGAGAGTCAATAAAATTCTTCGAGAAAAGTTTGGATGGGATCGTATATACAAACAGCTTAAAATTTCTCTTGTTGATGCGAATTTCAGCTTTCAAAATTCGAGGGATAGAATTGAACAGGCATCTCTCGAATTAAATAGCAAAATACTCGATTCAATTAATGATCAAGCTCTGAAATTATACGCAAAAAATCAGGAAAAAGTGAGTAACGAGAAGGATCGAATACAAGGAATGCTTGATGAGCAGCATGATGGTATGCGTCTATTTGACATATCGGATGATGATATCCCGATATTTAAGTTTCCCGATAATTATGTTGAAAATCAACTGATGCTGGCTGATAAGCTTATCTGCACACACAGACAAAAATTGGATTGATGATATATTATCAATAATATTTACTATACATTTATGCTATGGTATACTGATGAGGTTGAGAGAGGAATTTAAAGCAACTCATATAGACACATTATCAATAAATAATTACAATGACAGGATGGTATGCGAAATGACAAGAGAAATTCAATATATTAATAGCCGCTGCTCAAGTTGCAGGGCATGGAACGAAAGTGGTCAGTGCTGTGGAGACCCAGATATCTTCTGGGCAAGATGCGCCAGAGACGCTGACTATGAAGACATAGAGAACGGCAGCGAATACTATGACTTTAACGATGATACTGAAGAGAATACATATTATAAAGACCTTTACGAAACTTGCTCAGGCAAGAAGAAAAAAAATATCAACCGTTTCGGGAGGTGACACAAAATGTCCTTGAATAAACAAGTTCAGATTTACAGCTTAGAAACTAATGCCTTTTACACCGACGCCGAGAATGCAATAGACCATAAATTATCTTTGCTGAGGCACAGAAAGAGTGTATTAAAGAACCAAATTAGCGTCGTGAATGACTACAATAACGGTATTCTGACGAAGGACAAGGCTTTGAAAAGAATTTTTGATCTTGGCGAAGGGCTGCAAAGGGCATTGGCTTCTACGGCTGGCATACAAGCACATACTGAGTATGAAAAAATCGAGTGTATCCTATCAGGTACAAAGAGGAAGCAGAAAAAGAAGGAAATCATTGACATTCTTGGACTTGACGACAGTGATGTTGCTGATAAGCTCAATTACGAAATTTCTGAGACCAGCAAGCAGATCGCTGAGAATGAGGATCGTTTAAAACAGCTTATGAAGCATACTGAGGAGATAAGGTCTTTGAGAGACACCTACCTCAATGGAAAGAATGTTATCTCAGTTTTTGAGTCTGAGCTTACCAGAACTCTAAAGATGAACATAGATGAGCTTTCTGATAACCTGATTATCATTCGAGTATTTTATTTTGATGTCGCTGAAAGCCTTGTTGTTAATGGATTCCTGTGCAATAACGAGAGATATGTCTATCTCACATCTTCAGCCGGTCAGATCAGAACGAAGAAAATGGTGTTCATAAAGGAATCGCTGTGGCTAAAACATAAAAATACAATTATGTGCGGCTTGTCACTCGAAAAAATCAACTCCAAGGGTGGCATTAACAGAAATAAATATCTGGCTTACACTGCTCTATGCAACAGTGCGACTGACCGTTGGGACGGCTTTGACATGACCAAAGCAATAGTGGTCGAAGATTTAGAAACTGTCGTCACTGGCGAAGTTGATTTCTTTAATGACAAAACCTATGAAATCACAAGGCAGGTCATGGACATCCCTATTGCGCACACTGACGGCTGCGGTATGATGTTGCCATCAGTGTCGCAAAAAAGCAGAATGTTTAGAGCACCTTGGGTAAAAGGTTTGCTAGTGCCGTTTGATTTCCTTGGATTTATCAACGAGTTAGGAGGGAATCCAACTGTTAAAGACATCTATGGCAGAGAATACAACATTATCAGAGATGATATTAGAGTTATATTCACGAAGAGCCAATTTAAGATGTGGAAATACTACAATAGCTGGAAAGAGTATATTGAGTGCTATGAAAAACACGGTTGCAATGCTGGTTATTGCAATGAGGAACCGGATCAGATATTAAATGCGAAAATTAATTACCAAATGCTCCAGACTTTAACTGATATCAGCGATGAGGAGCTGGCCGAGCTTGCCAAACAAACCAACTATAAAATTAAAAATATAACGTCCAACATAGATACGGTCAAAGAAGTGTTTGGCGCATCGGAGATATCGGATAAGAGCACCTATCTTCAACAGGCGATCAATCTGTATCTGGAAATACTTGGAGATGTTTACACCAAAGAGAAGATTAAGTTGATCAAGGCAAGTATTATAAAAAATGCGCGCGCCGGTAAGCTAAATCTGGATGCAAAATACACGTTCATTATTCCTGATTTGTTTGCTTTCTGCGAATTCCTTTTTTTGGGCGAAAAAAATCCAAACGGTTTATTAGAAAATGGAGAGGTTTTCTGCTCTCTGTATAAAAAAAGTAAAGAGCTTGACTGTTTAAGAAGTCCACATTTATACAAAGAACACGCGATTCGGAACAATGCTTACGCCAAAGAAAAAGCAAAATGGTTCATAACCAAAGGACTTTATGTGAGCTGTAAAGACCTGATTAGTAAGCTGATTATGAACGATTGGGACGGAGACAATTCGCTGGTTTGCTCTGACAAGTTGCTAATTGAGATTGCCAAGAGAAATATGCAAGGGGTCGTGCCTTTGTATTATGAGATGGCAAGTGCTTCTGCTGATGCAATTGATAACAAAAAACTGTTTGAAGGGCTGACGCTTGCCTTTGTAAGCGGTAATATTGGAGAAATCAGCAACGACATTACGAAGATAGAAAATAGTGCGAACGTTGATTGGGATATGGTAAAGATTCTCTGTGCTGAAAATAATTACGTCATTGATTATGCCAAAACACTTTACAAACCACAGCGTCCAAAGGAAGTTGATGCCAAAATACGAAAATTGACAAACTCAAAAGTTCCATATTTTTTCAAGTTTGCTAAGGATAAGGCCGACCATCAGATCGAGTCCATTAACGCCAGCACAGTAAATCGTTTACATGATGTGGTTAAATCTGGGAGATTGAATTTTAGGTTTAAGGACTGCAACTTTGACTACAGGATGCTGATGAAGGACAAAGACGTTGATGTTATAAGGCATGGCAAAATATGCGAAGTGTACGAGCTGTTTAAAAACACTACATACAATTCATCTTCCAGTACAGAAAAAGCGATTGAAAAAAGGATCGCCAACTTTAGAAGCAAAAGGGAGTTGTTTGTAAAGCACTTTTATGACCCCGATTTGATAGCTGACGTTTTGGTAAAATATCTTTACAAAGATGGGACGGATAGCAAATATAAAGACGTATTGTGGTATTGCTTTGGTGAGGAATTGGTAAAAAACCTAACCTACAACTTGGAGAGACGATATTTTCGATGCGAAAAATGCGGAAAGAAATTTTATGCGGAGCATTGGAATCAAAGATATTGCAAGGTTTGTAGTACCTATAAACCTAAAGGCATGAAAACCATTGCCTGTTGCGATTGCGGAGACACCTTCCAAGTGGATGCCAGAAACATGACCAAGGTTCGGTGTGATGAATGCTCGAAAACTCATAAAAAAAGGAAAAGGAGTAATAATATTACAGCATAAAAGATATATTATCAACAATGTTCGGGTGTTTTCAAAAGTATTTTTGCCCTTCAAACCCTTATAAAATATAGGATTTTTGAAAACGGTAATGAACAAAATTCGCATGTCGATGCTCACAAACCCTTATAAAATAAGGCGAAAATAAGCTTTTTTTCTTAATCGTCTATTAAGGAGACACCCACCCTAAAAAATAATTTTCTTAAAACAAGGAGACCAAAAAGTATGAATAAAGTTGAATTTGTAAACGCTATTGCGAACAAAATGGAAATTTCTAAGAAGTGTTCTGATCAGTTTGTTGAAGTATTTCAGGAAATTGTTGCAGCAGAGCTTGCAGCAGGCGGCACTGTGAAGCTGGTTGGTTTCGGTACTTTTGAAGTTAAAGAAAAGCCTGAAAGAGAAGGCAGAAATCCGAAGACAGGCGAAACAATTCAAATCCCAGCCAAAAAAGCACCTCGTTTCAAGGTTGGTAAGGCGTTGAAAGATGCCGTTAATTAAAGAAAACAACTCATAATTTGATATAATTCCTCCTTCTTGGGCTGACGAGAAATCGTCAGTCCTTCTTTTTTACGACAAAAAAACAGGTTGAACAAAGGAGATATAAAATGGCAAGAAAAAAGACAAGCTACGCTTTTACTAAAGCATCCCTGACAATGGAAAGTGGCAGATATATTTTAACCGAGTATTCGAAAGACAGTTCAGAAAGCTTTGATTTATCATCCATTCTTGAAAATTACCTTGATGTTGAAGGAATTGCACTGTCTATCGCATCTGAGGACTGTGTACCTGCGATTGAAGAAGAATAATAGAACAGGAATGGCGGTGGACAAAATAGACGAATTAAAAAAATTACCGGATGAATCTGAGAATCAGTATATTTGGCGAGTAGGAAAATTGATTGATTCTGGGAGATATAAAGACTGGAAAGAAATTACGCCAATAATTAATGAGCAATGGCGAGATGATGAGACTCATTTTCGTGATGAGAGCGCATATAGGAAAAAATATAAAAACGCCAAGGACTTCTACGAAGGGGTATTCTCCGAATGGAAAGATGATGCGTATATCCGTGAGCTGGATAAGCAAAAGCGTGAACTTCAAAAAGAACGATACAAATTTCAAGCAGAAAAGCTTGAGTTTAACAAGTGGATGCGTGAAGATGCCAGAGAAGAACTTTTCGTCGAGAAGCTGATTGACGCAATCAGATCATCGAAAACAGACTGCTCAAACATTAGGCCTCTGCCGGTTGAAAGAAAGCATAAGGAGCATTGCTTGCTTTTTGCTGATACTCATTTCGGTAAAGAATTTCAAATATTCGGTTTGCATAATGAGATAATCAATGAATATAATCCCGAAATTTTCTACTCTCGCATGGAGGTAATCCTTGCTGAAGCATTGGACTATATTTCGAGTGAGAACGTCACGTTCTTGAAAGTAATTAATCTTGGGGATACACTCGACGGCTTTATAAGGCATAGCCAGCTCTGGTCGCTTAGATTCGGTGTAGTCGATAGTGCTGTAATATACGGGAAATACATGGCTGACTGGTTCAAACGACTATCCGAGAAGACTTTTGTCGAGTATCATTCAACAACCGGAAATCATGGCGAATTGCGCCTACTGGATGGCCGCAAAGGTGAACACCTTCACGAGAATATTGAGAACATTGTGAACGAGATTATTTCGATCAGAAATGAATCTAATCCAAATTTCAAGTTTATTTCCAACAAGACAGGTTTTGTGTTTACAAACGTTGCCGGATACAACTTACTTGGAATACACGGCGAAGTCAAAGATGCTACACAAGCTCTTAAGGATTTCTCTGATATTTATGACGTTAAAATCGATATCATAGCGACAGGACATAAACATCACGGCAATCTTGTGAATTGCGGATACAGAAAGCAAGCAATCGGAATCGGAAGTATTGTCGGATCTGATGATTTCTCTATGAAGATCAGAAAACAAGCAGATGCTACGGCTAATATTATTACTTTTGAATCCGGTAAAGGCAAGGTAAATGACCGTACTATAGTCTTGAACTAAATAAAATGCAAAGGAAGTTTTTATGATAAAATTCCTTGATACAAATATTCTTTTGAATCCATCGTACCTTGACGCTCTAAGAAACAGTAGTGAAAAATTTCTTATTTCCTCTGAAACCATTAAAGAGCTTGAGAATATCAAAGTCTCGGCCTCAAAAGACAGCGATGTAAAGTTTAGAGCCAGAAAAGCTGTTAGGTTTCTGAAAGACAATACTGAGCTTTATCACGTTATTGTCGTTTCCCAGCGTCACTTAGATATATGCACAAGGCACAATATGCCGATTACCCCAGATAATTTAATAATTTCAAGTGCATCTGAATACAAAGAATCCGAATTTGTGACAAATGACTTGTTTTGCGGATTAATTGCAAAAGATATTTTTGACCTTCGGCTCGGCGAAATAGAAGTTCAAGATAAAGAAGCTTATAAAGGTTATAAGACCGTGGACACCACTGATGAAGACCTCGCTGCCATCTACTCAAATATGTCGCTAAATAGATTTGATTGCAATATTAACGAATATTTGCTGCTCAGAAATGGGTCAGAAGAAATCGTGGATAAACTTAAGTGGACGGGTACATATTTCGAGCAGGTTAAGTACAAACAGATTAACAACGCTTTTGTCGGCAAGATTAAGCCGAGGAACATTGAACAGGAGCTGGCTTTTGATCTGCTTCAGGATGACATAACTAAAGTAAAGGTTTTGCGTGGCAAGGCTGGTAGCGGTAAGGACTTTCTTATGGCTTCAACCGCACTTGATCTTATACACAAACGTAAATTTGACAAAATCATTTGGATTCGCAATAACATATCTGTCAAAAACTCAAAAGATATTGGATTTTTGCCCGGCACGAAGGATGATAAGCTTAAACCTTTTGCAATGCCGTTTGCTGACCATGTTGGCGGCGAAGACGGCTTGGATATGCTTTTGGGTCAAGGTAAGATTGTTATAGAGCATTTTGGATCAATTCGAGGAAGAGATTTCAAAAACTCTATTATCATTTGCTCTGAGGCAGAAAATATGACAAAAGAACATATTCAGCTATTGATCACTCGTATTGGTGATGGTTCTGAATTATGGATAAATGGAGATATTAAACAGGTCGATGATCATGTCTTTGAAAATAATAATGGCCTCGTAGCGATTGTAAACGGGCTTAAAAATAATCCCCTATTTGGGTATGTTGAATTACAAAAAACGGAGAGAAGCAAGGTAGCTGAGCTGGCCGACCTTCTTGACTAAAAAAGCGAGGAAGTGGTTCAGTGGAAAATATTTTAGTTCAAATCCCAGAAAATCTTGAAAACATTAAGTTGCCTGATCCCAGTCTGTTGCAGTTCTACAAGAATGTGCAGGACAGAGTAATTTGGATTGACTTTTCGATAGACGATAATCTGCTTGATGTTGTAAAGCTTATCATTGAGATTAACAAGCGAGATGCAGGAATTCCATCAGAAGATCGTGAACCGATAAAAATTTGCATATTTTCGTATGGCGGCAATATTGATTCGACTTTTACAATGATTGATGTTTGTAGATTGTCAAAAACGCCTATCATAACGATTAATTTTGGTGTCGCCATGAGTGCTGGAATCTTGATTTTTCTTGCCGGACACAAGAGATTGACATTCAATTGGAGTCAGTTTTTAATTCACTCCGGTTCAGGCGGGGCTGCCGGTACATACGAGCAAACGGAAGCCGCAATGCAAAACTACAAAAAAGCAATTGAAATCATGAGAAAATACATTCTGGAAAGAACCAACATCGATACAAAACTGTTTAATAGAAACAAGAGCAAAGAATGGTATATTTATGCCGAAGAATCTTTGAGTCTTGGTATTTGTGACAAAATAATCGATGATATTGATGAAATTTTTTAATTCTTGATACGAGAGGTGACTGCGCCATATGGCAAGGAAAACGCAACAAAACAATATAACAAACCCTGAGCTTCTGGCAAAGGTCAATCCCAAAAACATCAGGCTTCTTGACGACTACTTGAACTATTTGAAGTCGGTTCAAAGAGCTGAGCTGACAATTAAGTCCTATAAGAACGACGTGGAGATATTTTTCTGTTGGGTTCTGCTGAATGCTGACAATAAATTCTTTGTAGAAATTTCCAAACGAGACATTATTGCTTACCAAAACTATTTACTCAACACCAATAAAAATAGTCCGGCAAGAGTTAGAAGACTAAAATCTACTCTTTCCGGACTTTCATCTTTTATTGAGAACATTTTGGACGATGAATTTCCAAATTATCGTTCAATTGTAAAAAAGATTGAGAGTCCATTGACACTCCCCATGACTAAAGTCAGGGGATTCTTGGATGATAATCGATAGTGCATTTCTGCTAACCGTAGTTCTCCAAGATAAGGGGCATGCCATTGCCCCGTCCTAAGACAGTACACTATAGTATCTTAGGCTGATTGTCTGTTACCAACAACCACAGGCGCATTTATTATATTGATTGCGCCGACTCTATCACGGTGTGATTTATATCCGCAAGCACATTTATATTTTCTATCTGCTGCTTTATTAAGCTTGCTACAGCTTGGACAGATTTGACTTGTATATTTCGGGTCAACATACTCGACCTTTATACCTGCAAGATTTGCTTTGTATTCGATATATTGCGCCAATCGATAAAATGACCATGTATGTAGATTCTTTTCGTTTTTACGGCTTGTTCTTGCCGTGTTGCGTATATTTTGCAACAGTTCCAATCGGATTATTGAAACATTACTCCGTTTTGCAAACTCAATAATAGCTTTGCTGATTTTATGGTCTTGATCGCGCATCCAACGCTGTTCTTTATTATTAAGCTTTTTAATAGCTTTTTGTCTTTTGGCTTTACCAAGCCTTTTGCGCTTAGCTCTATATTTCCGTTTGATATATTTATTTTTGCGTCCATTACCAAAGAATTTTGTTTTCCCATTATTTACAACTGCAACTGCAGGTATTTTTATACCTAAATCAATTCCCATTTCTCGATTTCCTTGATTATCAGTGCTAGTTATGTCAACTGCTATTTGTGCTATCCATTTGTGGTTTCTTTTTAAGATTCGCAAGCTTCCGAGTCTGAAATTAAGCTTCTCCGATTGATATTCTGTGAATATTGCTTTCACTTTGATTCGTTTACTTTTGCCATCTATCCATACAGGAAATTCAATTATGCCGTCCAGAATTTTATAATTCTGATTATTCCATGTTATTATGGTTTTTTTTAAAACTGGCAAAGATTCACACTTTCCTTTTCTGAATTTTTTCACTACCGATTTAGCTGTATTAAGAACTTCATTTTTTACCGAGCTTGGTAGCTCTGCAGAAAAGTCTTTGGTTGAAAGCTTTGGAAATATCGATTGATTATTGATATATTCAATTAAGGTATTAGCGGCAAATACATATTCTTTAGCTGTTTGATTAAGTATTTTTGCTTGTTCTTTTGTTGGTTTGATTTTTACTTGAATTGTTATCATTCTTTTTCCTCCTCTCTGAAGTTTTTTGATTTTCAATATACTGCTTTATTACGGCTAACGGCGCACCACCTACTGTAGATACAAAATAACTGTTCGTCCATAATGTTGGTAGTCTTGTGGTCAATTCCTTAAACTCTTTTCGCAAAGTATAAGAAGAAAATCCTTTTATACTACGTACGGCTTTATTTATTCCAAATTGAGGATCAACCTCTATAAGCAAATGCACATGATCCGGCATTATCTCCAATTCAATGATTTCGGCGTTTATTTCTGAACATCTTTCCATAATCAACTCCTTTAAACGCTCAGCTATTATTCCGACTAAAACTTTACGCCGATATTTAGGACACCATACAACATGATATTTGCAAGAATATACTACATTATTATTAGATTTATATTTCATAGTTGTATTATATTACAATCTCATTTATAATACAATTAATTTTAAAAATACGCCTTATATCCCCATTGCTGAAGCAAGGTGCTTTACGGCGTATTCGGTAAATGAAAAAATCAGAGAAAAAACTGTGTTATCAGAAGAACAGCTTGAGCTGTTACTTAAAACGCTGGTAGACAAAGGCGAATATCAGAGGGCTTGCATTATTGCTCTAGCAGCTTATTCCGGAGCTAGAAAAAGTGAGTTGCCTAGATTTAAAGTTTCTTTCTTTTCTGATGAACACATCATTTATGGGTCATTATATAAAACTCCAGAGAAAATAAAGACAAAAGGCAGGGGAAACGGAAAACTCCTGAATAAATTTGTCTTGGTGAATAAATTTAAGCCATATTTAGACATGTGGCTAAAGCACAGAAGAGAGCTTGGAGTGAATAGCGAGTGGCTGTTTGTCAAGCGAGATCAAGCCACAATGAATTGGGTTCAACTTAACCCAAACACCTTAAACACTTGGGCGATTGGATTTAGCAAAATACTGCAAGTTGACTTCTATTTTCATTGCTTGCGACATTTCTTTACGACGTATTTGTCGCAGCAATCGCTTCCTGATGATGTAATACAGTATATAAACGGCTGGAGTACACTTGATCTGGTGTCGGTCTACAAAGACTCTTCGCAGGAAGATGAACTTGCAAAGTATTTTGATGAAAATGGAATTAAAGAAGTTAAGAAGGCGAATTTTACCGACCTTTAAAAAGACGATAAGAGAGCGTGAAAAATATATGTTTCGTAAAAAAAATGATTACAATTTAGAATTAGCAGTGATGCCAACAGAAGGCGATGAACAGGTGAATGACGTTGAGATTATGACTGCAACTCCTAAGGAGTTTAAAGCGATTCCTGACGCATCAATCGCTAGAAAACTGATTAAACTGGGCAATGTTGTTGCAGATATTAAGCCGTTACACAAGCCAGAAGATACTGACAAGAAACCCACAAATTTCATTTTTAAAGTTACCGAGAAGTTGATATCTGACTACAGTGAAATTACAGGTGAAGATTTGAGACTTTAAATTCAAAAAAATGAAAGCGAGGGTTTTATTTGGCTGGACGGATACCAAAAATAAGCAAAAAGGGAACATTGGCTCCCGCAGAATCAATATTAAACTCTACAGTCAAAGATCAAGTAATGCCAAATAAACCTGATGTTATAAAACCTCAGTCAGCTACTTTCAAGTGTTGTGCCTGTGGTGAAGAATATAGGACACAGAAAGGGAATTTCCCATTCTCGCAGTCTCCGTTCTTTTACGGTAACAACCGTTTTCTGCCTATTTGCAGCCGCTGTATTGACAAATTTACAGACCAATATACAAAAATTCTTGGCAATCAGGATGATGCAATTAGAAGAATGTGCTTGCATTGGGACATATATTTAACTGAAAGCCTACTGGAATCTTCGAGAAAGACCGGCACTGACCAAAGCCGGATTAAGTCGCTGATCAGGCAGTGCAATATGAGCCAATATGCAGGCAAAACATATGATTCTTATATGGCAGAGTTAAAAGAGCGAGAAAAAGGGGACGTAATCACCAGCGTTGAGGATTTTGATAGGTTAAAAGAAGAGAATGTTAAGATCTCGAAATCCAGTTTAAAAACATGGGGATTCGGCTTTACTCCTGATGAGATGGATTTTTTGAACAACGAGTTTGCTGACTGGAAAGCAAGAACAATTATCGAAGGAAAGAACAGGGAGTCCCTTGTTAAAGAGCTTTGTATCATTAAACTTCAACAAAACAAGGCATTACTTGATGGGAAAATCGATTTATACTCAAAATTGACTGACACTTTTCAGAAAACACTCGATAGGGCTAATCTGACTCCAAAATTGGAGGACGCAAATGAAAAAGCCGGTGAAAAGCCCATTGGCGTTATGATTGACATGTTTGAGAATGAAGAACCCATACCTGAGCCATTAGATTGCTGGAAAGACATTGACGGTATCATGAAAATGATAACCGTCTATTTTATTGGGCATTTGTGTAAAATGCTCGGTCTTAAAAACAGGTATGCAAAAATATACGAGGACGAGATGGATCGCTTTCGAGTTGAGATTCCGGAACTTGAACACGCAGATAGTGATGATGTGTACGATTACTTGCTCGAAAATGGGTTTGGGGCAAATGACTCCGAAGCTGGCGGTGACGAGAGTTGACGAAAACAAAAAAACGCAAATCAAAGTGTCGTTCTAAAGTAGATCGGATTAATGAGGGTGTGGGAATATGGACTTCATTCTATAGAGCGAACCCACACAGGCTCTTGATTGATTACTTTGGAATGACTTGGCTTCGACCATTTCAGCAGATTTTAATAAATATTATTCTAAAATATACTTACTGCATGATATTTGCAAGTCGTGGTATGGGAAAATCTCAGGTGGGAGCCGCCGCCATCGTAGCAGACTGTACGCTTAGACCAAACCTTAAGGTTACAATATCTGCCGGAAACCGTGGTCAGTCAACGAATGTAATTAAAAAGATTGTTGACGAATTTATGCCTCGCTCACCAAACTTACGTAACGAAATCTCCGATTGGAACACTACGCCGAGCAATGCTTTTATTCAGTGGAAGAATGGTTCTATGGTATCGGTTGCAACAGCTAGACAATCAGCGAGATCGGCGAGAAGTAACTGGGTATTTGCTGATGAATTCGTACAGATACTTAAAAACATATTGGATAGTGTTCTTCGAAAATTCAAGGCCGGACAGAGAACTCCAAATTTCTACAATAAGCCTGAATACAAAAACTATCCAAAAGAACCAAACAGAGAGACATATATATCATCAGCATTTTTTAAACATCATTATTCTTGGGACAAGTTTAAGGCATTTTTCAAATCAATGATTAAAGGCGATTCTTATCTTTGTGTTGGATTCCCTTATCAGTTGCCGGTGAGCGAAGGCTATTACCCAAAACAACAGATTATTGATGAAATGCAAGAAGAAGATTTCAATATGATAAGTTGGAGCATGGAGATGGAGACATTGTTCTTCGGCGAAGCTACCAATGCCTTCTTTGCGTTTAACGACATGGAACTGAACAGAGTTCTTCCTATGCCGATTTATCCTGAACCATATTATGAAATGCTTAATGATCCAAAAATAAAGTACTCACACAAAGTTAATGGTGAGCTAAGAATTATTGCTATGGACATTGCAACTCAGGGCGGCTCCAAGAATGACAATACCTGTTTCGCTGTGTTGCAGCTAATCCCTACGAAAAACAATCAATATATAAGAAATCTGATATATATTGAAACATTGAACGGTGGACATACCTATGACCAGTCAGTTAGATTAAAGCAGTTATATGATGATCTGGAATGCGACTTTGTTGTAGTGGACTGCCTTGGTGTTGGTATCGGTGTGTACGACAATTTAGTAAGAGAGATTATTGACGAAGAGAGAGGTCTTGTATACCCTGCATGGTCTTGCCTAAATGACAAAGACATGGCTGAAAGATGCAAAGATATAAATGCTCCCAAGATAATATTTAGCGTGAAAGCAAACCAGCAATTTAATAACGATGCGGCTGTCTCTTTACGTGATTGTTTAAAGCGAAGCAAGCTGCGTTTATTGATCAGCGAAATAGAAGCAAACGATAAATTTTCAGTAAATAAATCATACCACAAGCTCTCAGTTGAGAATCAAGTTTTATTACAATCTCCATTTTATCAAACATCATTGCTAATCAATGAGACAATCAATCTTTCTCATGATATCGTAAACGGCAAAATTCGAGTTTTTGAACAGTCGGGCATGAGAAAAGACCGATATTCGGCAGTGGCATACGCCAACATGTTTGCAAACCTCAAAGAGCGAGAACTTAGCGGAGAAGAAGAGATTGTAGCTTTTGTGTCCTGTGTATCGGCAGTAGAATTTTAACAGCGACTTAGTATAGAACGGCGGTGATAACCATTAATGATGACAAACTAAAAGATCGAAACGACCAAGACGAAGGATATGTGTCTCCAGTGGAAGAGAATACAGTCATTATGACTTCATATGAAAAGATCGACAGCTTGACGCAAGACAAGCTTCTATCTGCATTAAGCACACATGATCCAGCGAATAATAATTATTCCGCTTATATGCTTGATAACAATAACTCAAACGCTGTGTCGCCTGAAAGAATAAGGGAATTGTCTACCGGTATACATTCAAATATCAAAAATGTTCAAGAGGCAAATATTATCATCAGGAATTTAATTGTGGTCAATGACTTGATTGGAAAGACATATGAAAGTTTGGACAGCAATATCAATACAAGCTACAATGTTTCCTACAAGAGTTTCACTGAAAAACGGAATAAGCAAAAAGTGTTGGAAAAAGTTAAGCTGGCTATCAATGATTTCCATAATCAGATAGATTTGCCACAGTTGATTCGCACAGCCATATCCCTTACCTATGCGGAGGGAAATAGGATATTGTGTCTGCGGCATACAAACGGGACTTACACTGTAGACGCCTATCCTTTAGGCGTTGCTGAGATTGCACCATATACATACGGCAACAACCCCGTTGTCCTGATAAATATGCGAGAACTCGAAAACAGGTTAAAAAAGACTTATCAAAAGACTCGCCGTGGAAAAGCTTTGCTGATAAAGGATGTTGAGGAAGATATCAAGGTCAACTTTCCTCCGGAGGTTTTCGAGGGATATAGAAACAAAGAAAACTATGTTCGATTAGATTCTCAATATACTGGAGTTATGCGGATCGGCAATCTCGGAAGACAATATGGAGTTTCCCCTGTTTTTAGGGTTATTAACCTTGTCCTAGCACTTGAGAATATTGAAAATGCAGACTTTATAAACAATAAGGCGAAAGCAAAGAAGATTATTCATCAAGTTTTGAGAAAAGAGTTAATGGGAACTGATGGTTCGAGAAAGGGACATGGCGAAGCCGCACATGCTCATAATGAACTCATGCAAGCATGGAAAAATAAAACCGTTGTTTACACTTCTCCTCCCTACGTTGAGAAAATAGTCTATGTTGAGCCACAAGTTGAAGATGTTTCTGCTGACAAGAAAAGCTCGTACATAAGTCAAATCATGACCAGTCTGGGTATTGGCTTTGCAGATATAAATGTTGCAAACTTTTCCGTAGCAAACATTTCACTCGATCAGTTGATGAAGACTATTAATTCGATATCTGAGCAGCTTGAGACAATAATGCAGCGATGGTACGCAATTGTCTTAAAAAATAATGGTTTTGACATGGAGTACACTCCTACTCTAAAAATCATTGACAGTGAACAATTGAATTTTGAAATGAAGAAAGATTTAGTTGATATTCTGTATAATAAACTCAATTGCAGTAGACAAACGGCATTCGAAACTCTTGGTTTTTCTGTTGAGGACGAGTATCAGCGGAGACTTGCAGAAAATAACGATGAATCCGATGCAGTCTTTTACGCAAGGGAAAATGCTTATACGAAGTCAGACAGTGATAAACCTGAAAATAAGGGTGGCGCACCTACTGACGGAAAGAATAAAGATAAGCAAGATTATGACAAGCAGTATACAGAAAAGAGCAGATAACCTGATGAAATAGAATGGTGATCTGTATTCAGTTGAGACGAAGCAATTTTGCATCGTCTTTTTATTTTGTTTAAAGAACGGCGGTGGTCAAGATAGAATCTGGAAATGTACTTTTGTCAAGCAGCAATGTTATGTGCAGTGCAGTGACAGAAGATATTACTTCATTAAAGGCTAAATTTATAATTTGTTCTTTTGATCCGAATGGGAATGGCGTCAAGTTGAACAGGGACACCATTGAACAGTGGATGAACTCATTGGTTTCTCAGCCAGTGGTCGGGAAAATTGCAATCAGCGATACCGGTGAAGCAGATTTTACTTCTCATAATTTGGTTGAAAAAGTAAAAGTAGATGTTCAAGGAAACCCTTATGTCGCATATGAGTTCGACTCATCGGCTTGCGGTGTATTTACCAGCGTTGAAATCGAAAAGATTGACGGCAAGGAGTATATTACCGCAACCGCAAAACTTTGGAAAAGGTTTCCGGAATTCTGTTCACTTGTTAAGAAACGGCTTTTGCATGGAGAGTTAATGACTTCATGGGAGATTGCGCCGATTAAGTTCCATTATGAAGCAATCAAAGGTAAGAAAGTCAAGGTAATTGACGAAGGTCGTTTTTTGGGTCACTCGCTTTTAGCCCAGCATATCCCTCCGGCCTATCCAGAGAGTATGCTGCTTGAGGTTGCGCAAAGAAGCGATGTTCAAGACGATGACCTAATCAATGCACTTAGTAAAGACTTAGTCAGTTTATCAGAAAATGAAAATTTGAAACATGAAAAGGAGGAACAAGTTATGGCCAATGAAATGGTTGAAAACACAGCAGTGATTGTTGTTAATGCTGAGACAAAAATTGAAACTTCTGCCATGACCGAGACTGACCTTAGGCAATCTTTGCGTAAAGCGATTGCTGGTAAGTTGGGCAAGAACGTAAGAGAGTGGGATTTTTGTGTCTTATACCATTTCCCTGCTGATAAAGTTGTGTGGATACAGATGTGGGGAGCGGATAGTGAGCTTGATGTAATCACATTCTCATACGAAGTTGAGGGTGATGTGGTTACTGTAAGCGATCCGGTAAATGCAAAGCTTGCTGTTTCCGTAGCTCAGATTAATGAAACAGTGGAACAGTATCAGACAAAAGAAAGCGAATTGTCTGAGTCGCTTGTAAAAGCAAACGAAACAATTCAATCTCTTTCTGCGGAAATTTCAACGCTTAACACTTTCAAGGAAAAGTTTGAAACATCCGAGAGAGAAAGGATTGAGGCAGAGCAAGAAGAAAAGAGAAAAGAATTAAAATCTTATACACTTCGCAGTAATCTCATTATGGAATCGGAAATTTCTGAAAATGCAGAAATCAAAGGATTTATCGAACAACTTGATAAAAACAAAATTAATGCAATTATTGCTGAAAGATTTATGCAAAAGCAAATGTGCGAATCTGATGATTCATCTGTCATCGAAGCTGCCTTAGCCCCTAAAGCTGTTGTTGCTGAGAATAAAGTAAATGTTATTAAAGCGAGTTTGGATACAGATGATGGCGGAGTTCCCGACCACAAGAGATTTATAAAACAATTTCTTGAAAATAATTAATTAAACCTTAAAAGGAGATCAGAGCTATGTTAAGAGATTTACAGATTAAATTGAATAAACCTGTTTACACAATGTATAAAGCTGCTGCGGATATGAAGACAGGCATGGGCGTTGTTATCGATTACGTAAACAAAACAGTAAAATTCCCTACTGCTGAAACTGCTGAGAATATTTTCATTGTTGACAAAGAGCGTATTCCGACAGGAGTAAATGCATCTCGTGGCGATATGTCCGATTACGAAGAAGAGTTTGTGACTGTAAAAGCTGGTGATTTTGTAAAAATCCCTATGCCAGAAGGTGGAGAAAGACGAGCAACAGACCAGTTTGCTCCAACTGGACTAACTGAAGGCGTGGCTATGGCAGTAAATACAAATGGCAAATGGGTTAAAGCTGGCAGCGGAGTAAAATCTAACTTCGTATTTGCTGGCTTTTTTAACGACAACGGTCATGAACTTGCAATTATTGACGTTATTAACAATCAAGTTGCCAACTAAGATTATCTGAATAGGAGAATAAAACTATGTTAAACCATGAAATTGCTGAAGTTGTAAAAGACACTGGCAAGATGTTTGAACTTGCTGAGAAAACTCATTATAAATTAAACTTGACAAGCGAAGAGAAGGAAGCCGTAGAGCTTTGCGACGCATGGGCAAAAGAAATCGCAGATAAAGGAGATCCGAACAAAGAACTCTCCGCTTTTATGCGCAGAACTATCCAAGAAGAAATTTACAATACGCCTGACGAACTTTTGGATATGATGTTCGACAGAGGTACTGTAGGTGAATTCGATGACTACGAATCGACTAAAACTCCAAAAAATACACTCGTAGTACATGATGCGGCTAAAGGCGGAACTGTAGACGCTTCTTACCTTGACTTCACTTCTCTTAAGCCGACGTGGAAAAATAAGCAGGTAGAATTCAAGCTTTCCTATGTAGATATCCGTAAAAATGGCTGGAAATCCATTGCTGAATACACTACCTATGCAAAAGAAGCTTTACAAAACGCTTTGTTTGCTGATGTTTTCGGTGCTGTAGATGCTGCTATTACAGGTGGCGAACAGCTTATCAACGAAACCACCGCTAAGCCGACTCAAGCATCAATCGACGCTCTTACTCTATATCTTACTGACAGAAATGACAATGACGCTGTAATGGTAACTTTGACAAAATACGCTCAAGCTATCGCCCGTATCGACGGTTATGCTGAGTACATGTCTGAGGTTATGAAAAACAGCTTTAACCGTTATGGTCTTGTTGATTTCATTCAAGGCGTGAATGTAGCTCGCATTTCAGGAGCGAAAAAAATGGCTAACGGCAGCTTGCTTATCCCTGACAAGAGAATTTTCGGTATTGCAGGTAAGATCGGTACACTCGATATGAAGGGTGATATTCATGTTTACGAAGACATGGATAATGTAAATGAGGTAATTCATGTTCGTGTAAAAGATTTTACATTTGGCTATGCAATCACAGACATTTCTAAGGTTGCTAAAATCGTTCTTGCTTAATTTATTCAATTGGAGGAAAAAAGATGGCAATTAAAGACAGGGAAATTATCAATGTATTAAATTATGGCAAGAATCTGGTATGTGTTTCGACAAGGGATTCCTCTTTTGGAATCCCTTCTTGTGATGATGATGGAAACCCAAGTGTAATGCCATTCTCGCCCTCAGAAATTACAAATATAAACAGCAATTCCAATGCTTTCAAGTCTGGCTTCCTTCGTTTTGAAGAAGAAGACGAAAGGGAAGTCTATGAAGACCTTCTCAGAATCAAAAATTGGAATGATATTTTAAAAGACAGTGAAATTGAAGAATTAATTGTAAATCCAACCAAAGAGGGCATGAAACAGATTGTTGCTATTACTAACAATTCAATCTTTGAGCGAATTCGCGGTATATTAACCAGAATTAAGAATGAAGGTAAATATGACGTTGTAAATCGGGTTGACAACATCATTAATCAAAGATATTTGGAATTGGGTAACGGAATCACAAAATCTGGTATCTCTCTGGATGGGTTAAGCTTTGATAGGAAAACAAACGATAATGTGGCTGAACTTGAGACTCAAAATGTTGCGTTGCAGACAGAAAAAGAGGCAATGGAAAAACAACTTGCTGAAATGCAGAAAAAGCTGGATGAGCTTACTAAAGCAAAAGCTACTGAAAATAAAGCTATTGCTCAGTGTGCTGATGTAGCAGTTAGCAACGAGACGGTACAAGCAAAAAAACCAGCGAGTGGCAGAGCGAAGAAATCTGAATAGGGGGCGATTATTTGTCAACTACAATTAGTGTCACAATCGAGGCTTTTCTAAAGAGAGTCGAAAAAGACCGAGATTTCTTTAATTATATTAATTTGTCTGACGCAGATTCGATGGAACTTGCCTTAAGACGTGCAGGGAATTATCTCAACGAGGCCGTCAGCAAGCTTTCTATTGCCGGTTGCAATCATATTGATTTGACTGACATTGATGAAACGCTTGCGGTCTTTAACGAAGACCTGACACGAAACGAAATATTCCTGATTGCTTCCATGATGTATGAGTTCCATTTGGACAGAGACATATCCAAGCTCAAGACGCTCTCTGTAAATTTTACATCAACTGATTTAAGAGTTTTTGATCCAAGCAATGCTCGTTCCACCTTTATTGAGATGTTTAAGGCTGTTCGAGATGAAAACAAGTCGTTGATTGATGATTACAAGAACACAGATAGAGAGACAGGAAAGTTTCTCGGCATAGATTATGCCCAATATGATGATTAACGGAGGTCGCTATGCTAAACATTGATTACTTCCGATCTATACAAAATGCAACGGGTGCGTCGTCAGCACAGGACATTGTTGTAGCTGAAACTTCAAGGGACTTTGAAGATGGTTTTAGCTCATCAGTAAACCTCAATCGCGGCGTTACAATTGGAAACAGACTGCAAGATTTCATCATAACCACTACAGAAGAAAGCGACATATGTAAAATAATTGCACGTCCCTACGAATCCTTTAGAAGAGGCGAAGTGCTTGATTACGAGGGAGACTTCTGGCTCGTAACTGAGAAATTCATTGAGAACAAAATTTTCTCACGAGGTATTATTCAAAAATGCAATCACCTACTTGTTTGGCAAAACACTGAAACTCTCGAAATTATCAAACGCTGGAGTATTGCAAAAGACCCATATACAAGCGGTGAGTTTAGAGAAAGGGTTATTGCTGTCGGTAGCGGTAAGTATAAAATCAAGCTACCGTATGATGATGAAACTAAATTATTGCGTCGTGAAAAGCGATTTCTTATGGATATCTCAGGCGGCCAGCCTATTGCATACCGCCTAGTTAGGTTCGATGGAATAACAAACAACTCAAAATCTACAGCAGAGGGATTTTTGGTTATAAATGTTGAAGAAGACGAATTGCAAGATGACGATAATAAGGAACTCTGGGTAGCAAATTATGTTGCTCCCAAGACAGATGCAGCAAAAGTCGGAAATGTGCTTATTGAATACGTGGGTGATCCGGAGCTTCGTGTAGGAGGCAGCGCAAAGTCATTCAAGGCTTTGTTTTTAGATACAAACGGGAATCCGGCTTTATCCCTTGCACCTATCTGGTCACTAGATTTTGGAACACTGTTGCAGCATCAAATTGAAGTCAAACATTCTGACGATTGTAGCATTAGTCTTCGTGCGTTAAATAATGAAGATATTATTGGTGAGAAGTTTATTCTGAAGGTAACTGCCAATGATACCGATCTTGGAGACTTTGAAGCTCAGGTTGAATTAACATTAATATCATACTTTTAGAGGGGGTGGAAAATATAAGCGGAATCAGTATTACGGATTATAAAATGAATATCATCTTGGACATCTTGTCCAACAAGAAAATTGTTGATTTGATAGATAGTAAGGAGTCTGGCTATGAGCCTCAAGACCCACAGACGCTTATTTATAGAAACATTTTTCCATTCCTCAAAGTCCCTGATGTTCAAACGAATGCTATGACGAATATTCTAATCGCCGTAGATAAATTAGGAAAACACAAGACCAATCCCTCTTATTCTAATGTGAGGGTTACGATTTGGGTTTTAGCGCACCAAGAACACATGCGAATGAAAAATAAAGCAGGAAGTAGAATTGATGTAATCAGCGACGAGATAGAGAAACTTTTTCGAGGCTCAAAAAAATACGGGTTTAGCGAACTTGATGATTTTCCGAATTATGAAAAGCTTCTGAGCGAAAAATTCATCTATCGTGAGATAGTGTTTAGGACAAGTGAGCTTTCAAAGCCAGTCTGCGGTATTGGGTGGTGAGTAAATGCTTGACGAGTCCTTGTTATTTAGAGGGAAAGACATTGTACTTAACGACGAAATAACGGTTCATCATCCTACTTTGGAAGAAATTTTTGAGTATGGAGAGCAAGGCTATTTTTCGATGATAAGCACGTTCTCCGCTACTCCTACTGACTATATGGTTCAGTTATATGATATGAAAATTCTGTACACCGAATTGAGCGATTTTCAAATGTTCACAATGTTGTATGGCAATCTGACACCTGAGAAGACTGCTATTTTATTTGGCGCATTTGATTTTTCCAAAATGGTTCTTATGAAATACGACGACAACGATGAGGTTGTGCTGTGTGATCCGGAAACAGAATTTGTGATTGACGAAACGGTATACACAATGCTATCGACAATCATTTGCTCAATTCATTCTTTGAAGAAACGAGTAGAGAAAGCTGCAAATAAATCAACTCTAAAAACGATGATTGAACTCGAAAGATTGGATCAGGCAAGGCAAAAAAAACAAAAAAAGGGTTCAACTCTAATACCGCTGATTTCAGCGATGGTCAATAGCGAGAATTTTAAATATGACCACAAATCAGTCTGGAGCTTACCCATTTACACCTTTTACGACAGTGTGAAACGCATCCAGAAAATTAAGAACTACAACAATATCATGAACGGATGCTACACAGGAAATATAGACATGAAAAAGCTGTCACTCGATGAGTTTGATTGGCTTGGAAGTAATAATAACATCACTTAATAAATAATTGGAGGTAATTTTCTATATGGCTATTAACTTAGAAAAACTGGTTATTGACCGCATCGGCAGAGTGTCGCTTCAGAATAAAACTGACGGTTCTCTGATGTTTCTTATGGATCAAATTAAAGATGGTTCTATCACCAATGGTGCTGAGCAGGTTTTCGGCTCTGGTGCTGCTGGCGTTCGTATTATCGCATTGAACCGCAATAAAACTGCCGGATTTGAATGTAACAACGGTTTTGTTTCTGGTGGTGCTCTCGCTGCGCAGCTCGGTGGTGAACCTGATGTTGCAGAAGATGGTTCGCTCGTGTCTCCTTATTTCGATCAAAAGACTGTTGCAGGTACAGGCACTGATATGACTGCTGTCACAGAGCATACCGCAGAAGGTCTTGTTGGAGACGAAATTGGTAAAGTCTATGTAATGGTTGAGGGTAATCCTCTTGGCAAAGAACTTGTTCAGGATAAAACCTTGGCTGCTGGCAAATTTACATATGATCCGGAAACTAAGAAAATCAATGTTTCTGACGCAGACGCTAAAACCGGCGATCTTTTGACAATGGTTTATAATTACAAGACATCAGGTGCGAAAATCCTTAACAGTTCAGACAATTTCCCTAAATCCGGTAAATTGCTTGTTGAGGTTCTTATGCGTGATGTTTGCGATAACGAGACTATTTACACAGGCGTAATGGTATTCCCGAATGCCGCTATTGATGGTAACTTCACAATGACATTTGGTAATGAGCCTATGGTTCACAATTTCAAGGCAACAGCCCTTCTTGATGTGTGTTCTGCTTCTAAGGAACTCTGGTATTTGATTATCCCAACCGAATAATCAGTTCGATTGGAGGGGTTCGATGAAAAAGCCTAACCATGTTTGCAGGAACTGCGGCAAAGAATACTTTGCTTGCAAATACTGTGATAGAACGGCAAATTGGAAAAGTATTGTATGTAACGAATGTGGTTTCGAAGGTTATCTCTCGTATGCTGAGAAAGTTGAGAGCGAAAGATTTGCCAATCGGAATTTCAAAATCATTCCAGAAAGAACGGATATGACTGAGAAAGAAGTTGTGGATTTGCTTCACGCTCCGATAGACAAGGTTGTCGAAGAGACGAAAAATGAGCTTTTGGATTACACAAACGATATTGAAGAGCTTGGGTTGTCTGCTGTTATTGACAATATCAACTCGGAAATTGATGAACTTAAGGATAATAAACCGGCAACAAAGAAACGAACGAGAAAGACTAAAACAAATTAAACAAATAGGGTGGTGGTGGAAAGATCTGCCCTGCCCTATTTTTTTCTCTAAAAAGCTGATATAAAGGTGGTTTTACATATCAATACAGGAAAAATATTTGAAGCGAATTTTAAGAAATCAGTTCCAAAGGATGCCTATTTTATGAGAATTAAGGATAGCCCTTCCTCGTTTTCTTCACAAAGTAGTGGAGCTGTAAGGTTTACAGCAAATAATCCTTTTGACAATTTCATTTTTCATAACGGCAGCTTTTTCCCATTGGAATTGAAATCCACGAAAAACACATCGCTAAGCATACAACGTGAAAAATCGGAAAAAGGGAAAATGATTAAACTGCATCAAATAAACGGTTTGCTTGAAGCATCATCCTATGCAGGGGTTTATGCTGGCTTCATCGTCGATTTTCGTTCAACGGGATGTACATATTTTATCAATATCAAGGACTTCAAAAATTTTTTGGATGACACTGAGAAAAAATCAATAAATGAAAGCGACATAGTAAGTAACAACGGAATTTTGCTTGAAAAGAAGTTGCTAAAAGTCAACTACTGTTATGACATAGCAAAACTTCTGAAAGATATTGTTGACCAGAAATAACTCTACTTTGAATGGCTTTACTTAGCCACTTTATGAAGCAAATAAAAAGGAGATACGATTATGTTAGAAAAATTTGATGATTACATGAAAAATAAGACGACTACTATAAAACTGGATTTCTGCAACGAAATAGAGGTTAATCTAAAGAGAAGTCTAAGCATACAGGAAGAAATTCTATTTGTTAATGATGTGGTTGACAATGCATATGATTATGACTTTGAGGGGAACAGCGATGAGTATTCACCTGTATCCGGTCAGATTGCTTATGAACTTGCATTCATGAAGTATTTTACAGATATTCCTATGGCTACAAAAAAAATAACAGTTGGTGAAGAAGAGCATGAAATAATCGACAACGAAAGAATGTATTCGATTTACAATGCGCTTGAATTGAATACTGTCGTAGAACAGTTCAATGATGCTTCCTTTACCTGCTATATCAATAGATTAAGAAAAATAACTGATGAGGCAATTAAGTTTAAGAACGACACAATAGTTGCTCAGAAAGCAGTATCTCATGCGAACGATGAGGCAATCAACTGTTTCTCTGAAGTATGTGTTGGACTCTTAAAGTTTATAGAGACAGCCAACTCTACGCTGGATAAAAACGGTAAGAAGATACTTGACAAAATTGCCAAGTCTGTCAGTGCGAAAAATGTTGAAAAACTCCTTGCAATGTTGCCTGACGATGCAAAGGATTTAATGAAATTTCAGTGATAATTGAAGTCATCTGAGAGGAGAAATTATGAAGTTAATCAATTCTATTTTGACAAAAAATGATTGCTATAAAACAAACAGAAAAATAACCGTTAAGGGCTTGATGATTCACAGCGTCGGCTGCTCTCAGCCCTCCGCTATGGCATTTATTAAACAATGGGACAAGCCAAAGGTTGAAAAGTGTGTTCATGCCTTTGTCGAACCAAACGGAGATGTATATCAAACTCTTCCTTGGAATCACAGAGGTTGGCATGGCGGTGGCTCGTCCAACAACACTCATATTGGCGTGGAGATGACAGAGCCGAGTACCATTAAGTATACCGGTGGATCGAGCTGGACTGATTTGAATCCTGCAAAAACAAAAGAGCATGTAATGGCTACATATAAGGCTTCCGTAGAACTATTCGCCTTCTTGTGCAAAGAATTTAGACTTAATCCATTGGAAAGTGGAGTTATTATTTCTCACTCTGAAGGATGCAAGCTTGGCATAGCGTCAAATCATGGGGATGTCGAGCATATTTGGCGTAAATTCGGTCTCACAATGGATCAGTTTCGCAAGGATGTCAACAACAAATTAAATAAAAAACCTCAAGAGAGGCAACCAGAAACCAAAAAGGAGTCTTTTTTTATTTCTCAGCCTAATCTAAACAAGATGATTGCTTTGGGAATAATGGTGACACCTGATTACTGGAAAAACATAAGTTTGCAATATCTTAATGAACTATGCGAGAACTCTGTGAAAAACGCAAGTGCAAAAATCGATAACGGCATTAAAGATGTAAATACAGCAATAAATGTTTTGGTGGATGCCAAAGTGATCAATACTGCTGAATACTGGATTAATCAGGTTAATGCTCTGAAGTATCTGGATCAACTCATTATTAATATGGCAAACAAAAACCTTATTGTTCTACAGAAGATTGTTCACGCAGAAGCTTGCGGAGAAAGTGAGAAAGGTCAAATACTGGTTGCGAATGTTATTTTTAACCGTGTAAAGAGCAAAGGTTTTCCGAATGGATTATATGATGTGGTATTTCAGCCAATGCAGTTTCAGCCAACAAGGGATGGAGCCTATAACAGAGCAGTACCTTCGGAAAAAGTAAAGGTCGCTGTTCAAAAAGCCATTAATGGCGAAGATTGCTCGCAGGGTGCTTTATACTTTAGAACAATCAAGGGTGCTGAAGGTAGCTGGCATGAACAGTCATTGGTTAAGCTCTTTGATTGCGGAACACACAGATTTTATAAGTAAAGAGGTGCCCTATGGTTATCAGCTTTGGCGAAAAGAATAAAAAACCTAAACCAAAGAAGAAAAAGAAGCAACATGAGTTTATGCAAAAAATGCTTATCATTCTGATCTTTGTTTCAATTGTTTTTACATCATTTAGTTATATTCTCTCATATTTCGATAAGAATCCAGTCGAGCAGTTATCGATTGAAATCATAAGAACACTATGGCTTGTTGACGGTGTTGGGATTGGTGCTTATGCGATGCAAAATTCAATGAGAGCAAAATGGTATGGTGACAAGACTGCTTCGAAAAAAATAAATAATGAGAGTGATGACATTAATGACATGGGTTGATTTTGCAATAGAGTTCATTATTCCCCTGCTTTGTGCGGCAATTACATACTATGTGATTCCAATCCTCAAGGAGAAAAACCTTTACAACTATGTTCGGATTGGTGTTCACGCTGCCGAGCAATTATTCAGAGACTCCGGTATGGGCAGAGAAAAGTTTGATTACGTAAAAAAATGGGTCAACGAGAAATTTAAGATATCAGACCAAGACTTGGAGAACATGATTGAAGCGATTGTGTTCGAAATGAATAAGGACATCAATTAGGCGGGATCACGATGGAAAGCGGAAATAAATTACATGAGTTAGAGATTGGTCTTGCAAAACTACAATCTTCTGAAGATAACATTAAGGAGAGAGTACATAGTATTGAAACTGATAATTCTAAAAGGGACGAGTCGCTACAAAACAATATTCAAGAGACACAAAAATTAAAGGTAATAATTGACGGGCTTGCAAGTACAATTTCTGAGATTCAAGAAAGCGTAAAATCTACGAATCACTTGGCTTTTGCAGTACATGAGATTGCAAGTGAGATGAAGGCAATGAGGGCAGATGTTGTGAGCAATGCTGCGACTGTTGGAAAGGTTGTTGACAGAGTTAAGGTTCTTGAAGACAAACCGGCGAAGAGATGGGATGGTGCCGTTGACAAGATTATTTTAGTTATTGTCGGCGGTGTTGTCGCTTTTTTTATGGCAAAGATAGGCATGTGAAAAGGCATTGCAAAGCATTAAGGCAGTATACTATGCCCAAATCAAGGTGTCGTATACTGCTTTTTTGATAATTTTCTTAGAGCCTTATCTGTTGAAGTCATAAGACATTAAGAAAATTATCAAAAGGAGAGTTTCGATGGCTCATAAATCACTGCAAGAGCAAATTAGTGAATTACTAAAAAATAAGCAAAAGCTTGAAAATCTGAAATTCGATAATGGTAAAACGCTGAAAGCTGTGACCGAAGACGTGTTGGTTGATGAGGCAAAAAAACTTCGTGATTGTATTCAGGAAAGAATTGACGAATACTACAAATGGTATACGCCGACCACGTATAAAAGAACCAAGGGGTTAAAACGTGCCTTAGATTCTAATAAGTTTAAAATCGAAATTGATGGTGATACAAAATTTATACGGATTTCATTTAATGATGAGTTATCCTACGGTAAATCAAAATTAGAAAATGGCGAAGATGGCTATAAACCGATGCTGATTGACAAAGGCTGGAAATCACCGCTCGATAAACCGCATTTTCTTGGGTATGAGGGTTTTGACATTATTGATGATGCAATCAAAGATTGGGAAGCGAATTTGGAGTATGACATCACTGTTGATAAATCAGGATGGATTTACGAATAGAGAGGTTTGACACCTCTCTTTTTTATTGCGAAAAAACATAATAAGAAGAGGTGTTATAATAAATGGCAGATTTGAAAGTTCTGTTGGGTGTTGATATAAACCCTTCCGTCAAGCAGATTAATACTGATCTAAACAAAATCAAACCTCAGTTGAGGCATCTCAAATTGACGCTTTCACTTGATACTCGTCTAGCTGAAAAAGAGATAAAAAGACTGAAAGATGCAGCCGAATCGATAAAATCTTCAAAAGTTGCGAAAACGACTACTATCAGTGATTTTAAAGAAACTACTGTTTCCACAAAAGCATTATCAGCTAAAACATCCGAAATGCTTAAACATAAAATCGCTATTGAAAAGGTCGCTGCCGCAGAAAAACAACGTGCCGCAGCTGCAATTAATAATTCTAAGATTGATATCGAAAACAGCAGACTCCGGATACAGTTGAAAAGAGAACAGGAGCAAGCTGCTAAAAGAACGGTAAGTCCTGCTTATATTAATACTTTGAATCAAAGTCATGAAAAGCAGAGCGGTCTTTTAGGCGGCGTTACCAATAAGGAAATTAAAGATTCTGGTGGGTATAAAAAAGCAACTGAATCTTTGGAGAAATTCAAGGCAGTAATAGCAGAACTTGAAAAAGCCAAAGGCACAGAAACTCAAGCCGCTGCGATAAAGAATTGCAACGACCAATTACGGTTGACTAAGACACTGGTCGGAGATGTTGTCAAAAGTCAGTCTCAAATCGGCAAGGGTTCCTTGAATTTTAGTAAAACACACAACGAGCTAAAGGAGCTTGTGTTTGCTACCGAGCGATACATTAAAGCCAATACCAATTTAAATAAAGATGTCGGAATGAGCAGTCGTTTCAGCGGCATTCTTTCAGAGATGAAGTCTCTAAATCATATTGCAGAGGCTAACCCAGCGAGTATAAAAGATTTCGAATCTCAGCTCAATGGTATCATTGGAAGGTATCGGGATTTGAAAGTCGAAGCCAGCGATAAAGGTTTAGTTGGCCAAAGTTATTTAACAAAGCTGTCCGATCAGGCGCAAAAGCTTGGTGTTTATCTTTCCGGAGCTGCTATCGTAATGGGATCAGTGCGTCAAGTTAAGCACATGATTGACAATATGATTATCTTAGATGGCGTTGTAACTGACCTCCAAATAGCAACTGGTAAGACAAGAGAAGAAACAAAGAATTTATTGGGTACATACAGTGAGATGGGCAAGGCTCTGGGTGCAACGACAATTGATGTTGGCCGTTCAGCAGACGGATGGCTTCGTCAAGGTTTCACAATAAGTGAAACAAATAGGCTAATAAAAGATTCGTTAATGCTTTCAAAACTTGGTCAGATGGAATCTGAAGATGCAACAAAAGCTCTCACAAGTAGCATGAAAGGCTATAAGATGAGCGTTGAAGACACTACGGGCATCGTGGATAAGTTGACCGCAGTGGATATGGAAGCGGCAGTTTCCGCTGGCTATGTTGCTACTGCTATGGCTGAGACTGCTACCGGCGCAAGGATGGCTGGAGTTGATATGGATCGGTTAATCGGATATATAACAACTGTCGGCGAAGTCACACAGGACGGCGCAGAGAGCGTCGGCAACTTTTATAAGACGTTGTTTGCTCGTATGGGTAATATTAAAGCTGGGAAGCTTGTAGACCCTGAATCAGCAGAAGACATCTCAAAAGTAGAAGTGACATTATCCGGTCTAGGAATAAAACTTCGTGAAAACGGTAGTGAATTTAGAAATTTCGGCACGGTACTCGACGACGTTGCTGGGAACTGGAATACATATGGATCTGTTCAAAAGAGGGCTTTGGCAGTAGCGTTTGCAGGTACGCTTCAACAGGAAAAATTCCTTACACTCATGGACAACTATGGCGAAGCTATGAAGTACGCCGGTGTTGCGACTGATAGTGCCGGTACTGCTTTGGACAAATATGAAAACTCGTACTTGAAATCCGTGGCTGCATCGCAAGAAAAATTTAACGCACAGATGGAGCAGATGTCATCAACTCTCATTAATAGTGATTTAGTTAAAGGTACATATGACGCAGGAACAGGAGTATTAGGGTTTCTTAACGCCACTGTTGAAGCCTTAGGTCAAATTCCCTCGCTGGTTGCAGTAGCGTTTGCAGCATATTCAGGCTTGACAGGTAAAGGTTTTATGCGTACATTTGAAAATAATGATAGTAATAAACTTTCAGATGTCAGTCTAATAAATTCCATAAAGCTTCAGAAAAAAATGGCAGAGGAAAATGCAAAATCACTAGCCCACGATGTTGCGATGATGAAGCAATATGAGACGCAAATTGATAGTACGAAAGACAAAGCAGGCTTGTTTAATGACACTCTGGGGAAAGCTTCAATTCAAGCTCAAAACCAAGCAAAGCATTTGGCAGATGGTACAATTACTAGCGCAGCATACGCCGCACAGCAAAAGAGTGCCACATCAGCAGTGACCGCTCTAACTGTGGCTCAAAAAGCTGCGACACTCGGAATGCAAGCTTTGTCCATAGCTGGAAATATGGCAATCGGTCTTGGCATAGGAATTGTGATAAACTTTCTTACTCTCGGTATCTCTAAATTAGTGAATGCACAGCAAAATGCTATCGATAAAGCCAATGAGATGCAGGAAGCCTATAGGACTGCCAGCAAAGACATTGCCTCGAATATGGACACGTTAAACTCGCTGGGAGATGAGTTTACAAAGCTTTCGGGTGGAGTTGACGACTATGGCAGGAACATCTCTTTGTCGGTAGAAGAACATAGTAGATATAAAGACATTGTATCTCAGATTTTAGAAATATCCCCTGAGTTAATATCTGGTTATGATAATGAAGGCAAGGCAATTGCAAATAAAAATGGCTTAATTGAGGATTCAATAAAGTTACTTGAAGAAGAAAACAGGTTAAAACTAGAGTCAATTACCAGTGATGAAAACCTGTGGACTATTGCCAAAGGGAAAAAAACCGAGTACGGAAAAAGCAGAAATGAGTTCTATGTAAATAATTCACCTTATGATAAAATACGCGAAACATTTCAATATAGCTTCCTTGGGGAAAAGGGCAAGTTGGCTCTTGCCGGTTCTGGAAAGTCAACTAATATTGGACTACAAAACATGTCATCAGTTGTTTCTTCAAATATGGATGACATTATCGCCAACATGGAGAACATCATAGCCTTATCAAAAGAAGAAGGCGGTGAGTTTTACAATCTCCTAAAGCCTGAGCAAATTGAAAACCTTCGGACGTGGGTTTCAGAGTATAATAAAGAACTTGCTTCACTAGAACAGAAGAGTATGGGGCTTAACCCAACTTTACAACTTGTTCCGCAGTCAATTACAGCCTACCAAGAACTTACTGACGCACAAAGAAGTTTTGTGTCCGATTACATAAACGGATTTAGGATAACAAGCGAGACGACAGAAGAAAAAGTTCAAGAAATGAAGCAGGAAATTCTGGATCTCACTCAGTTTATTACTGACAATTCCGAGATTCAAGATGATATTAACAACCTGCTGTCGTTAGATAAAAGCTCTTTGTCTGCTGCTGTGTACGATAAACAAGTTAAAGAAATTATTGCAAAAATTGCTGAGACGATAGGCAAAACTCCGGAAGAGTTAAAAATACAATTAGGGGTTACTGCTGATATAAAGCAAATCGATGATATAAAGTCGGTTATAAGAGAAAAGATTTCCGACAACAATCTTAGTGAATCTTTAATCGAAAACCTCAGCATTGATCAGCTTAAGTATGTAATCAACAATTTCGCCAAACTTAAAATAACTGCCGGTGACTCGTTGGATTCAGTTAAGAGCAAGATGGATGAGCTTCAAGAAAGTGTAGTTTCAGTAGAGGGAATTAGCAATTTCTCAGATATTCTTAAATCAACAGCTGAAAACATGGATATACTTAATGCCGCTGAAGACGAAATGAGAATTAACGGCACGGTATCGGTGTCTACACTCCAAAATTTGGCTGACTCAAGTTTGGAATACAAAGAATACCTTGATTCCTCAACAGGAAGTATCTTATTAAATACAAGTGCTTTAAAAGAAAAAATCAACACTGATTTGGCTGATAAAATTGCTACGTCTCAAAGTGCAATAGAAGCAAATAATAAGACCATTGCAGAGAACAAGTCTAGCCAAGCCATTCTAGAAAATAGGCTTGCTATTGCCAAACGGACAAATGCGGCACAAAAAGACATAAAAGCAATTGAAGAAGAGATTGATGAACTTGAATCCTATAATAACGAGTTAACCGAAAATAACAAGGCACTGAAAGGCAATATTGATGGTCTGTCATTGACAGGAGTTGCAGTAAACAGCCTCACTGAACGCTACAAAAATCTTGCTTCAGAATTAGAAGACGTAATTGAAAAGACTAGAACTGCTCAAGACGAACTTGCAATTGACGGAGAATTGTCATCTGAGTCGGTTATGTTTATCATAGAAAAATACCCAGAGCTTATTGGTTTAATTGGTGACAAAGCTGCGCTTCAGGAAGCATTGCACAATAAAGAAGTACAGATGGGACGAGAAAAAGCAGACAATTTCGTTAAGATGATTGACGAACAAAGGGGTTCGGCGCAATCGTTTCAGGGAGAATATCTTCAAGACACTCAAAAACTTAATAAGGATATCCAAGAGGAAAACAAGAAGAACTACGAAAACTTTGAGCAATATCAGAACAAAATGACATCCAAAACCAAATTAACTTTGGGAGAGTTGTTCAGAAATTGGCGCACGTTTTTCTCCCTCTTTTCTGGGAATGTAGCGGAGAATTGGGGAAATTTCTTTTCTTCAATGTTCCAAGCAAATAACTCTGACAGCAATGCTTCTATCGATAATGGTTTTAGAAGACCAGTAGAAGGAACAATGAAATCTCCCTTCGGATATCGAAAAGATCCAATAACAGGCAAGGATGGTGCTTTCCATAACGGAATGGATTTTGCTGCGCCAAAAGGAACGCCCATATACGCTGCGGCTTCTGGCAAAGTAATCAAAGCGACAGACTCTGACGGTGGATTTGGCAACGAAGTCCAAATTCAACATGCAGACGGCACAGTAACGCAATATGCTCATGCCTCAAAACTAAACGTTGATTTCGGTCAAATGGTCAAGCAGGGCGATGTAATTGCCTATGTAGGTAGCACAGGTCGCTCAACAGGAAATCATTTGCATTTTGGTGTTCAAGAAAAAGGCAAGTATGTCAATCCAGAAGATTATTTGTCCGGCAAAAAACAAATAGTTATCCAAGCGGAAACGGTTACAACAAATACGCCAACCTCAGGAAACTCACGCATAGATGCGGCAGTCGCAAACTCATCGCAAAAGTACGGGCTAGATCCGGCTCTGGTGATGGCTGTCATAAAGGCAGAGAGTTCATTCAATCCTAATGTAGTTTCAGGCAAGAATGCGCAAGGGTTAATGCAGCTTATACCTCAAACAGCTAAAGAATTAGGCGTTAAATATCCGTTTAATATCGAGCAAAACATTGAGGGTGGAGCAAGATATTTAAGACAAATGCTGGATTCTTTCAACGGTGATGAGGAACTTGCTTTAGCAGCATATAATGCTGGGATTGGCAGAGTCAAGGAGTATGGTGGCGTTCCACCATTTCCAGAAACTCAGAACTACTTGAAAAAGGTTTCATCATATAAGCAAGAATTCGGTGGTTCAGCAATAAATTCTCCATCTTCTTCAAACAACAGCAATGCAGACATAACGAAAATTCTATACGACTATGTTGACAAAGACCAAAAAAAGGCTGATGAAGAAAGAAAAGAAAAAGCAATCAAAGAGAAAATCAAGGAAATAAAAGAGGCTGCTACAGCAGAGCTTGAAATCGTTGATAATCTTGAAAGGCGAAAAGAAATTACTGCCGAAGAAGCTACTAAGCGCAGACAGAAGATTAATGAAGAATACTATATTAAAGATAAAGATCTAAAAAGCGAGTATTTGAAGCTGGATAATCAAATTTTTGATGAGCAAAACAAAAATAAACAGAATTATTACAGTAATCTTCTTGCGCAAAAAGAACATTATTTGGCTACTATGCAGTTGCAAGAAGGATCGGAAACTGATCCTGAATATTACGAAAAAGCAATCCAAACACATAAAGAAATGCTCGATATAATCCATGAGCAAGCAGAATGGTATCGGAGTCTAAATTACATTGAGACATCTGACGAAATCATGGATTTGCAAAAGCAGTGGCAAGAGCATTACAAAGAGATTGGAGAACTTAAATATCAGTTTTCCTATTTGGATTATAATGAAACAAAGAAAAGTCTCGAAAGCTTCATTGCTGCATTTGACTTTGACATGGATATGCTTGCCCCCAACGATTTTGATAAGAGAATGGAGCTTCTAAATAAGAAGTTAAAGTATCAGGAACAACTTGTAGAGAATGATCAGAAGCAAATTCTCAAATTATCTCAAGCCCTTCACAGCGGAGAAATTGACGCTGATAAATTCAAGAGTGGAATTGAGGAATTAACAAAATCATTTCAAGATAATACAATAGCCGCTAAAGAGTCAGCCGATGCGCTTCGTCAGCAAAGAGTCGAAATGAATGAGCAGCATTTGTCTGCTATGAGTGATATTATTGATCTCACAAAGGAAATGATTCAGCAGGAGCTTGAAGAGTTAAACGAAGCTGATGAGGTTAGGATAAAAGCTCTCAAAGATCAGGAAGATTTACTAAAAAAGCAACTTGAAAAAGAAAAGGATATCGCTGATGAGAAGAAAGACGCTCTTAAAGATGAACATGATCTGTACAAGGACATAATTTCTGACAAAAAGCGTTCTTTGGACTTGTCTAAAGAAGATCGTAAATATACTCAGCAGCATGATGAGAAGACCAAAGCTGTAACAAAAATTCAAGATAGGTTAGCTGAGATTCAAAATAATGATTCATTGGCTGCCAAGGCTGAAAGAAAAAAGCTTAATGAAGAGCTTGCTGAAAAGAAGCTGGATTTGGACAATTTAGTTTTCGACAACAATATTGACAGACAAAAGGAAGCCTTAGATTCTGAACTGGAGCGGCACAACAGAGTCAAAGATAGAGAATTGAAGTTAATCGAAAGGAATCTCAAAGTCTACGAGGATACCATAAAACGTCAAATAGAGCTTAATGAAGAAGAAGATAAGCAAATCCGTGAGCAGAAGGACGAAAGAGAAAAGTCAATCCAAAAAAGCGGTGAATTGGCTCGTCAGGCGATGAAGATGATTGACGAAGAAGGCGACGCTCTCTATGGTAAATTGATTGCATGGAATAACACCTACGGAACAGGAATTGAAAACGACATAGGTAACGCTTGGAAAAAGGCTAAGAACGTGATGGAAGGCTCAAATGACACGCTTGTAACAATGCGGGGTTTGATGAGCGAAATTGCTATGCTCTCTGAGCAAATTGCCGGTAATATGGCAAGCTATGACTCTAATCCGATTGGCGTAAGAAGTTATTTCGAAAGCGTCTATGGTGCTGACGTGGGCTGGAACGATAAGACAAATCAGTTTTCTATTAATGGCAACTGGTTTGACTCAAATGGCTACTCTAATGTCGATGGCAGACTGAAGACTACAATTGATGGCATAAAGGAACTGGAAGAGAAGCTTGATAAACTAGGCTTATTGCCCAAATATGACATCGGTGGAGTTATTAAAACAGATCATGCGGCTGTTATTCATCAAGGCGAAAGGATTCTTCGTCCAATCGAGACAACAGATTTACACAGCTTGCTTCCACAGATGGTAAATATGCAGAGCAGAATTATGGATAGTGTCGGCGTGAAAAACAAAGGGGTTCAGGTTAAAGCAAATGAAGCTCCGCAAATTGTTCTTCACAATACTCTGAAAGTTGATGGTATAGCAACTGATTCGATTGTTGACAAGCTGGAAAGCAAATTCACTGCATTTGGACGTGATATTGTAAGCAAAGTCAACAAAGCGGCAAACAGTCTGGGCGGCAGTCCGGCAATCAAAGCATATTAAAGAATTTATTAGGCATCCGGTTTATCTGGATGCCTTTTTTTCAATGAAAGTTGGTGATTATAACGAGTAATTTTCAATTTGACAATACAACGTCTCACAGGTTTGGACTGATCATTGGAAGTATTGGTGACACAGGAGTGCAGAACATAAAAACATACGGGAATATTGAAATAGCAACAGACAGGGCAATGAACAAGACAGAGCCTTTTTATTACAGATCGAAGATTGTTGACCACCTTGAATTTCCCATGACAATTATTAATAAGCATCAGCAATTTTACGAATCTTGGGAAGTGCAGATTATTCAGAGCTGGCTGTTCGGCAGACGAGATCCGCATCTACTAACAATTTTCGATCCAGACAAGATGAATGAAAGCTATGAGTGCTGGCTGATTGATCCTGAAGTCATAAAGGTTGATAATAAGCCGATTGGCTGGAGCTTCACAGTAAAATGCACTTCATCCTATTCAATTACAGATATCAAAACAGAGGTATTTGAATGTACTCAGGATATTACCGACGCAAGATACTGGAATCACTCAAATATTGAGGATTACCTTTATCCAGAAATGAATATTCAACTGGCTTCAGATTCGACTGGAATAAAAATTGAGAATGAAAGCGATGGGAATAGAGTTTTTCAGTTGACCGGTCTTAGGAGCGGTGAAAATATTTACGTTGATAATAACCTTGGGTATCTTGTAACAGTCAGTGGGGACAAGATACTGAAAAATTTCAATTTGAATTACTTTCGAGTTGTTGATGGTCTAAACAAGCTCAAAATTACCGGAAAGGGTGTAATAACCATCAGAACAAGATTTAAGAAAGCGGTAGGTGGTTTCTGATGCTGAAAAATCTATTAGGGTTTGATGCCTACAATCGCCTCGAAGCTCCTCCGCTTGTGTTGTGCGAAGTAAGCAAAGAACCTATATGCACTTTGTTTGCGTTGGATGTTTCACTAAGCCTTAATTTTACGGATATTTCATCTGTGAAGTTCAGGATTCCAAGTGTTATTGACGGAGAAGAATACAAGCATTATGAAGACGTGATCGCTCTCAGGATGATACACCTTCCACATATCGGATATTTTCAGCTAACCAGCGTCTCAGAAGTGTCGGATGGGTTCAAAGAGTACAAGGAATGTGAGGCACTATCGGCTCAAGTAATGCTTCAGTCAAAGCGAATTACAGGTGTAGTAGGAGAATATAAGCTCTGGAATCCGGTAAAGCCACAAGAGAGCTTAATGGGACTTCTCTTAACTCTTGCACCAAGCTGGAAAATTGGAACGGTAGATGGTATTTTCTTAACACGGCAGCGTTCCATAAATATCACTGAATCAGACCTTTATTCCATGATGACTAATGAATTTTATGATTCGTTTGAAGCAATATTTGTCTTTGATTATGAGAAATATGAGATAAATATATATGATGCAAAGAAGGAATTTAAAGATACAGAAATATTTATAGCAACACATAATGTGCTTAAATCCTATCAGGTTGAGCCACAGGTAGAAAAGATAATTACTGCCCTACGTGTGATTGGCGGTGACGGTCTTGACATCTCCGGCGTTAATCCAAACGGAACTGACACAATTTATAATGTGAGTGCATTTGTCGATAGAATGTCTGTTGGTTTACAAAATGCTCTTAAAGCGTATGAGATGAAATATAACTCACTAAAAAAACAGTATTCAGAATTGCTTATTCAGTATAAAAATAAAAATGCCGAGTTGAGCAAACTTCAATCCAATGCGCCACTGTATGATGTCAGCTATACATTTAATCGAGACGGAACTGCAAAGATTACGCCTTCACTTACATCAGACAGTGGATTGGCTCAACTTGAAGGATTGAAAGCTAATCTGGAGAACGTAAAGGCAACAAGGATTCAAAGCGGCAATATCCCCTATTCCGATGTCAACTCGTTAGCCTCTCAGGTAAGTCCGATGATTTCAAGCAAGAAATCTGCTATCTCAACTGTGGTAACTGCTCTGAATGGACTCGTTGATCAGATTAATGGGATTACGGCGCAATTGAACATGGAAAAGAATTTCACACCTGAGAAGTGGGTTGAATTGAATGAATATCTGCGCTATGACACTGTACAGGAAAATGCATTTATTATAACGGATATCATGTCTCAAGAAGAAAAGCAAAAGGTGCGACAGGAACTCTTGGAACATGGTGAGTTGATTCTAAGGAAATCTTGCTATCCTACATTTCTGTACCGGATATCATGCGTAAACTTTTTGGCTTTGCCGGAGTTTTCACGATTTCAAGATGAATTTGAACTGGGTACAACTTTTACCCTAAAGGTTAATGATAATTATATTGTAAAGCCGATGTTATTGGGCGTTAGAATAAACTTCAATAGCCTTGAGGACTTTGACATGATTTTTGGCAACAAAACAAATGTCAATGATGGGTTTGACTTTAGTGCATACAAAAACGCTGTGAGCGCAGGGGCAAGCATTAGCTTCGACTTAGTTAAAATTGAAGCTCTGAAAGCGCAAAAAGATGACGTTGCAGAGTTTTTAAAAGGCAGTTTAATTGCAGCTACAAACAATATTAAGTCCACAGAGGATTACACTGTTGCCACAATCAACGAGGACGGTATTAGGCTTAGACAGTATGATTCAAATACTAAGGCAAAGCAAAACTTTGAAGCTTGGTTGACAGGGAGTACATTTGCTTTCTCAGATGATAGCTTCCAGACGAGTAAGCTGGCTCTGGGTAGGATTCAAGCTCCTAAAAATCCAAACGGATATGTATATGGACTTAATGCTGAAGTTATTGCCGGAAATTTTTTAATCTCTCAGAATCTCCTTGTAAAAAATGTGAAAAACACCTTTACAGTGGACGAAAACGGAGCTTCGCTTGTAGATGCGAACTTTACATTAACGAAGACTATCGGAGGTGTTACAAATAAGATAGTTCTCGATCCAAATGAGGGCTTTGCTATTTACAAAGGCACAGAGAAGCAGATTTTTTTAGGAACAGATGGAAATGTGAACTTTAAGGGTGAAGTCAACGGTGGGAGTATTAATATTAATAATCAATTCACTGTTGATAAATATGGTAAGATGGATGCCAGAAACGCTATTATCAAAGGTACTATAGAGAGTAGCAGCTTTAAGGGTGGAAGTATTGACATAGGAAATGGGCAGTTTACAGTTAGTAGTTCGGGATACGTTGTCTGCAATGATATTTGCATACTAAACGGAGTTATGGAATCCTCGTATTTGAAGGTTGACCGCTCTGGAAAAATTACTTCCCAAAACGGGAATTTTACCAATGGATATTTCAAAGGGAATGTTTATGCTGAAAGTGGATACTTCAAAGGTGAGATTCACGCAGAAAAAGGAACTTTCAATGGTACATTGTCTTCTAATGTTGTATATACCGGAAAATTAAGTGCTGATCAGATTAATAGTGGAACAATAAGCGCAATCAATATTTCAGGTAGTAACATAAGTGGTAGCAAAATAAGTGGTGGAACTATTTCAGGTAGTAATGTTACTGGAACATTCATTTATAATTGTCTGGAAGCAGATATAACGTTGCTACATGTTAGCGATGGAATTCAAGTAAGGGGAAGGGATTTCTGGAAATGGGTAAATGATCTGCAATGGGAACAAAATCAACATACTTCAAGAATATCCGATTTACAGAGTCGAGTTTCAGCATTAGAAAAAAAGTGAAATGATGTTCTGGTACAATCCTTCAAAACATGTTATAATAAGGTACACTTAATAAACATCTTGGAGGGACAAAAGAATGAAAAAGTTTAATGTAAAAAGTTTTATAGCAGGTGTTATTATTGCTTCAGTTGGCACATCAGTAGTATTTGCTGCCGGAGGAATTAAATCAGCCTCATTTAACAGTAACAAGGTTATTTACAATGGCAAGGAACTTGACCTGAAAGGCTTTCAAATGATAAGCGTCGTAAAAGATGAAGAAATTAATGCAAGTAATTACATGCCTGTCAGGGCAGTTTTAGAGGCAATGGGTTACACTGTAGATTGGGATGGAGAGAATAATGCTGTGATTATAGAGGACAATGTTCTGACGAGTAACAAGGAAGAGGATTCTGGTGAAACAAGTCAGAAAATCGATATTTCTGAATGTGTACGTCTGCGTGACTTCCTTATAAATATCGGAGATTATGGATGCGCCTATGATGTTGTAGACAATAAGACTGTTTTAGTGTACAAATATGCGTATACTGAGAATAAAAAGTTAGCTTTTATTATCCCTCAAGAAAAACTGATTGTAATAGATGGTTATTTTTATCTTGATAAAGAATATATTGACAAAGAATTGATGCCGTTAATAGAAAAATAATGGCAGATTAAAAATTGCAAATCGATAAAGCGTACACGCTAATGTGTGCGCTTTATTTTTATGTTCAAAAAGGAGAAATCACTATGAATGAAAACAAGCCAAAAACAGCAAACCAATCTTCACAAGCTCAGGTAGTTTCTATACCTGTGCAGGAGTTGGTTAATATTTATAATCTATTGTTCTCTATTGAGGTCAAAGGAGAATCTGTTAAGGCTCTCGCTTTTGCAGAGCAAACTATAGAAAATTACTTGAAAATTAAGCCTACCAATGATGGGGTGAACGAAATTGGCAACGCATAAAATCAACGATTTGTACGATGGAATGACCTATCATCTAATCGCCGGTTCGACTGAATATTTCATCTTAAACATGTTTGAATCGCTTACTGATGATGAAGTTGACCTTTCCTCAATTTCTAATATTGAGTGGTTTATCGGCTCAGCATCGGTTAAAAACAGATATTCAGAAATAGAAAAAAGCCTTCAAAGAGGCGAGATAGTGATACTTAAGGATGAAAAAGGCAATTTTTCGAATGTGATTCAGGTTGTGCTGACAGGAGACGAAACTAAAAATCTCCAAGGTGGATATAGGCATCAGATTCTAATCACGGATGAGGATGGTAACAAGTTTAGACCGTTGCAAGGCATACTGGTTTTCGACAGTGCGCTTTTAAGCAGTAAATAAAATTAAAGGATGTGGAATAAATGGGCTATATAAGTACATATGCAAGCCATACTATTTTGAATTTTCTACTCGGTAAAAAGGCCGTAACTCTTCCCACAAGTTACTCTCTGGCTCTTTCTACTACTACCTTGGGAGCAGACGCTGCCGGATTAACCGAGCCTACTGATGCTTCATATAAGAGACTGGTTATTCCTAATAATAAAACGCAGTTTACAAATGCAAACAAAAAGGGTATTACGAATATCAATGAAATGATTTTCCCTCAATCTGTTAATAGTTGGGGAACAGTAACCCACTTTGCTTTGTTTGACAACAATAATAACCTTTGGAGCTACGGTAAGCTTGCTGTTGACATCAACACAGAGGCTGATTCAAGCGTTATCCTTGATCCTAATCTTTTAAGTATTAAATTGGATATTAAGGGCGGCAGTAAAAACACAATGTTTTTAACGACTGTAGCAGCGAATAAAATACTCGACTACTTCTTCGGTGGCGTTGCTTTAACTCCTCCAACTACTTACCATATCGGACTCTCGACGACTGCAATGGACATTGAAGGTGTTGGGTATACTGAGCCTACTGCAACGAAATATAAGCGTCTTGCTGTGCCGAACGATAAAGTATCTTTCACTGATGCCGCAAATAAGACAGTGACTTTCAAGAAAGAGTTCCGCTATGAAACAGCAGAAGTCACTTGGGGAAACCTTCAGCACTATCTAATTTCCGATGCTGCAACAGGCGGCACTGTTTGGTGGGGTGGCAGTTTGACACGAAGCAGAGACACACATATTAATACTACGTTGGTTATTAAGCCAAATGGTTTCGTTTGGAAGCTGGACAACTAAAAGGGGCGTTATAAATGAATGGACGCTGCGCAACACAAGGTAGAGGCAATCTCGTTGATTTGGATGTCTACATTAGGGACAATAAACACAAATACAATGCTTTCGTCTATGGCTTGAAGCAAAATAAAGTAATTGATGTAGAAATACCTATGAGTGCTGAAGCTGAGCTGTTTCTTAAAAAGATTTTCTATTTAAGCGCACAGTCGGATAATTCGCTCACAATAAATGATATTAAGTTGATGGTTGATAAAGCCACATCAATGAAAACAGAATCCGATTTGAACACTCTGGTTTCTTTTACGGTTGACAAACAAGTCCGGACTCAAAGCTTATTGGAAATGAGTCTTGAAGTAAAGGCATTTGTCTTAAAAATTATCCAAGGGCATCTTACGGGCATGTCCTTGGATTTTGAAATGATGCTTAAAATGCTTTACTTCCTGAACGCAAATATCCAGAGTACGCTTGACGCTGAAATAGTCAAATTATGGATAGACAAATATGTGTCGCTTACAAGCGAATCTAGCCTTCAACCAGACATCTCATTACTAATTGACAAATGGTTTTATATGCAGAGTGAAAATCTGCTTGATACAGGTGTTGTTCCGCTGATTAGGAAGATTCTCAATACTCATCAAACAGACATGGCCTTTGATGCAGAGCTAAGAGTTGTTCTTCAAAAGCTTGTTAATACACAAATTCAGCAAACTATGGAAATAAGCGACGTGTGTTTAAATATCGATAAATACATTACCAACGCATCAACCTCAGCAATGATAGTTGATTTTTACGCATTTATCGACAAGTTGACACAAATGCAGAGTATTAGTAATTTCAATACAGATGCACTTCTTTCGTGTATCAAAGCACTCAAAAATCAGGAGCCACAAATGTCTCTTGATACGGTATTACGGGCAGGTTTGACGAAGCTTACCACTATCGCTGACGTTCAAGACCTTTTCATTTCTGATATTCAGGACAAGCTGATTTCAGAGCTTTACCAAACTAAAATTTATTAGGTGGTGATGATATGTCAATATTAAATATAGCATATAAGTTTTTTAACAGAAAAGCTGATGCGTCAAAGACACGCATTGGAGACTGGATAGACTGGATTACTGATGAAAATGATTCTAACTTGAAAAAAACAAAGGATAATTTTATTGCTCTTGAGAAAGAGGCTGTTACCTATAAACAAGCCTTAACCGGTGATGGAATTAAAAAAGAGTTTATCGTTGCTCATGGCCTTAGTAAATCTGCGCCGAGAGTAACCATCATTCATAGAAGCAAGCGTGCCGAAATGTTCCCTCGTATAGAAATAGTCGATCAAAATTCGGTTAAGATAGCTTTTTTGAATCCTCTTTCAAGCGGCGTAATATGTGATATATCAATACATTAAGAAGGAGGTAAATGATGGATATTCAAGACAATCTTTCAGTTGAAGGGGTACTTCGTACCAATAAAACTGTAGAAGGTTTAAACACGACAATCTGGAAAGATGTCGGATCAATGGATAAAATGCAGATAAAAATGCTCGGTGACGCTAATCTAGGGACTGAAGTGAGTTTGGTCACAGATTATAGCCAATTGGTTGACATCCCTATACGTATAAAGAAATTCGAAGATATATACAACGAGACAGGGCTTACCTTGCAGTTATACGGTCTAACACCACTGGTTTGTAAGTGGGTCTCTTCAAAAGGATTGACGGATAAGTTTCCACAGTTATCAATTCAGCGAGGCGACATCATTACAGCTACTTGCACTGGCAACTCCACTGTTGGATATTATTTTTTAATTGAGGGAAGTTGTTTAAACAATGCAAACAGCAAGTCAATGTCTGAAGTTGTGGACACTCATATTAATGAAACCATGCCTCATCGTTTTACAAAAGGAACGTCGGTTTTTCAATATGGATTCAAGACAAATGATGCCGGTGATTTGATTTTTGTTTATGAGGAGGTTCCGAATTAATGTCAGAGTTTAAATTTGCAAATGAGGATACTTTAAATGAAGTGAAGGATTCTCTTGGGAAATCGACCGATACTGCAAATGTTTCAGGCGCAACGTTATTTTCATTAATCAAAAGACTTGTAACTGACTGGACAACAACAAAGTCAGGTTATGTAGATGAAAGTATAAGCAGTAGAGCAAGTCAAACTACTGTAGATACAGTTTCTTCAAAGATTGGTGCTTCATCTGATGCAGCTAATTCTTCTGGAACAAGTCTATTTGCTTTGGTTAAAAGGCTTGTCACAGATTGGACTACAGCTAAAGCTGGTTACTTGGATGCACAGATATCAACGAGAGCTTCAAGTGCTCAGGCTTCAGAGATCAGAACGATGACTTCAGACATGAAAAATGAAGTACATTCGGTTAAATTGGATTCAAACAAATTAGTTTACAATATGGACAACATGATAAAAGATGTTAGTGGTACGGGAACATCAATTGGGCACAATCTTGATGCGGCGAATAAAGATGGAAAGTCCTTATTTGCTAAAATCAATCAAATTCTACTTGATGTTTCTAAGGGAGGTGGCGGCAATAAGCAGCAGCATTTTTTAGTTACATTGGGAGACTATTTTAGCACTATTGATGATTGTTTAATCTTAGCTGTCAGACAATTGAATTCCACAACCCAACCAACGACAAGCCTAAATGGAATAGGAATATATAACATCGAAGGAATCAATTATGTTTTTTCGAATCAAGTTTATTGTGCTGCCTCAATAAATCTAAATTCAAATACTGCTGCACCAATTAAAGGTATGACCTTTACTAAGCCTAGTGGGGGCTATGTCAGCAAAGATGGTATTTTATATATGCCATACAGTTCTCATATTTACACCTATAATATTTCTGCGGATTCTTGGAAAACAAAAGGATCAGTTGGTGCTGTCGATAGTTATATTGTATCAGCGGATGATATTAATCTGCACACTATTCCTGTCACTGGTGCCGCAGGTAAGGTGTGGAATAGGAATAGCGAAGGGACGTCAACATCTCCTACGCCTCCTGCACCTGTCACATTGGCCGACAACACATTCTGGCATGTTATGCGTATAAATAATTGCTTATATTGGATTGCACGACAAAGTGATCAAACCAGTTATAAATATGACCCTTCTACTAGCTCATGGACTGTTTTGGCTAGTGTAGGGAAAGACCCATATGGATCTGCATTCAGCTATTCGACAGCTAGCCAACCTGTTGTTATGGACAATAAAGTCTTTTCGATTACAAGAAGCAACAGTATTCTGGTTTATGACATTGAGAACGATTGTTATTCATTTCTGCTAGGTGCAATCGGAGTTAATAGTGGTGCTAGTATTATGCAACCAATTAACAACAACAAAACACTCGCAATTATTAGATTTTCAACACAGACTACAAATAATACACATCACGCATTGCTATATGATGTTGCAACACAACAAATACTTAACAAAATAATTCTCTGGAAATACGGCGGTGCTCCATATAACATCATTGGAAACACAGTATATCCTTTTGGCGAAAACTGTTCGTCAGCATTAATGGTTTGTGGCGATGGCACTAATGGATATGGATTTATGATATATCCGTCTATAGATGCAAGTAAGTTCAAGCTTGGTATTCCGGTATCAGATGTAGTCGAAGGCGATATATTTTTTTCTAATGGATTTGCAATAGATAATAATTTTTCATTTTACAAACCTTGTAAAGAGTACAAAATTTCTAAGCCAACAACGATTACTACCATTGTTCCCCATAATGCTGATGCCACCTATCAAATAAGCGGATGGGTTAAACATGAAAAATAGTAACTAATCTTTTAAACGGAGGTAAAACATTGTTTTATTTTAAATCGTATCAAACCGTTCCAAAGAACGACAAAATATCGGAAATAATTATTCTCGATGGCATTACAGTTGGAAAAGCGAGTGAACCATTTACTGCTGAAGGGGTGGTGTACATTGACGAGCGGGAATACCGCTGTATAGTTCCTGAATTGCAGGATAATCCGCAAGATACGCAGCAAGATGACACCGAATTAATTCAACTTGAATTGAAAGATGCCAAAGAAAGACAGCTCATTCAAATGGGGGCGCAAGCTGAAATTGCAGAAGCTTTGCATGAGAACACGATCACACTGTTCAGTGCTTTAGCGGATATATCAGAAAGGATTGATGAATTAGCATGATAGAATTGTATGCGACATTAGTAAAAGAAGGAGTAAGGACGTTAGAAAGTGTTCCGGCAAAATACAGGTTGGAAGTTGAAAAAATTATTAAAGAACAAAATGAGACTGCGGAGTAATACAGTCTTTTTTTATTTACTATGAAAATGTGGAAACCTACTTGGTGTAAAATACGTCAAGTAGTAAATAGCGGTATAATTGCATTTAGAGGCAGATCTTTACGACCTGCCTCTATTTATGTGAAAGATATTAATGTGAAAGCAAATTTCATAAATAAATTATAGAATGTGGAGTGTTTATGACAGAATTTAGAATGGCAAATCAAAATACTTTAGAAGACGTACAAAAATCTTTGGGCAAATCTACAGATGCACCGGATTCAAATGGTGCTTCGGTGTGGGGAAGATTAAAGGATTTCATTGGGATATGGACTAAAGAAAAGTCGTATCTAATCGATGCAAATATTTCGTCAAGAGCATCAAGGGAAGAGCTTGAAAAGGTCAAGAGTGATATAAGCGAATTGAGGGCAATTACCGACTCTGTAAAATCTGATACCCACACAAGTAGATGGGACATGGTACGGCTTGATGAAAAAGTGGATGAACCAGTATCCACTAGAGCTTCAGCGTCCGATTTAGAAAAACTAGAAAGCATTTTGGGACATGCGAATCCAAGTGCCGCTGACATGACGAGCGTCATGAATTATTTAAAGCTCCTTGAAAGTAAAATGGGTAGCAGTAGCTCAGCTTCGAAAGTCAAAAAAACGAGAGTTTATGGACGTAAAGCTTATGCTTACAATGTGATGCCAACGGAACCAATTCTAATAACTGGCAGCGGTGTTATCCGTCAAATTGCTTTAGACTCAAGCACGGATTATTCAGACCTACCAAATAATCCAAAGTCAATTTACAAAGCATATCCTTGCTTCACTATTGAAATTGATGGCATAACACAAACATTTACTGATCCCAAAATTTTTATGCAATATATTGATGCGTCAGGAAAAGGGAGTCAAAGCAATAATGGCAGACCGGCCTATCTTGTGCATAGTTTAGACAACTTCATACATCATTCTCAAGGTGCAATGGATGTAGCTAATCCGTGGGGACTGTCATTGGAAAGCACATCGAGAAATATTAATCTTAGCGCATCTTCAAACGATGTACGGTGGATAAACCCAAATTTGGAGATAAATATTTGTTTCAAAGATTATTTTAAGATTACGTTTACCGGAAAGCATTCGAAATCTACAACTGGTTTTTGGTCATACGCAATCGTAGCAGATGTCAACGAATAAAAAAACGCTAAATAATAGAAAGGGGATTCGTCATGAGAAAGAATGAAAATGACTTTCTGATTTATGATCCAGAAAAAAAGAATATTGAAACTATGTTAGCGAAAGAGAAAAATACGAAACTGAATAAGCTTGTTTTCGCAATTGGAATTCCAGCATTGATTATGGCTCTGGTGATTATATCTTCAAAACTTTCTGATCAGAGCATGTCAGAAAAAGAAAGCAAAGTAACGAGTACACTTGAATTACATAACCAAAAAAAAGCGGATATTAACCGCACAATTGAAAAATACGATAAATCCATTCTTAATAATAAAAATCTTTACTTCCGTAGCATAGACTCAGGGAGCTACGAATTTTATCAAGTATCTGCAATTGATGAATTTCTTATCAAGACAGACGAAGCAGAAATACCTTCGACTGCCGAGTTCTCAATAACCTACGGTTTCAGCTCAAGGGACATAAGTTTTTTCAGTCAAGTAATTGACGGGAAAGAAGCGATTATTGTAAAGCCAAATTATGAAAAACTTGTGATGAAAGTAGATTTAGAGAACCTTATCACAGATTATGACTTTAAGAATAATAGTGAAAGATTAGCTTATGAAGCAAAGGTATTAGAAAAAATATCAGATGTTTATAAGCTTTCAGATAATGAACTAAACGAAAAACTTCAATGCTTCTTCAAGGAGCATTTTTTCTTTATTCAAGATAAATACGCAATAGCAATTGTGAACAAACAGTCTGGCGATAACTTGAATGAATGATTGGAGGAAGTTTTGAAGAAAAATTTTCGCATTCAAAAAACAAGTTTTGTCATGAAGGTAGTATTCATATCAGGCATCGTAATAACCTTCTTGATGACATTACCTGTTTTAGCTTATAAATTTGAAAGAAATTACATTCCGAGAAATAAACATGAGATTATGAAGATCAAAGAAATGCTGAAACTCGATGAAGTGAAGTATTTGGTTATACATGAAACAGCGAATGAGAGCGTAGGCGCAGATGCCTACGCTCATTTAAATTATTGTAAAGAGAGCGCAGAATTATTTACACAGGTTTATGTTGATGACAAAAACGTAATTCAGGTTGCCCCACTTGAGACGATGCTGTGGCACACAGGACAACCGACTGGAGAAAAGAATATTAATAACAGCAATTCGATTGGGATTGAAATGTGCGTTGATACTAAGCTTGATAATGACGGCAATCCATCTGAAACCCTTACGAGAGAAGCGAGGGAAAAGACATACAGCAACACAATCAGATATATTAAAGATTACATATTGCCTCAATATCCGGACATAGAAATCGTCATGCATAATCATGTTTGGGAGAAAGAGTGTCCTCGGTATATTTTGCAGGAAAATCGTTGGGATGAGTTCTTGGAAAGAGTTTATTCTAGGAATGAGAGAGATGCGACAAATAATGTTGAATCTATAAATATTGCAAATAAGGAAGAGACTTTTGAGGAATATTTTGAAGGTAAGTCTCCAGAAAGGCTTCAAGAGATCATAGATGAATTGGAAAATGAAATTGATAATTCCGTGAAGATCATGGGTTTTCAGGAACTTGATATTAATCAGGCGGCAGATTTCATTTTCAGTAATAATCCAAATCCAAAACTAAAATGCAGCGTCAATGAATGGCTGGAAACAATGAACGAAGCCTGTAGAGTAGCTGATGTGAACCCAATAGTACCAGTTGCACAAAGTCTGTTAGAAACAGGCTTTTTTAGTTTCAATGGTATTGTGTCCTTTGAGCAGAATAACTTCTCTGGTCATGGCTCGACAGGTTTAATTAAATCAGACGGCAGTGTTGAAACAGGAAGCTGGTTTGAGACACCAAAGGATGGGATATATGCACAAGTAGTTCATTTAGCCGGATATGCAAGTTCTGATGAGTCGAAGATAGACAAGTCTTATGATAACCGATTTTCACTGCTTGAAGGTAAGCGTGGTTTTTGCCCAACGGTATATTCACTTGCAAGAAACTCGGAAACAGATGAGCATTATTGGGCTTATGACACGGAATACGGTCTTAAAATCGAAAACATGATTAATAATTTACTTAATTATAAGCCTGAAAAGGCTATAACAATTGAAAAATCAGATCTTGTTGAGATTAAAGAGGATTTGAAATTTATATTAGATGATGGATTAGTCGGCAATACGGACGGAAAATCAAAGAACCCTGTTACAATAATTGAATATTAAATCAAACAAGAGTAGTCGAATTATTGGCTACTCTTGTTTTTATTGTGCCAGCTGGATGTCAAAGTCATCAGTTTAAGGATAAATCCACAAAAATTTATAAAGGCATTTAAATTTGACAGATGGAAACCACCAAAATTTGATTTTGGATAAACGAGTTAAAGCATCTTAAACAGACGAAAAAAATTAGGTAATTTTCCAGCAGTTGCCCTATCTTTGCGACTGTACTTGCAAACATCACATTTTCAATTTTTAAAAATATTATTTTTCTAACAAAAACCAGAATTCACGAAATAACCCAATTTTTACAGCGTATTCACAAAGAAAATTGACTCAAGCCTTTTGAGTACCTAAAATTCATTTTTGAAACAATTCCGAATACTCCGATTTCCCAAATCGATCACTTATTGCCTTCGTCTGAAAATTTACCTGCATTTTACAAGGTGTAAAGTGTTTGACGGATACCAATATTTCACGCACTTCGGGCGTTTAAATAATCTTATTTAAACGCCTTAATCGACCCCAAATATATGCCAAAAGAACGTTTCCGCGTCATTTCACGGCTTTTTATAACCTCGACCGTGTTGAATTCGAGTCCGAAATCGCTCTCTATTAGATCCCTGTGTATTGAATTGATATTTTACTCTCAGGATCTTTACACATAGTATATAAGAACAATACAAAGAGCCATTCTAAAGGTTTCATAAGTATATAAGTAATATTTGCACGGCTTTTGGTTGTAATATGTTTTGACAAAGGATACCCATGTTTATCGTAAAATTTCCGAATTATGCGATGTACTCTTGGAATCCTCTCCTCCAGGCACTGCTCAAAAGCATTTGCCACACATAACTGTCTGTTTGTTACAATTTTCATTCCATGTCTAATTCCTGTTCGTAAGGGCTTAACTATTTTTTCATCTCCTTTAAGAGCAACTGTACAAAGGTAATGATTATAATAATTCGACACTGGCGGTGGTGAAATTTTTTGAGATAATGCCCAGTCACTTGTTTCTGTAAACGCCCGTACCATCGCATCTGGCTTTTGTCCAAAGAGTATAAGAATAATAATTAAAATCCCCAACAAAGGTAGCATCAGAATAAATGGTACAATAATCCAAGATAGACTATGCGACAAAATATCTGTACACCAATTCAAAAAAGCATTTGCATATCGAATTTTATTGTCATTAATATTTGCTATTCGATATTTTATTGTATTTTTAATTAATCTGACAGAAGACAATAAGAAGTTAAAAGGGAACAGCATAGAAACAAATGTATAGAAAAAATCAGAAAATAAATTTCTGGATAACTGAAATATAATAATGATGCTCAATGCACAGCCGATATATACACATGATATACAAACTACAGTAATAATCGGGGAGAGCTTATCAATTGATTGCCTTAAAATTATAAATCCCAACAAGCCAATCACAGCAATCAAAATTACCGTCGGCAAATGTTTTGATGCAACAAAAGTGTGCATATAAAAACTTACACTGTCAGGTGAAAGAGGCTCGTCATAATCCTTTAACCCAAGCATAAGAAACCAGACGACAAAAAAGAATGATCCCAACCCTATTGTTAATGTATCAATAAGTTTTTCTTTAATAGGAATTTTTTTAAATAAGTTTACAATGTTAATTATTGTAGGAATAAGAGGTATGCTCGAAAAAAATAGTAAAGCTAATAATATAAATATATCACCCAAGTGCTACTCACCATCCCAAAATTGATATTCTGACAGCAAAATAGATACTGCTTATATTAATTATGAGCCTAATAACATTAAAACGAAAAGCCATAAATTATAAAGCATGACTTTTCGTTCCTAGCGTCAGAATGTTCTTACAAATTCGTTATACTACTTTCCTAAATTTGCATTATCATTTATCAAACTCATAAAAAACCCCGCTGCTTTATCTGCTTCTTCGTTATAAACCTCAAAATAAGGAGCCATCAGTCTATGTTTATTAAAATAGATTTTGTCAGCATCTTCAAAAAATTGTTTTTCTTCATTACTCATTTGAGTACCAGTTCGTTCATCAAGTTCCGTCAAAAACCCACATAACTTTTTACTATAATTTTCACCAGATGCTTTCAAGACCTCTAGATAATTCCTATAAACTTCGTCAATAGTTGATCTAGATTTTAGCAGTTTATCTGCTGCTTGGTTAACTGTAGTAATTTTATCTATTTCTGCTCTATCCTGCCAAACGAGTGTTCTTTCTAAAATCTTATCCTCCTCATCTAAAGGTTCTCCCCCACTTTCATTAGGCTTGACTTTCCAACTTTTCACCTCGCCATGTACATTTCTATTTTCATGTAGTTTAGCAGGCTTTGGCTCTCTTAATACGTGGGATTTATTTGACGGATAAAAGATGATTTCTTAAAGTCACGTTTCTCGAAAAAATATTTATTTTAGATTCCAATTACTAAAAAGCTTTACAGTGTGGTTAATGTAATAATCATTATAATAATCAAGCAATTCCATTCCATACGTATATTTAGGCAAACATGGGATGTTTCTATTATGCTTTCCATTAGTCATCATAACGCCTAATTTATCATAATGATGCCCTTCATCTAAATATGTTGGAGGATATTCTTGATGTATATAAAAAAAACTTGTCCTGCTTGGAGTCAGTAATATGTTAATACATTTCACGCCCTTTTTTATAACCTTTTCATCTCCGGCAGTTAAATTTTTAGTTAGTATTTTGTCTTCATTAGCAAAAACAATATTATTAGAATCAATAAATTTTGCGACACGACCCTCAGTAATTATTTTTGATTCGCCAGTATCATAAACTTGTATATTTCCATCTTTACTTGTGTAGAGTAGTCTCCCCTTTTCATCTATATCGAATCCATAAAACTCATCAACTTCTCCAATTATCAATTCGTCTATCTTTTCTGTAAGATTATATTTCCATAGAGCATTTGCATATAGATAATACAAATTGTTTTCAGAAATTTTTTTATAGGTTATATTACCATGTTTTTTTAGAATTAACTCTGTATTGCCGCCATATCTTGAAACAATACATGCTTCCTCAGTTTCCTTTATTTTACTTGTATAATAAACTATATCTTGAAATTGATATGGATAAGACAATCCTACATATTCATCATTGTCTAAATAGTCAAGAATAACCGGTTTAAATTCACCCCACCTTAAGTCATATGGTCTAAAGCCACATATTGATTTATTTCCAACTATATCGTAAGAAGACCACGATAAAACATTTGCAAATTCCATTTCTGCAAACAACTTTTCGTATGGATTATAATTATCGATAAAAATTTTGAATGCAATTATTGCGATTAGGAGCAAAATCACTATATATTTTTTAGATACGTTTTTCATTAAAGCTTCTCTCCCTATAAAATATACAAAAAAGCATAAAGCAATCTGATATTTTTCACTACAGACTGCTCTATTTTGTTCGAACTTAAAGAAATTTTTCAAGCATAATTTATTATAAAAAAATCCATTCTCATAACCGATTTTTTTTTATTTTACAGCTGTTTGGCTAAGAATCTTTTGATAATTCATACTATCTCCTGCTTTGTATACCTTTTTGTTAGCGATAAATTTAGATTTATATTTATACGCAGCATTTAGACTAATATTAAGAGTAATCGGATTAAACTCTGTAGTGTTAATTGCTAACGCGTATCCATGAAGGTTAGGATCATAATACATCATTCTAGAATAATCATAATTTATTCCATAAAAAAGCGCATCCAACATAACCGTTACACAATTATTTGTAAAATTTTCATATTTACTATAACCAGTCTTTTCTTGTGGTGTATAAAGTATTTTTTTGTAGTTTTCTGTACTCCTGTCATCGTATACACTTGACATGCTAATTTTAGTTTCATAATAAAACACAATCCGTTTCTCTTCTTCTGCTGTTAATGATAAGGAGTAAACATTGATTTCTTTCGTGGCATTTCTTTGAGCCAAGTAAAAATATGTGTCAGTTTTTACAATTGTGCCTTTTCCATCTTCAGCATATTGTCCAAATGCATATATTGTGCCATCTATGGAGATTTCTGCATGTCCATACCATTGATTTCCTTCGGTTAAACTCGGATAGATAATTATCTCTGTTTTTAAGCCAAGAGGGTCAATGAACATGATTGGATTGTTGGCGGCATAAGTATACCAATTCAATCCACTCCTTATCGGATCTTCTCCTATAAACCGTCCCGTTGCCGGATTATAATATCTAGCTCTCAAATAATACGTGTTCGTCTCCGAATCAAAATACTCTCCACAATATCTAAATGGATTGCTATCTGCTCCTGTTGGCTGAGGCTGTCCACTACTTGCAGCTTTTCTGGTTAATTTAGCACCTGCCCAATCACCATGGTCTGAGTTATTTGAGCCGTTCGGGTCTACAATGAGCTGTAGTGTATTTTTACCTGCTACTGAAACGTCTATTTTCTTTACAGTTGTGCCTGTTACCACACCGCTATTGTATATCTCTACTCCATCAGCTATCACTTTAAAAATTAGATTTGGACTTGGACTCCAGCTTACTTCATAAAGATCATACTCGTACGTGGTGACTTTCGGAAGTAGTTTTCTCTTAACAATGACTAAACTTCAAATATCGATAAAAACTCGGCAACTTCAGAATAATCACAATCGGTAATATCGTATTCAAGTTTTTCATTATCGCCATTAGCTGTGTGTTCTATGCACAAATAAAGCGCTTCATCTTCGAATTTATACTTTGCAGCGGAATACATTAAATCTTTACGTAGTATTGTATCCTTATCTAATATTGAATTAAAAAAAACTGCCTTCAAATAGACTTTTTTTATATGGCGATGTAGTATAGATATTTTTTCATCTATCAAAATCTCACCATAGGGAATATTTTCAATCGAAAACCTTGATTTTAAAGCATATTCAATAATTTGCGGAATTCTAAGAATTATAATTAATATCGGTAATAGAAATAATGCAGATACCCACCACATATAGATTGATATCCAAAGAATAAGCATTGTACCAATCAAATTTGGTATAGGTGGAAATAGCTTTAAAGTATCTTTATAATCTCTAAGCAGAATGTTTTGACTAGAAATTGAAATTATATCTGAGTAGGTTCTTTCAATATTTTTTAAATTCTCATTACATATAAATTCAAATAAATCGATGATTTCTCCATGTTCGATGTCATCTCTAATGTACTTAAATTCCTTATAGTCCTCTATTTTTAAAAATAAATATAACAGAAACATATTCACTTTTATAATATAAAAATCTTTAATGTTCTGCTCTTGAATTTTCTTGGTATAATATTCAAAATCAAAATTGTAATTCAAAATGAATTGGGATAGGATATAAGTATCACCGTTTTCAAGTTTGAACATTGTAGGAGTTTTACTATCTTTATCTGTCACAAAAATATCTAAATCTTCAAATTTCAATATCATATTCTGTACCTCTTTTTGTTATATAATATAAATTAAAAAAGAAGCAATCACTGCTCACAGTCAATTTCATCTATGCATAGGCATGTAAGAAAAACCTAAAATCGATAATAAATTGTATAAAATAAAGTCAATAAGTATTAAAATAATAAGTGCGTATAAACTATACTCCGGAAAACTGTCAAGTCTAGTATTAACTAAGCTAAAAGCTACGCATATTATCAAAACATAGTTTTTTAATAGTAACTTGATTTTTTTTCTCAAAAGCCTCACCCATTAGCGTATTATTTTATTTGTATAAATATATAAAAAGCAATGTAGAAAAAATTTTAAATCCAAAAACAAAAATGTAAAAATACACAATAAAAAGAAAAAGCAGCCCATATCCCATTTTTCTGTATTTATGTGTCATTGCTTTTCTATATAGTTTGTTAGGATGTATTTGAAATTCATATAATATACTTTCTGTTTCTAATATTTTTCGATCAAGATATTTATTAATACCTCTGATAATTATTTTGCTCATGCAATCAACCTCGAAAGAAAAAAATTTTTATATGATGTCAGCAAGAGCAAGACCCTTGCTGACATCTTAATCTTAATTAAGCTGAATCTTTTTTATTATAAATAAAATTGATAGAATGTTATTTTAGAATTTATATAGGTTCTTACCGATCCTGTTCTTAATTGAAGTCAATATCTCAATATTTGAATTGCAAGTATCTATGATAGTTTTAGTTTTTGCTCCTGGGTACAAATCTCTTAATTTTTGTATGAACTTAGGAGATTGAGTCTGCATTTCTATAACTTTTTCCTCTCCCAATATACGCATATTTGTTAAATTATGGAGTTTCTTAGAAATTTCTTCGAAATTATCATTTATGATATATTCCTGTGCCGAAGTATTTGTCTTTTTATACTTTTTGATCTTATTATAAAAATCATTAGATAATATTTCAGCAGCTAATGATACACCATATGTTTGATAAGCTGCTGCTGCGGTATCAGAGATTTTTAAAGTTGAATCCAAAATAGCTTGTTCCAATGTTATCCAACCTGAATACTTGCTAATCAAATATCCAATATAGTATGAAGCGGAATTTTGTGCTATTTCTGTAGGAATTTGTTCAAGCATATACCATTTTTTATCACAATCATCCAAAAGTGCAGCTTTAAGTCGATTAGCTGCCATTACCAACTTAATGTCCTTAGAGTTTTTTATTAATATATCAAGAGTATTCAAATTATCTAACATTATATTCGTTATATTATAAAATTTGGAATAATCTTTAAGCCCGTCATAAAATGATATGAATGGTATAAAAACTGCTTCCATGGCTTTGGAATTAGCATCAATATTTTTAAAAAGTTTTATTGTAGTATCTTGAAATACCAATCCCTTGCTTAATAAATATCTAATTCTCTGAGAACTAGCCGATAATTTATTCATATTACTAGTTATAGTTGAAAGACAATTGCCGATAGCAGTTTCGTCCAGAATATGGCTAGAATATACAGTTTCTAACAATGAATTATATTTTTTTAAGCTCTCTCTATATGCGGACAAAGCAATTTTATGTTCATGAGTCAATTCTCCAACAACTGAACCTGCCGCTGAATTCAAAATCTGCCCTACTTCTGAAAAAACATCAAGATAAGCGAGTACTTCATGTTCTTGAGGATTTTTCACACTTATAGATTCAAAATAATCTAAGAGAGCCTTTTTCATTAATTCACTGTCAAGATAATTATTTCCATATACCTTATTTCCAACACCAACAAGAAATTGCTTCGAAATAACAGTTTCGTAGTTATCTTGGAAAACATCGGCATAATAATAACTTCCATCTCTCACTAATTCTATATCGTCATAATGTAGAAATTTATCTGCAACCAAAGGGTTGGTTTTATAATAATTTATCTCAGTAGAATCTTTATAACCATCCCAGTCAGAGTCAATAAGATACGGATCGGATTTTATATCAAATGACAATACTCTCTTCGAAGCCTTATCAATTTTCATTACAACTTCTGCTCCGTCTGGCACGCCATCTCCATCCGTGTCCTTCTTAGTCGGATCAGAAAAAACAATTGCACCATTGTTGCTGCGCATTCCATTTAGTTCATAATAATCCCAAAGACCATCACTGTCTTTATCAGTATATGATATTAATGTTCCATAGAATAAATCAGTGATGATTTGATCATAAGTATTAATTAAGACTCGAGAATCAATATTTTTTAACGGATTTAATACGTGCCTATAAATTTTACCATTAGTGGCTTCGGCAAGATAAGTCAAATCATCTATAAAAGGTTGATAAACATAAGTCCCCGAAAGATGAATGGATATAATGGATACCCCTTTAGAATTAGCTTTTGCTGCTAAAGCCTTTATTCCGCTAGAAGGAGTATAGTTTGCTGTTAATCCACTTTTAAGGATTGGGATAACACCAATTTGAAACATTATGACATATTTTTTTTGTGAAGTATCATCAGAAAATTGATCCAAAGCAAGATTTAATGATTCGGATGTAACCTTATAGTAGTAATAGGGTGTGTAAACACTAGCCTGTTCTATTGAACTTTTAATACTATTTTTATCAGAAGTAAAGCCGTTTAGCAAAGTAGCTTTTGAATTAGCAGTTATAACTGCTGCCCTATCAGATTCTGAAAGGCGATTAACTATCATTTTTGCTCCAATTTCCCTATATTTAGCTTCATCTAGTGATTTAACATTCATATTGTTCTCAATTACAAAGGCAACATCCATTGCACTTGTTTCCACATCTACGCTACCTTTAGCAGCAGTACTATAAGTGTTCCATTCTTTTTCTGCTGTATTTTTATCTAATGCAATATATGTTGAAAAGTGATTGGTCTTAGCAGAAATCGTATTATTAGAAAAAGTCTGGTTTTCTAGTTCCTCTAAGTCTTTAGTTTCTCTATTGTAGTAAAAAATTTTAGGATCAAAATTTTCTGGCAGTGGATCTGGCGGAGTAATTTCAAATTTAATTGTAGCTTCGTCAAATTCGCCATCAACACTAAAATCATAAGCATTTCCTAAATAACCCGGAGTATTAAAAGTTAATTCATAGCCTGTATCAGTCAAACGGCTTACTTCCAATGATTCATATTGCTCAGGCTTTAGTTTAATTACAACCGAAGCACGAACCGTATCAGTTTCGAAGGCTTCATCGCTTTGGAAATCTACAGTATATTTTTCGTCGCCGTCCAAAACACCATTTCCATTTGAATCTGGGTTTAATGGATTCGTGCCAAATTTCATTTCTAAACTGTCATTAGATTTATCGTCATCGGAATCCTCATCATCAAGTTTTGTACCTAACTCAAATTCTTTTAAGTCGTTCAAGCCATCATTATCAGTGTCTTCTAAAAAAGGATTCCCCTTATTCTGAACTTCTTTTAAATTATTTAATCCGTCTTCATCAAAGTCCTCTTCAGAGTCTATAGTCCCGTTATCATCAGTATCGGCTACTAATGGATTTGTAATAGTTAGAAATATTTCCTCAAAATCAGTTAAACTATCAGCATCTGAATCATGATTGTTTTTATTTGTTCCATAAATATCTTCTTCATAGTTTAGTAAACCATCACTATCCGAATCTGCTTTATCCAGATTTAGATTCACAGAATTATCCGGACTACTATTATAAATTGTTATAGTCTTGCTTATCTCTTTATCTTCTAATGTCACAGCTTTTACTGTCAAAGCGTTTACACCTTCTACAAGAACAATATTTTCTAGTGCAAATTCTTTTTTCGTTTCTAAAATGCCAGAATTTATGACAAGCTTTCCAATTGTAATCTCATATTCTAAGGATTTTAATTCTTTTTCGGTATCAACGAAACCATTTATGCTTGTGACTTTATTGTATACGTTATAATAGTCCACTGAAGTTTCTTCCATTCCATTTTCAAAAAAAACGATATCATCTAAATAAATTTCTGTCTCGGTCGGATCAATATCTCCACCGAGCGTTCCTTCCAACCTTCTTTCTAAAACTTCAATTTCTCTTGCTGTAAACATATCATGTATATTTCGATTACTATTTCTGGCCAGATGGTCTAAAAATAAATTATACTTTTGCATTATAGGTAGGTCGCTTATCCGGCTATTCTTTGCATCATTTATAATGTTATGAAAGGATTCTTTTATTGGCTTCCAGCCAATTTCTTCTTTTATACCGAGTAAAACATAGAAAAATACGTCACTACATGATGAAGAATATGGAGAATCATTTAGATATCTTTCGTAATACGGGAAGAATGTATTCCTATATTCATGACCTTCATACCATTTTGTTCCGTTAGTATTTTCTAAAGTTTTTATATTTAGCTTCTCTATTGGATAACCTTGTGCTAAAGGTGTAAATAAATTTAACATAAAATTATAATAATTAGGCGAAGATATACTGTTCTCTGATTCTATTTCTTTGAGGACTAAGCTATTTATAAAATAAGTTGATATTTCATTCTCTAAGTTATAATAGATATCCTCATATTCAATCCAATACTTAAAAATCGCGTTGGTAGTTTCCGCCGGATTTCGGGTTGCATCGATATACATGCTATCCTCGATATCATTTACTACTAATGTTACCTTATTTTTGGCATTTGAACCCAATATTTCTCTTAAAAATACTACATACATATTCATCTTATCAAGTAATACATTTAATTTTATGAGACCTAGCAAGTTTGCAGTTTCTTCTTGAATCGACAGATTAAAAAATTCTCGCTCATATACAACTCGTTTCGGAGCAACAAATGCTTTTAGTTAAGGCTTTGGCATAGGAGTCGTGTTTTCAGATGAATTTTTATCTAAAAAGTATACTACGCCATCTCTAATTTCAATTTCTCTGTCCATGTCAAGGCTTTTATAATACTCATATAAAACATCTTCGCTTTGTAATTCGCTAACTTGAGGTGAGTCGGTTTTTGAATTTTCACTTACATCATCTATTACGGATTCTTCTGATTGTATTTCATCAGCATTTGCATCAATTTGTGCAGCATTTAAAAATCCAAAATTACTAAGCAGCATAGACGCTGCTAAGATAATTGAAATTATTCTTTTATGTATTTTCATATAATTTTCCTCCAGTGTAATTTAATTTTTTGTATTTTTTAAAATATGTTTGTTTAATTTTTTCGTATACTCTCTATTCAAAAACATAGATATCCTGATCATAAGTATCGCTATGAACTTTTTTTATCTTCATGTCACCCTTAACACAAAGAGCCGGACGAATTCCTAATTCATAATTGATTAAAGTAGCAAAACATATTCCGAAGTGATTTACCATCACGGCAGCGTGATCTATGTCCCCTATAAATTGTGTTCTGGTAAACCATTGTTCAGGTTCATCCTGCCCAAATCTATATGCTAATCATGAATTTTTTTAAAGAATTTCAGAAATTCCCCTTCATTTTTTGCAAAATACTCTTCTTTTTGTCTCACTTCTGAATAGGCTAAAATTAAAATTTTTCTAGAAATATAAGTAGTATCATAAGTTAGCCTTCCTTCAGGATGCGATTTTGGGTAATCAGTTATTTTTATTGTAGAAAATAAAATTTCATTTCGAAACTTATCATCAAAACGACTAATAAATTCATTCTTTAGAAATTTATCTATATCACAATCTGCATACATACGACTACTCTGGGTTCTATCAAACGCCAAAAGCTCATCTAAAAGATAATCCCTTAGTAAAAGAACATTTCCACCAAAAAGAGAATTCCCGCCATAATAGTCAGTCAAGACGAGATATGGAATATATTCCGAATTCTCCTTTATATATACTCTGTACCCCCACTTCTTATTGACATCGTATGCGATCGGAAATTGTCTCGTCTCTCGCAAAAATATAATTATACAGTCTATACTTCATGAATATGAGAAAGACTACTACACTATCACCAATAACTCTTTTTTACGCTTTGATATATATTGCTTAATTTCGTAAAATCCGATTGTCAACAATCAGTCCTCCTAACAGGTTAATAAATAAATTAACGCAAAAAAACATCCTTTTTGTATTATTTTTCATTATTTGAATAATTATAACATATTATTCGATATGTTTAAACAAAAATTGACAATTATTTATAAATATATCCAACATTAGTTGGGTACTACCTGTGTACTGTAAAATTAGTCAGATAAGATGCCTATTGTTAATAATAGGCATCAAAAAAACTATTTCCACATTTTCTTTATGTCTTCCATTTTTAGAGATTTGAGTTCTTTTGGTTCTTCCGGCTGATGGATATAGAATAACGAAGCCACACTATTTGTAGAAATCGCTGCAAACATTGCAAAGCTTACAAATAATTTACTGCAAATCTCAATCCATTCTTTTTTTGTATAATCTTTTTTCATGTCTAACCCTCCCTTCCTTAATTTTTTTAATATGTATAAAATTAATTTATACTCTTGTTTTAAATAGGTTCTTTAAAAAACCTAATACGAGAAGCAATGAAGAAAACATCAATGACAAATGAACCATCATGTGAATCGGCAGTTCAAGGTGTCTTAAAATGTAAGCAATCGCCAAAAAAATTAAAGTTGCTATAATGCTCGCTTTCTTTAATATTGGTATCTGAGATTCCTCAATTATTTTATTGGGATTCTCAACCGGTGCAAAAACCACAGTTGTTAGTAATGTGAACGACGATGAGAAGAATATAAGTGGCATATTATCAATTCCTTGCACGCCTTCATATAAGAGTAAAATAATTGTATAGCTCACCGCCAAAAACAATGTACATCTAAAGTTTGTATCTGCATGATATCCCCCAACGATTTGGCGAATTGTAACAAAGCAAATAGTAAAGACAAGCGATTCTAAAAGTGCGCCGAAAACGAATCCAATTGCAAAAATGACAAGAATCCCAATTAAAGTTGAAAGAATAATTTCAATTCCATAAGCTGCTACTTTTATAAACTCATTAGGTATGTATTTTTTCTTGGCAAAAAAAGAAGCCGCCTTGTATGACAAAAATGCAAGCATAATAACACAGCACCTCCCAAAATATGTTATATCATATTACATTTTTTAAATACTTTTCAATACTTTTGACGTGGTTGGTATTTTTTTGACACGTTTGGTAATAAATTTTTTTCACAAAATTCTTGACAAAAAAAAGAAGACATGCTTTGTACCAGAGATAGCCGTCTTCATTTTGTATATGTATTATATTTTTTATAGTTCTTCAATAATTTTGACTTAGCCAACATTATTTTGACGTGATTGGAAATATCATTGTAGCGCAAGCAATAAAAAAGCCGTTGTTTTCTACAAAATTAATCGTACCGTTATATTTAGTGAGAGTTTCCTTGACACTCTTAACCCCCAAGCCATGACGCTTTTTATCTCGTTTTTTAGTTAGTAAATCAGGATTTTTGTTCAGCACGTTTCCGGCAGTTGTATTTTTTATCATAATCCTTAGATAATTTCCACTACCATCGATTGTCATATTTATCATCTTATCCATCGCTTTTTCACTCGCTTCTATAGCATTATCCAGTAAATTTGCAATAATTATTCCTATATCAAGATTATCTGAATTTACCGGAATAAAAAAAACTACCTTTAAGTCGATTTTTTTTGCTTTGCAAATCGAAGCTTTGCTGTTTAAAATAAAATTAAGATATTCATTATCACAATAAAATTTATATGATAAATTATTTACCTTTTCCTCATGAATTTCCATTAAATATCTTTTTGCTTTGTTTGTTTTTCCTAAATCGATATATCCAATAGCAACCGAAAAATAATTTTTCAAATCATGCAATATATAAGAAGCCTCTTTAAAAATTTTTTCTACATCCTTTGCATTTTCTTCTAAAATTTTATTCTTTTGCTCGATAATAATATAATTGGCTTGCTTCTCAGCTTGTTCTGTAGTTCTTATGTAAACCCAATAAATAAGTGCATTAATTATGGCTACAAACAAAATCATAAATGTAATTAAATAGAGAGTTACTTTATCAAGCTCATGATGTGTTAGAAAAAAATATACATAGCTCAAAAATATACCTGAAATCATAGGGAAAACTACAAGTATTAAAAAATCATTGAATTTAATATTTCCGCCATTCTTGCTTTTTAGTAAAATTCTGGACATATAAAAAATTAAGCTGTTTGAAATAATTAATAAAACAAAACGAGTTATTGAATATTCATTCAGTATAGCTCTAACACCAAAATTATTTACAAATACTCCTATTATAAAAATCGATCCGGCTGCTATAGTAAATTCGCCTATTATCGTAAACAAAACTGTTATGATTTTTTTTACATGTCCACCTTTCAGAAAAAACATGGCATATAGTTGGAATAAGCCAAGTGCTACTAAAAATTCATAATCAATCAAAATTTTTAATCTTTTTTTAAATATCTCATAAATCACAAATATTATCGTCATAAAAGTAAATGTTATCTTCTTTGAAAGTGCATTGCCTTTGTATCCTAAATATCTATTTAGAAAGTCTATTATAATTACGATCTGAACTATACTGAATAATATTTCAATTATATACCAAGTCATCACATGAGTTCCTCCGACCATAATCTTGCAAGAATACTACCAGTTTCGCTGACTTTGCTCCGACTCACCGGCAACATCTTGCCATTTATTAGAGTTATGGTATTTTTATCATTCTTTATTATAGCCCTATAATTTACTAAAATACCTACGTTGATTCTGATAAATCCGTATGATTCCAGACGATCTACCCAGTTAGATATATTATCTCGAATTTCAACTTCTTTTTCGCATCTTAAATAAAATGTTAATGTATGGCTATATGACTCCAGATATAAAATATCCGACACTCTAATTTCAAAAACATCATGTTTAAAGTTGACTTGTATCTTCGCCGCATTCATCTCAATTTCCTTATAATATCGGTTAAGACATGCTAATAATTCTTTTTCTAAATATTGCTTGCGTATGAATCCAAAGGGCTTAAATTCAAAACTTTCAAAGACAAGTTCCGAATTGTTTGTAAAAAAGATGATTTCATTCTTATTATTCTTAATTGATTTTGCTAATTCAAAGCCTGATATTTCCGGCATTTTTATATCGAGGAACAAAATATCGAAGTGTTTTTCTTTGTTACTTTTAATAAGATTTTTAGCATTGTTAAAAACGCTGATTTCAACTGGATGACTATTAAGAATTGAAAACTTTTCAATTTGACTTCTTACCTTCTTTAAATAGAGCTCTTGGTCGTCACAGATAGCAACTTTTAGTATTTCTAACATAAAACACTCCTCGTAGAATATGTATTTCAGTAATATTATATAATAAAATATTAATTAATCAACAATTTTCGAGTTAGTTCGATATATACTATATTATTTTACAATATAAATCGTGTATTCCACAAAATCTTATATTATTAAAAGTCGGTGGCATCTAATATTTACGAAATAGTCAACTAAAAGTGTAAGATTGTTTGACGGATACACACAATAAAAAAGCATATGCTTAGAAAAATATGCTTTTTTATTGTGTGTATCATTAATTTTGATTTTCCAATTCGCTTGCTAATTTAGATATTTCCTCAAGAGTTAAATTTGTGGCTTCTGAGATTTGTTCTATCTGTAGATGCATTTTTAACAGACGAATTGCTATTTCTCTTTTTTCTTTAACTATCCCCTCGGTCATGCCTTCTTCTCTGCCTTCTTCTCTGCCTTTTTCTCTGCCTTCCAATCTGCCTTTTTTCATAGCTTCGTTTTCTACATAGATTTCTCTTGCAATTCTATCTTGTTCTATCTTTTCCATAAAATCTATCATATGCCGCTCCTCCTTGCTAAAATTACTTAAACTTATTATTTCTCCGGCTTTTTTGATATAATCAGGTGCATTTTCATCTGCTTTGCCACTTTTAAAGTATTCTTTCCAATATCTCAGATTTTGATTAAGGCTATCGTCATCCTTCGGTAACTCAAAATAGCCGAGTGTTATCAAGTTTTTATCGGCTAATTTAATTTTATGCTTCTTATCATACAAAGTGAATTGGTGTATGGCTGCATCATCTAAAAAATATTCATAATTCAGTATGTTAATCGAATAAGTTGGAAAAAGCGAACTGTATTTTGATCTTTTGCTAATCATAAGCTTTTCGTTCCCATAATTGGAACAATATTTTGTGAAAAGATAATACAAAGACCGTTCAACAAAGTATTCAAGTTTTTCAACTTGCATTTCAAGTGTAAATTTTGAATTATCGGATGCAGTGCAAATGGAGTCTACTTCTGTTTTAAAATATCCATTTTTCTCAAAGTGCTTATTCAGTTCTTCAATGCTATAAGGATTTTCAATTTGTACATCGACTATTTCCAAACCATAGAAATCATTTATTATACCAATTAAAATATCCTTATTTTCAGGCGTTGAAAATACCTTCTTGAATGATAGGTCATTCGTAGGCAGAACTATTTTTTGGTTAATATCCATATTTAAAACCTCGTCGTCTAGTTTTAGTTTACTTGCATATTTGCTATAATTATAACACTATTTATTCCTTAAGGCAAACTTCAGATATACCCGACAAGATGCTTGATATCAGGCAGGAACGCTATTCACTTTCAATACCCCGATTTGCTTCACCAAATCTTTGAAAATGCACAATTTCACGTTCTCTCAAAAATCTCAGAGGGTCTATAACATCCGGGTCATCACAGACTTTCATAATATTTTCATAAGTCGCACGTGCTTTTTGCTCTGCCGCCATATCTTCAGTCAAATCCGCAATCGGGTCGCCTTTTGAAGCGAAAGACAATGCGTTGTAAGGAAGTCCTGAGCCGGTTTGAGGGTAAATGCCCAAGCGGTGCTCGACATAGTATTGGTCAAAGCCTTGCTTAACCACTTGCTCCGGCGTTAAATCTTTTATTAATTGGCGCACCATAGTCGATACCATTTCGACATGCGCAAGCTCTTCTGTTGCGATATCTATTAATATTGCTTTTGCTTCGGGGGTAACCATAGCATAATGTTGGCTGATATATCTTAGGCTGGCTCCCAATTCACCGTCAGGTCCACCGGACACCAATAAGATATTATTTTTTTAAGAATCACAAAAATATATTTCCAGAGAATATTTCTGTTTGTCATAAATTATTTTTTCAATTATAGAACGCAGAGCCTTTATTTTCGTTTCGATTTCCGTATTCGCATTAACTAATTCTACAAGATTATAAAAATATTTTTTTGAATCGTCCTGTTCGGCGCTGATTTTTTCATTTTGGAGTTTTAGGATTTTTTCTTTTATCTCTTTATTTTGAAATTCCAGAAGTTTTTTCTGCTCCAAAAAATCTTTTTCCGAAAACAAACCCGATAAATATCCATCGTTTAATTTCGAAAGCTTGATTTCAATTTTTGCAGACTGTTTTTTACAAAGTTCAATTTGTTCGGATTTTTCATCAAAAGATAAATCCTTGCGATAATATTTTACCTGTTTTATTTTTTCGAATACATGAGATAATTCGTTTATCATCACGTTTTCTATTTTTTTAAGACTTATGCTATGTGATACCCTGCATTTACCTTTGCAATATGAAGAACACTGAAATGATGGATATTTTAAAGAATTTGCGAGTGTGAGGCTGGAGCCGCAATTTGAGCATTTAATCAGCCCGGATAGGCAATGTTTACAATCTGAAATAGGTCTTGCATTTATTTTATTTTTATTGCGGGATATTTCAAATTTTTCTTTGGCTTTATAAAACAATTCGTCACTAATAATCGCTTCGTGTTTTCCCTTTTCGATTATGCTGTCGGGGTGATTAAAATCCCGCTTCGCTTTTCCGCTCGGAGTCCATCTGACCATTCCGATATATATTGGATTTTGCAAAATGTATTCCACGTTGCGCAAATCAATTTTATTCCCTCTTTTCGAAAGCTGGTTTATTTCGTTCAGCTCTTTTGAAATTTGATACGGACTTTTGTTGTATATTACGAATTGATTGAAAATAAACTTAATGCAACTTGCCTCATCTTCAATTACAATCAAATTATTATTCTTGATTCCGTATCCTAATGGCGGCGACGTTTGAAATCCGCCTTTCTTAGCTTTTTCGGTCATGCCTTTTTTTACTTCTTCGGCTAAATTAATGCTGTAAAATTCCGCCATTGCTTCTAAAAAAGCTTCGGTAATAACGGACATCTTGTCGTCATTTTCTAAAGACTCGGTTATACTTATAACCTTCACGCCACATTCTTTTCGGAGCATGGATTTGTAAACTACGCTATCTTCCCTATTCCGGGCGAATCTGTCAAATTTATGAATCAATATTGTGTCAAATTTTTTATCTTTGGATTTTGCAATCGAAATCATTTTCATAAAAGCCGGTCTTTTTTCCGCTGTTTTGCCGGAAAACCCTTCATCAACAAAAATTAATTCGGGAGAAATATAATATTTATTTTTTTCTGCGTATTCCAGTATAGCTTTTTTTTGCGCCGACGGAGAGTATTCTGTTTGTTCTTCTGTAGAAACCCTGATATAAATCGCCGCGCAATGCATTATTTATCCTCCGCTTTATTTAGTTCTTTCTTTTTAATGGATTTCCGCTCGGGAATATATCCGGCATTTTCCATAGCGATTCTATTCCATTTTACTGCAAATTGATTTTTTTCGATTTCCGAAAGTTCCTCAAAATTAATTTTTTTTCCGTTTCTATATACAAAACTTTGAGCCTTGAGTTCTTTTTTCCCTTGCATTTTATCAACTCCTTTTTGATAATATATGGAAATAAAAAATCAAAGGTGTATGTTCTTCGATTTTATACTATTTTCAATATAAAGAGCGGAGATAGTATGCCTCCAAAAACAAGGAAAAACCAATAAACATAATTTTTAATAACTTGCAATCATAATTAAATTGATGTATTGTTATTTAGTATGTGCTTTTCTTTACCTCTCTCCCAAAGGCATTTAATACTATTTTCATTTTCTATCCTCTATATTGAAAATAGTATAAAAATCATTCTATGCTATGAAATTTGCAAACCCACATCCTGATTTTTTCTTTATGCAAATCTTCATATTTTATATTTTTTCGGAATAATATAACGTGAGTTAGGCGAAGTCGAACAAGATGCGTAAGCTACTTAAATCGGATGCTCTACGCAAGGAATTTTATTTTTTGTCGAAAGGATAGATTTATTATGAATAACAAGAAACTTATCGATTTTTTATTAAAATTTTTAAAAGGAATGTTGATTGGCACAGGAGCTATTTTGCCCGGTGTCAGCGGCGGTGCTTTGGCGGCTGTTTTCGGGCTTTATGAGAGATTAATAGATTTTATCGCTAACATAACAAAAGATTTTAAAAACAACTTTTTATACTTCCTTCCCGTAGGTCTTGGCGGTGTAGCCGGTATTTTTTTGCTTTCGATCGCTTTGAGCTACTTATTCGAACATGCAGAAACACAAATTCTATGGTTTTTTGTAGGATGTATAGTTGGTATACTTCCTTCCTTATTTAAGCAAGCTCAGAAAAAAGGCAAAAAAAATACCGACTATATTATAATGGTTTTTTCTGCGGCTTTACTCTTAGTCATTTTAAGAAAACTCGACAACACAGGAATAAATGCGCTTCCTTTAAATTTTTATACCTGGATTTTTGCGGGAGCAATATTTGCACTCGGCTTAATTATACCGGGCCTAAGTCCGTCAAATTTTCTCGTTTATCTCGGCATATATAAGCCGATGACAGACGGAATAAAAAATCTGGATTTTTCTATTATAATTCCGATGGGAATCGGCGCTGTTATTATTCTTTTACTGCTTTCGAAACTAATAAATTTTATTTTTATAAAAGCGTATTCTCAAATGTTTCATTTTATAATCGGCGTTGTAATTGCCTCAACAATAATGATTATTCCCTTTAATTCATCCTATACGCTTGCAATCGGTATAGTTTGCGTTATAACATGTATGGCTGGAATTATTTTAGGATTATTTATGAACAAACTCGAGGAAGAATATAAACCTGATTAAAAAATATATTGGTCTGCTATACTGACGTGCGGTTAGATTTTTACATCTGTTCCACAGTTTTAGGTAAATTGGGATGAACGGGTGTGAACTTTGTTTTCGTTCGTCGGTATAGAGTAGTGCTATTAATTTAATAAAAAAACAGGCGGTGAAAATATGGACGATTACAAAGTAATGAAACGAGCACATTTATACATTAAATTACTTGCAAATGGAATTGACCCTTTAACAGATACCGACTTGCCAAATGATACAATAATAAACAACGAAAGAATTTCGAAATGCCTAACCTATGTAGCAGAAATTTTGGAGCAGGTAATGGAAAACCCTAAATTTCTTAATTACCGCAAAACTAACACAAAATTCTGTTTGAGCAGGAGCGAAATTGATAAAATACATCTTTCCGAGACTCCTATTCCAATTAGTGAGATTATTAGGAGAATAAATGAAGTTAAGCCTGACCATATGAGAAAAATGTCCAGAAGAGCAATTTCATCTTGGCTTATAGAAAATGATTATCTAAAGCTTGTTGAAATAAATGAGGCTAATCACAAACGCCCCACAGAAATTGGAGAGACTTTGGGAATCAATGTAGAAACAAGGGAACATGCATATGGTCCATATATTATTGTCTTATACACTAACGAAGCCCAAAAATTTATTTTGGATAAGCTTGAAGAAATAATTGAATATAGTAACTCTAAAATGATTAACAATCCTACCAGCGCAATAAACCAAGGAAAGCCTTGGACACAGGAAATGGATGATTTATTAGAAAAAGATTTCAATGCCGGACTGCCCATAAATGTTTTAGCCAATAAATATGGACGAAATAGAGGCGGCATTAAGGCGAGATTAAAAAAGTTGGGGCTACGTGAATAAAAATCAGTCTATACCCTTTGAATTTTCTGCATTTTAGGAATTATATTCTCTTGCACCCCGGACCACCGTACTGATCCATAACAGCTTTTGCCATTCTGGCATCAGCTTTTTTTATGTTTATGGGATAAATCAATTTTTTTTCATAAACCCACATTTAAATTCCCCCCATATTTATTCGTAAATTCATTCTTACGTCAGACGGCCAAGGCTCATCAATCCATTTTTGCCTCATGTCCTGCTTATTTCTAAAGCCTACCAAAGGTCCGAATTCTTTTTCATATTCTTTTTTAAGGTTATTCGATAATTCAACAACTTCATTATATTTTTTCAAAACCCGCACATCGTTTGGATGCGTATCGAGATATAACTGCAAATCAACAGCCATAAAATCCAATTCCATTATTTTTTTTAACAAATTCATTGCCTCCTAACACTAATTTTATTTCGATAATTATTAAAATCTCGGCTGGTCTAGCTCCGGAAAAACCGTTCCTCTGTTAAAAGCTTTTTCGGGGGAATAGATTTTATCTGCTTTTTGAAAAGGAACATAAGCTCTTGCCAGCTTTGCGTCAACAAATTCTTCATAGAATTTTTTATCATTATCCATCTTTGTATTATAAACGTCATCGCTCTCATAATTAATAAAACAGTTATCCATAAAATAACCTTCTTTCTAATATTTCTCATTATTAGCATATGTTATATATTTTAGAAAGTGACAAGTTACAATTCGAACAAAAAAAAATCAGTGCATTTAATGAAGACTTCCTTGTTTCTATTTTAAAAATCTTGTGATATAATCATAGAAATCTAAATTTCAACAATTCGTTGACTCATAGGAGGCCTTTATGTTTGAATTAAATGACATAATAAAAACTGACCCTGATATCGCCGCTGCAATATCAGAGGAAATTAAAAGACAGGAAAACAATATCGAGCTTATAGCATCAGAGAATTTTGTATCAAAAGCAATTATGGCGGCAATGGGAACACCGCTGACTAATAAATACGCCGAAGGATATCCCGGAAAAAGATATTACGGCGGATGCGAAAAAGTGGATATTGTCGAATCTCTTGCAATTTCACGAGCAAAAGAATTATTTGGCGCAGAACACGCCAACGTTCAAACACATAGCGGAGCGCAAGCAAATACAGCCGTTTTTTTTGCACTTTTGAATCCCGGCGATACAATTTTGGGTATGAATTTATCTCATGGCGGTCACCTTACGCACGGAAGTCCTGTTAATATTTCCGGAAAGTACTATAATATTATTCCTTACGGCGTTGATGAAAATACCGGAAGAATTAATTATGACGAACTCAGGGATTTGGCTCTTAAAAATAAACCAAAGCTCATAATTGCGGGTGCAAGCGCATATCCTAGAGAAATCGATTTTAAAGCTTTCGCCGAAATCGCAAAAGACTCCGGTTCAATTTTTATGGTCGATATGGCGCATATCGCCGGACTTGTAGCCAGCGGACACCATATGAACCCCGTGCAATATGCTGATATCGTTACATCAACAACTCATAAAACATTGCGCGGACCAAGGGGCGGACTTATCCTTTGCAAAGAAGAATATGCAAAAGCGATTGATAAAGCTGTTTTCCCGGGAATCCAAGGCGGCCCTCTTATGCATATAATCGCCGCAAAAGCAGTTTGTTTTAACGAAGCTTTGCAACCCGAATTTAAAAATTATTCCGAACAAGTTATCAAAAACGCCAAAGCTCTTGCAAATACTTTGGTTAAAAACGGTTTCAAACTTGTATCCGGAGGCACTGACAATCATTTAATGCTTGTAGATTTAAGAAATATGAATATAACCGGAAAACAAGCGGAGCGCAATCTTGATGAAGTTCGAATCACCTGCAACAAAAACGCCGTTCCTTTTGATACGCAATCTCCGTTTATAACTTCGGGAATCCGTCTCGGTACTGCCGCAATGACTACCCGCGGCTTAAATGAAAACGACTTGATTGAAATTGGAGAAATTATTTCGATTGTTATAAAAGATTTTGACAAAAATAAATCTGAAGCAATTGAAAGAGTAGCAAATATTATTAAAAACTATCCTTTGTATAATTAGAAAAGCATTTTTTAATGCTCGTCCAATTTTCTGTTGTGCCAATTTCTTGGCGCAGCAGATTTGTTTTATATTTTGAAAGAGGTAAATAAATGAAGAAATTCTTATTTTTGTTATTGGTATTTAGTTTTATGTTCCCGAATTTAATACATGCGCAACCCGAAATCTCTTTAGTATCTGAATCCGCAATTTTATTTGACTATGACAATAACAGAGTTCTTTGGGAAAAAAATCCTAACAAGAAATTAGCAATCGCAAGCACGACGAAAATTCTTACAGCAATTTTAGCAATAGAAAATAAAGAACTGGATCAAGACGTGACAATCTCTTACAATGCCGCAAATTCCAGCTATGCCAGCATGAATATGAAAACCGGCGAAAAATTTCAGTTAAAATATTTATTGTACGCGCTTTTACTGGAATCCTGCAACGACGCCGCTGTTGCAATCGCAGAACATGTTTCCGGCTCTGAAAAAGCCTTCGCCGATTTGATGAACAAAAAAGCTAAAGAGATTGGCGCTGTAAATTCAAATTTCGTAACCGCAAGCGGCTTGGATATCGGCGTGAACCACTATTCTACAGCTTATGACATGGCGTTAATTACTTCGTATGCCATGAAAAACGAAACTTTCAGAGAAATTTTTAATACTCATGAAGTTAGTTTTCCAAGTTCCCGAAAAAATTATTACTTTGAAAACCAAAATAAAATGTTCGATGAATACGCCGAATCTATCGGAGGCAAAACCGGTTATACTTCAAAAGCTCAATCCTCCTACATAGGGACTTTCGAATCTGATGGCAAAAAAATTCTATGTGTTGTCCTCCGGTCTTCCAGTCAAGGAAAATGGAGCGATACGCGCAAATTAATTAATTATGGGCTTCAAAATTATTCGGTTAAAGAAATCCATTCTCCTGATTTTAATTTGCAAGACGACAATGTTTTATCGATTAAAAAAACTTTTTATATGCTCTTAAATAATGAAGAATATAACAATATGAAAATAAATTTTACTCCAAATCGTGATTTATCTGTTTTTGATGCCGGAAAATTCGTCGGAGTAATAAACTTTTCGTTAAATGACAATAATATATTTAAGCAGGATTTGTATGTTTCAGACGATATTCAAATAAGCCATTTGGAAAATAACGAAATTAAAGATACTCCGGTAAAATATCTCCATATTGCAAAAGCAAATTAAGAAATTTGAAACTATATCAGAATGGCGCGATTGCGCCATTCTGCATGTTATACTATTTTCATTATTAAGGATAGAAAAAAATATTTCATTTCACGCTTGAAGCATGCGTGAAACGCTCCGCTGTGAAAAATTTTTTTCTACTTATCAAAATGAAAATAGTATTATACAGAAATTTAAAATTCAAATATTTTGTCAGTAGTTTTATTTTTATCAGAAAGAAGGAATTTTATGTTTGGATTTTTTAGATTAGGCGTGGTAGTGCCAGTTATAAAAGTTGCGAACCCTAATTATAACGCGGATAAAATAATCGCATTGATTAAAGAAGCTGAAAGCTGTGATGTTCTGGTTTTTCCGGAACTGCCTGTCACCGGTGCCACTTGCGCCGCCCTTTTTTATCAAAAGCAATTAATTATTAATGCCGAAAAAGCTTTGAAAAAAATTTTGCACGAAACCTCGGAATCTACGGTTTTCGCGTTTTTATCTATGCCGCTTTTGATTCAAAATTCATTGTTTAGCTGCCGGATTTTAATAAAAGGCGGGAAAATTATTTCTATTGTTCCGAAATCAGATTTAAGTGATGAGGAGAAGAAATATTTTTCTGATGAATATATAAATTTAGATTTCGAATTTTTGGGTGAAAAAATAGAAATCGATTCTAGTGCACTTTTTGAAATAAATAATTTTTCGTTTGGCTTTGATGAGCGCAACGATGTACAAATTATTATGGACGCAAAAAAAGCGGATGTTTTTTCACTCGACAGAAATTTGGAAAATTTGAAGGCTCTCTCTCGTCTAAATGATTCCACGATTGTTTATGTATCTTCGGGTTTCGGCGAATCCACAACCGACGGAGTTTACGCCGGTCAAGCTTTTATTGTGCAATCGGGCAATATAATAAAATATGCACAGGAAGATTTTTGGATAAACGATAAATTTTCTTTTGCTGATGTTGATTTGGAATTGCAAAAACATAAAACATTTGTGAATGCTCGGATTCTTAAAACAATTTCAAAATCCAATACTCTCACGCCTACCCCGAAAATTAATCCGTTTTTGCCGGACAATAATCTGGACAAATATTGCGAAAATATATTAAAAATTCAAACTCTATCGTTAGCAAAACGAATGCTGCACATAAATTGCAAAAGCCTATTAATCGGCGTTTCCGGCGGTCTTGATTCAACAATAGCTCTCTTGATTTGTGCTTTTGCAAAAAAGAAGTTGAATCAGGATTTGAAAGAGATTTACGGAATTACAATGCCGGGCTTCGGAACTTCATCCAAGACTTATAATAATGCGGTGAAGCTTATGGAGATTTTGGGTGTATCCTCAAAAGAAATTTCGATAATCGATTCCTGCGAACAACATTTCAAAGATATTGAACACGAAAATCATAATTTTGATGTTGTTTTCGAAAACGCGCAAGCCAGAGAACGGACGCAGATTTTATTTGATATGGCGAATAAACTGAATGGAATTGTGGTTGGTACTGGCGATTTTACGGAATCCGCATTGGGCTTCGCTACTTTTAACGGCGACCATATCAGTAATTATAATGTAAATGCGAACATTCCGAAAACCGTTATAAAAGTCGTTATCGATCACATTTGCAAACAAAAATATTTTCCGGACGAAGCGAATGTGATTCTTCAGGATATTGTAAATACGCATATCAGTCCTGAGCTGCTGCCGGCTTCCGAAAACGGCGAAATAAAACAGAAATCCGAAGAAATCGTTGGACCGTATGAACTGAATGATTTTTATTTATATTATATCGTAAAACATGGGTTTTCGGCCGAAAAGATATTATACCTTGCTAAAAATGCATTTGGCGATAAATACAGCGAAGAATTTTTGCAAAAAATCCTTAATTCTTTTTACAAGAGGTTTATATCCAACCAATTTAAGCGGAATTGTCAAAGTGATGGACCTAGTATATTTGATTTTTCCTTGTCACCGAAATATTTAAATATTCCCAGCGATGCAGATATGAGGATTGAATGAACCCACGAGAAGCGATTAAAATTTGTGTTTTGGCAGGTGAAATACTTCTCCGCAGCGGCGCGGAGACCTACCGTGTAGAAGACACAATGCGTAGAATTTTATTTAATTTAAATTATTCAAGCGAAACTTTTGTTGTGCCCTCCGGAATTTTTGCTTCCACAATCGACGAGGAAAAGGAAATTGTTTCGGTTATCCGCCGCGTGAAAAAACGCACAATAAACCTTGAAAAAGTCGCGCTTATCAACCAATTCAGCCGTGATTTAGCCAACGAAAAACCTGATTTTGATAAAGCCTATAAATATCTCAAAGATATCGAAAGCAAACCGACTTACAGTTTTAAAACCGGTATCACCGCCTCCGGCATGGCGTGTTTTGCGTTTGCTTTTATGTTCGGCGGAAAAATCCCTGATGCATTAAGCACTTTGCTTATTGGGTTTATTTCTTTTACCGTTTCGGAATGGACAAAAAAGAAAAATTTATCAAATTTAATAACTAACTTGGTTGCAGGGAGTTTAATTGCAATTATTGCGCTGATTATTTCCAACAGCGGCGCGAAAGTAAATCTCGATATTATGATTATTTCCTCATTGATGCCTTATGTTCCGGGTTTGATGCTCACAAACGCTGTTCGGGATATTTTTGAAGAGGATTTTTTGTCGGGTTTGTCACGTTTATCAGAAGCCGTGCTTGTTTCGCTTTCGCTTGCGGTTGGTGTCGGCAGTGTTTTGAAATTATGGATTTTTATTTTTGGAGACATATTGATATGATTCAACAATTTTTTTATTGTTTTTTTGCGATTTATTGTTTTTGCGTATTATTTTCCGTTCCAAAATCCGAACTTATATTTTGCGGTTTGACAGGCGCAGTCGGCTGGTTTGTGCATTTGCTTTTAATTGAAAGTTTTACAACGATACCATCCATTTTCATAGCAGTATTATTTATCGGAATGTTGGCGCGCTTTCTTTCGAATAAAAGGAAAATGCCGCTCACTATTTTTATTTTTTCGGGAATAATGCCTTTTGTGCCAGGCGGCGGAATTTATAATGCGATTTATATGATTATTATGAATGACCCGAACGCACTCAAGAAAGCCCTCGAAACAATCGAAATCGCTTGCACTATAGCGATTGGAATCGTTGTTGTATTATCAATACCCGACAAAATTTTCAAAACCAAATAAAAATGCCGAACGAAAAAAACACCCATTCCAGCCTGCCTAAATGCGGAATGGGTGTGAAAATCTAATCGCTTATCAGTATAGCACTTTAACAATACATTGATGAACAGTATTATGTCATCCTTAGTAAATTAAATGTATTATATAAATTTATTTTTCCATAACCCCACTGAAAATCCGGATACGAAATTCCGGGATCTCTCGTACATCCGGAAATCAATAACGCCCGGATTCTATAGGTATTGAGCGAAATATCATTGCCATTGATAATTCCCCACTGCAATAAAAGAGCTCCGGCTCCGGCGGTAAAAGCGGCGGCGACGCTGGTACCGCTCATAGTTCCGTAGCCTCCGGGATAAACCCCTGAGACATTCACTCCCGGTGCAACAAAATCCGGATTAAATGCAGGCAATCTGGATGGGCCTCTGGAAGAATTGATACATATGCTGTTTGTTTTTGAGTCGAAAGCCCCACTGGTAACAACTCCAATTGTAGTAGCAGGAACAACAACCGTAAAATTCGGCGTTGGCGACAAAAATTCTAAACCTTCCGAAACAAAACCGGTTGTGGGCAGCCAAACATGATATTCTCCTTCTAATATATAATCTCCGTATATCGTCATAGTCCAAACGCCCTGTGTAGGATTAAAAATACGGGCATATATCAGCTGAGAACCACTTCCGCCAACCGGGAAAAAATATTGTACATTCACTCTTGCCTTTTCAAAAATAAAACCTATATCATAAACAGAGCCTGTTCTGGCATAAATATGCCCGGTTGTTTCACCTGTCGGTGATTTAAATTCTACAGACATTCTATCGGGCGCATCGTTCCAAATTTCCACCCAAAAACTCCCTGCATTCGGAGGAACGCTTATTTCAATATCTTGCTTTGAGCCGGTCTTGCTGATTTGTCCGTTTGTGTGATGCCGCGCTTGGCCTTCATTTCCGGCAGCTACACAAATACAAACCCCGCTTCTGCTGGAAAGAGCCGAAAGATATTCTTCAAAAGGATTAAATCCGTCATGCATACCGAGATTTGTTCCGACTGATATACAAATAGCCACCGGTTTTTTTAAACTATTTGCTTTATTTACAATATACTGTACAGCAAGCATAACATCCGTTGATTCAAAAGCATTTTCCTGTTCTTTCGGCACGACATATTCATCTAAATACCTTTGTCTGGCTTTTCGAAGTTTAACGGCTATAATCTCGGCTTGCGGTGCCGCCCCAATATATTCCCTATTCTCTGTTCCGGCCGCAACCGAAGCCAAAAAAGTCCCGTGTCCGACTGTATCTTTATGAGGTACTACCGAAAACGGGTCTTCTGCTAACAGTGCTTTATTAATCTCAGCATCCGAATATTCCGAACCGAAATGAAGCCAATTCGGTGCGCGTCCTTCAATTGTTTGATCCCAAATATATTTAATCTTAGATGTTCCGTCTTCAAATCTAAATGTATCTAAGGTGTAGTCTATTCCTGTATCGATAAATCCGATCAAAACTCCCTGACCTTCCAATTCCATATACGGATGCTCGTGCAATTGTGTTATACCAATCGAATCCAAATCAATTTTCCCCATTAAACCATACACAACCGGCTGAAGCTCCGGGCGGTTTATCCCGATTAACCTTTGTATATCATCTTCAAATTCAGTAGGTACATAAATAATCGAATAATCTCCTTGCAGATGATAAGTATGCAGTACAGGAAACAGTTTTGATATTTCTTCAGATAAATAAGATCCGTCTTTAATCAATAAATCAACAACGTCATTTTCAAGCTCGAAATTCATCTACTAAGTCCTCCTAATAATCCAGAATAAATTCAGCAAAATATTTATAAATTGACGAACGAAAACAAAGTATATTCGTTCGTCTACACAATCAATAGAAACCTCGAATATATTTTATGTTAAACTTGACTCGTATCCACGTTTTTCCGTTCCAAGCAAAGCCACTAATAATTTTGATATTGATTTCTTCCGGAACCATCCAAAATGAGATACCGTTTTTAAGCCAAATATAGATATGCATAAAAAGGTATGGTTCCAGCGTTTCAGACTCTATATTCCCCCAAAGAGTATAATATGACGGTTTTACTCTTGGGGGCGGAGAGTTTGGATAATATGACATAGTTTCACCTCCTTCCGCTGATGATATTTAAACTATCGTTTAGGCAGAGTGCGCCATATCCCCAAATTGAATTTGGATAATTAATATAACCGAACCGCTTTGCTCCTTTTATTAAATAACTCTTGAGCCTTTCACCATAAAGAAAAGGGTCATTACCATTAACAATTCCCCATTGCATCATCAGAGCCGCCGCGCCTGTTACAAATGGAGCCGCCATGCTTGTTCCGGTATAATTGCCATAGCCTCCGCCGGATTTCGGACATAAAATCGAAACAGCGGGCGCAACAATATCCGGCTTTTCAATTTTCAAATTGCCCCGCCCGGAAAACTCAGCCGCAGTATTTAATATACTGTTGTATCCGCCGACGCTCAAAAGATTTTTAGCTGTTGAAGGAATCGTTAATGTTGATTCAGGATTCGGAAACACAAAAGCTGTTTCCTTTGAAACTTCTTCGGATGTAGGCAAGTAAATGTCAAATTGGCCGTCTACTATATTCACGCCATAAATTCTGATTTTCCAAATTCCTGTTTGTATCGTTCCGCTTTTGCTGACGAATTGGAAATATATTTCATGCCTGCGGCTGTAAGGCGTTGTATTTCGATTATAAATCCGTATTTCCGCTTCATTATTTTTAAAAATGCTTATTTTATTTTCAGAATATAATTTATAAATGCGATTCTCGGGTGAAATTAGTTCAAATTGAAAATCATCAACGAAATTTTTCCAGACAGCAGCATAAAACGATTTTAAATAAGGAATTACCGAAAATTCGACATCAATGCTTTGATTAGTTTTCAGATTTCCGAAATAATGGTGCCCGCCCGTTCCTTCGTTTCCGGATGCGGCAACAATTACAGTTTTCCATTTTGCCGCCATATCATTTAAATATGTTTCAAATAACGAAGAGCCGTCATGAGAGCCGTCATTTGTTCCGAAACTGATATTAATCGCGACCGGCTTTTTATGAGCAATCGATTTTTCAATTATATATTTTACTCCACGCATGATTTCTGTGGTTCGAGTGAAGGATTCAAAACCTTTCCATCCCAATTTTACTGCAATAATATCCGATTTATACGCAACGCCTTTATTTCTGCCCATACTCGCACGCCCATTTCCGGCGGCGATTCCCGCAACAGCAGTCCCATGTCCGATTATATCCATGCTTGGAATTATCTCAAACGGCTCTTGAGCTGAGATTGCTTTATTTATATCATCTCTTGTATATTCTTTTCTTGTTTCCTGATCCCATAGAAATAATATTCTGCTCGTACCGTCCTCATTCCTAAAATCAGGATGTAAAAAATCTATACCCGAATCGACTAAGGCGACAATAGTACCGCTTCCGTCAAGATTATATGAATCATAGAGTATAGGGGCTGTGCAGATTGAATTTATGCTATTATACAATGACACCGAAAGTATTTTTGGAAATTCGATATATTCTATTTCCTCAAAATCATATAACTCGGAAATTTCATTTGGCAGTAATGTAAAAATAGCATAATTTTCATCAAGTATATCAATTGTAATTTTTTCATTTATTTTGCTTAAAAGCCCATGATACTTTACTATTATTTCAATCGGAATATCCGGATTATCAAATATTATCTTATTATTCAATACATCACCTCGTTCAGCATATATTACAATATATGCAAAATAAGGAATTGTTTTGAACATAATAGTATAATGAATCGTACACGAGGTGATTTTAATGCCAGACAAGGGATTACTGCAAATTGGTACATTTGAAAAAGACTTCTCCAAGCCTCTTCAAAATACTTCCGTAGAAATAAAAGATAGTACAGGGAAAATAATAGATACACTTATATCTGATGAGTCCGGGCAGACTCCAACCATTTCACTGGATGCGCCGCCCGTCGAATATTCTATGGAAGACGTAGTTTTTAAGCCGTATTCGGAATATTTTCTGTCAGTAAAAATATCCGGTGTTGTTAAGGCTGTTGTTGATGGTGTTCAGGTTTTTTCGGGAACAAACGCCATTCAAAATATATTTATTCAGCCCGAATCGGATATTACTTCTCATATTACAGTTCCCGAGCCTGTTCTTTGGGGAGATTACCCTGCAAAAATTCCGGAAGAAGATATCAAACCCATACCTCCCTCAAAAGGCTTTGTTGTCCTGCCCGATCCTGTTGTTCCCGAATACGTCATCGTGCACGCCGGTTCGCCGCAATACAAATCCGCGCCGAATTATTGGGTTCCGTTCAAAGATTATATTAAAAACGTAGCCTCTTGCGAAATTTATTCAACATGGCCGGAAACAACAATCAGGGCGAATATTTTAGCAATCCTGTCTTTTACATTAAACAGAATTTATACAGAATGGTATACCGGAAAAGGATATAATTTTACAATTACAAATACAACGACTCTCGACCACGCTTACAGCCACGGCAGAACAATATTTAAAGAAATCTCCGTTGTTGTTGACGAAATTTTCACATCATTTATAACCAAAGCCGGCATACGCCAACCGCTGTTTACCCAATACTGCGACGGAAAAAAATCTTCATGCCCCGGCCATATGACTCAATGGGGCTCAAAAGATTTAGGAATCCAAGGGCTTTCCGCAATAGATATTCTTAAACGATTTTACGGTCAAGATATTTATTTAATGCAAGCAAAAAAAGTAAGCGGAATCCCGAAATCATTTTCGGGTACGAATTTGCAAACAGGCTCTCGGGGAGCGGATGTCAGGACAATTCAAGAGCAGCTGAACGGCATTTCTAAAAATTATCCCGCAATAAAAAAATTGCGGGTAGACGGAATTTTTGGCCCTGCTACCCGTGAATCTGTTTTGATATTTCAAAAAGCCTTTAAATTGCCCGAAACCGGAATTGTTAATTTTGCAACTTGGTACAGAATTTCCGATATCTATGTCGCTGTTACAAAAATCGCCGCTTGATATTATTCTGCAAAAAAATGGGCATACGACAGTTTATTTTTTAAAAACTGCGTATGCCCATATTTATTTTTATTCAACTATCGGAACTTCCGGTATCACTTCGACTGCCGGAGGTTGGTTTACATTTTGCTGCTCGGTATTAGGCTGTGGGTTTTGCTGAGCAGGAGTATCAGCCGCAACTGATTGCGCCGGTGCACCCGCGTTTACAGCCGTATTTACCCTTGTTCCAACAAGAATTTCAGCTCTCCTCGGTTTATAAACCGAAGTGTTTACCAAAACTTTATCAATCAAAGTTCCGTTTTCGTATACAAATTTATAAACTTCATAGGTATAGCCTGTTAATGCCGAAACTTTCACTTCTTGCGCGCCTTTTGCCAAATCCGAAGTATAAGTAACTTTTTCCGCGCCGGGCGCAACAGTTTTGATTAAAGCGTTTTGGAATTCCAAAGTTCTGCCGGAACTGTGAATTTCTTTTCCATAAATATTACAGATTACTTTATCCGCAGATAAATACGATTCTACAAAAACCGGCAAATCCGTATCATTTCTGAATTTCAAATCGATATAATCACCGGCTAATGTCGCATCAAATCCCCAATCCGCATATCCGACTTTCAGAGAGTGGTTTCGTCTTTCCACAATCTCGACTTCGGCACGCAATAAAGCATTATATAGAGTCGAAGAAACTTGGCAAACACCGCCGCCGATTCCCTCTACCAATTCACCGTTTTCAATAACAGGCGCATTTACATAGCCGTTATCATATGTTGAAGACCCAAAAGCCGAGTTTGTCGAAAAAATTTCGCCGGGATAAACAACATATCCGTTTATTTTTCCTGCGGCAACATCCATATTTGTAACCCTTCCCGTGCCTCTTCCGCTGTAATTGGTAGAAGCTGAGCCAATGAGAGTTTGAGCTTGCAAAAATTCTTCTGATGTATAAGTCGGTCTGATTGGCTCGGTAAAAATCTCAACCTCACCGGGTTCAAGTTTATCAACCAATTTTTTAACTTCTTCAGCCGTTTTTTCAGGAATCATTTGTAAACCTTCAACGCCCTCTTTAATGCTAAAAACTCCGCCCGATCTGGTCATAGTAGCATTTATTGGCTCGATATAAATATCTTCTGTGATTGTAGAGACATTTTCTAAAACAGACGCTTCGTTATATTTATGAGTAAGTTCTACCTTAAAAGGTTTCGCTTTTAGTTCCATAATTTTTTCGTACCGTTCTTTTATCTTTCCGTCTCTAGCAAAATTGTAAGCCTCGTCAACAGCTTTGTCCACATCGTATTCCAGTCCGAAATCTTTTAATATAAAGTCAAAAACTTTGTCTCCGCTTTTTAAAATAATTTTTTTGTTTTGATTTGGTGTTACGGTTTCATCAATAATTTTTTGCTTTGCTTCGGATTTTGTCATACCTCCGATATCAATATTATCGATAGAAATATTGTTATAAATCGATTCGATTTCTACGGCACCAAGCATTTTTTTGTAATTATTATTCGCAATAAACCCAACTGTCAATGCTGAAATTGCGCCGATTAAGATTAAGCCTAAAAATAATTTAATACCAATTTTCAGTCCGCTTTTGCGTTTGATTATAACTTCGTTTTCCGGTTGAATATTTTCATCATTTGAAGATGAATTTTTTTCCTGATCAGACATAGAAGACCCCCTTGCCGATTTAAACTATTTTCAATATAAAGGATAGAAAAAAATGAAAATAGTATTACATAAAATTATTATTCCAAAAAAATACTTATTAATACTATTCTTTACAATAGAAATAGTATAATGCCAGCTTTGATAGAAATCCGATTATAGAAAAAACCTCATATACTTAATAATTATATAATAAAATTATCAAAATTAGATTACAAAAAAATAATACTTTGATTAATTTATACTATTTCCATTTTTCTATTCTTTAAAAGAGAAATAGCATTATTCGACAAAAGATAAACTCCTTTCGTTTTTTTTCATTAGTTTCTATCTTCATCCATTTCGATTCAGCTTAGCCTGTGTTTGAAAAATATATCAAGACGAATGTTGGCTCAAGGAAATATAGAGCAAGCGGTTTTTATGCATAAATTTCAGATTTTCAAACACAATTCAGTAAAATAAATATTTTTTTAAAATTAGTGAATAAATTGAAACAACATGTAGTATATAAAATTCTTAAGAATATTCTGTAAATATTATAACAGAAATAATAAAAAAAATGTCGTTTTTTTGATATTTTTTTTTACTATTCTGAGGGCCGAAAACAAAGTTCACATATTAAAAAGCCCCGATAAAATTTACCGGAGCTTATACTCTATAATCAAAACCGGTAAATTTTTATCATCTTCTAATATCATGTAAAAATTTATGGTTTGTTTTAGTAGAACATATGAAAAGTTAATTTATAACAATGGGTGCATTAGAAGTTTCCATCCTAAGTAATATTCGTTTTGATACAGAATCATAATTTATTGACCTTGCCTCAATAAAATTTGCGCTATTCGCAAGGTAGCTGAGCCCTACTATTCCAACTTTAACATTATTCAAGCTGGTTCTTGCATTAATATAATAGCCGATATTATTTCTGGAAGGCAAATTGAATCCAATTTTACCGTTGCTCGCTTCAATTTCCCAAACATATTCTTCGAATAGATTGTAGGTTTCTATATTTGCATTTATATTGCAATTAAAAGAATCTATTTTTACCTTTTCCACATCTAAATTTGTCAAATTAAGAGAACCGTTGTAATTTTCTACTTTAGCAATTTTTCCTTTAATGTTCTCCAGCGACAAATTATTATTATTACAATCTATTTTCATATTTTGACAATTAATATCTTTTAAAGCAGTTGAGCCATTTAAATTATTAATTATCAAATATTCACAAACTACTGTAGAAACTGAAATTTTTCCGTTGTTTGTATCAATAATCAAATTTGAAAAAAGTTTTTCCGGCAAAAAAATATCTAAAGATACAGTTTCGAAATCATCCTCATTATAATTAAGAAGATATTTATTCGACAATTTTACAAACTCGATATCGTCCGAATTTTTTCGAGATTTATAAAATAATTTTAATGTAATTTTATCGCCGTTATAGCCTTTTATAAAAACATCACCGTTCAGTGATGATAAATTTAATTGATTTTCATTGCCTGAAACAACCATCTCAAAAGTCTTTTCTTTTCCGGGTCCGTAGGTTCTTGTTTCAGGTCTTGGCGGAGCTGTTCGAGGCGGAGGCGTTTTTATTTCAGATTCTTGATAATTCTGCAAAGTTTTGGATAATTTATCAGCAGCATCCGCAGTTTTTTGGGCGATCACTTTTGTAAGACTATGGATTTTCGGTTCCAAATCTTTAGCGAGATTATCAAATTTTTTAGCCATATCGCTGGTAAAATCATCAATAGATTGACCTTCTTGAGAATTTGGTCGGTTTGTATTATTATCGTGATTATAAACTTTTTTGGTCGCTTTGCCTCCGCCAACAGACTCTAATAATTTAGCAGCTTCTTCAGCAGTAATTTTCTTTTCTTCAAGCATTTTCAAAATTAATAATTTATCACTTTCCATAATGATCCTCCTACTATCTATTTTATAATCTTAAAATAAATCACATAATTTTTTGACTTTTTGCTTATTATAATTTTAATATATTAAGAAAAATCAAAATGCATAGCCATTATTAATAAATACGCATAATTCAAAAAATGGTTTAATTTTTATTCCTCAAAAAAATTTTTCTTTTTCGGGTAGAATTATTTGCACAAAAGTTTCTAAATTTTATGTACAAAATAAATTGGATGTTCTATAATATACGTTAAACCAAGTAGATTTTGGAAATTAATTCTTGTTGTGAATTCCTCTGTTAGTTTTCAGAGTAAAATATTTGTAAAAAAGGAGAGTTTGTATTGAGTTATGCTGAATTATTTTTAACGGCAATTGCACTTGCTATGGATGCATTTGCAGTTTCTGTGACAAACGGAGCATGCGTAAAAAAAATCAAAACATCTGATTGTTTAATAATGGGGGCGTACTTTGGTTTTTTTCAATTTTTAATGCCCATACTCGGTTTTCTGCTTACTTTTACTTTTAAGAATTATATAATAAATTTTGACCATTGGATAGCCTTTTTCCTATTATTGTTCATTGGAGCAAAAATGTTTAAAGAATCTTTTGATAAAGAAGAAGAGCTTTGCAGAACAGATATAATGTCCGTCAAAAATTTGCTGACTCTGGCCGTCGCAACAAGTATTGATGCTATGGCTGTTGGAATCACACTCGCACTCACTAATACAAATATAATTCTTTCAGCAGTTATAATCGGAATCGTCGCTTTTATTTTTTCTTTTTTCGGTGTTCGCCTTGGAAGTAAAATTGGGGAATTTTTTAAATCAAGCGCCGAACGCCTTGGTGGTATCGTGCTTGTCTGTATAGGTCTAAAAATATTACTCGAACATACAGTTTTTAAATAAAAGCGTTAACCATTCTAAATTGCTCATAAACTTTTGTTTTTATACTATTTTCAATATTAAGGATAGAAAAAAATATTTCATTTCGCGCTTGAAGCATTGCGCGAAACGCTCCGCTGTGAAAAATTTTTTTCTACTTATCTAAATGAAAATAGTATTAGATAGCATTTTACTGTTCTTCCGTCTTTTTCATTAAATTTGTTCTTTGGTCTTGAGAGAATTATTTTATACTATTTCCATATCTAATGGAGATAAAAATGAAAATAGTATTAATTGCATTGCTGAGTTCCTGCATATGGAGAAAACGGGGAAGTTACAAGAACTCAACAACGCTACTTCATGATACCGAACAGGAATAAGTTTAAAGTCCGTATTTTTCTGTCAAATATATATTTACTTTATCCCTGTCCGCGTTTGACAACACTGAGTTATACATAATAATTTCTGCTACTTTCACCTTGGAGTCGAAGCCTCCGACGTATAATTCCTGCCCGTTTAAGGTTCCCGGCGGGATTCCGGTAAAACTATTACCGGGAGAAATTGAGCGTTTGCCGTCAGAGTCACATGATACTATATATAAATTTTGAGTGTTGTCTTTATCCAATTTTATTGAGCTGTTAAATCCATTAAAATCAAGTTTAAATGAATTATTTTTATCGCCAATCAACGTATTTTGTGTATCGCTTTCTGTACTTGCTACTACAAAAACAGTGTATTTTGGAAGCTTTAATTTTGCATTCCCAGATATCTTCAGTTCTTTCTCATTAGAAACTATCATTTTGGAATATGTATTTCTATCTTCATACTTTGCTTTTAATTGACTTACCGCCAATTGCGGCTGTTTTTCTGATTCATTTTGATTTACAATTATATTATTTCCGGAAACATCGGTCCATTTTTTCACATAATCAATGGCAAATTCGCCCGTTCCTTCCGTTCGAATATTTTCATCTTCGGTAATTAAATTTGCGTCTAAATGCATAGCTAAATTATCTGTAATCGGTAGACCGGAAACATAAACCGGATTACTTTCTGTCAAAGACCCCATTTTGCCGTTATCTGAGCAAGGAATCGCAGTTAAGACAAAATGTCTGCCGCCGGAATTTGTGTATTTGTTAAAACTAGACAAAGTACTTTTTGTTTCACCCGGAATCGCATCGTAATCGTCTGGAAAAATCGGAAAGTAAATATTGTCCGATGTTTCAATTCCCGTTTTTTTGTATTTTAAATTAAATCTCTCTTTAGAAACATACCATTGGAATTTTACAGTCAAATTAATATTTTTCGGGTCTATTAAATCGTATTTTGAAATTAGTTTTAAATTTTTGGAAAAGTAAATATTATTTGAATCTTCACCAGATATTTTAGGCGTTACATTCAAGTTTTCAATTTTCGCTGTTGGAAAAGCATCAGTCTGATTTTCTGCAACAATCAAAGATAAATCTGTAATATATTCATCCCCAAATCTAGAATCTGCATTAACATTAACCGAAATTGGATAGAATTTTATATTTCGTGCATATTTTCCGCTGAATAATCCATAATACATAGATGATTCGGAGATTGTCTTCTTATTTTCTATGTCTTTTTTTATTGACTGAGATTTCAATTCAAGTTTTTGCATAGCAGCAAAATAACTTTCCGTTTTGCTTTTTTCACTACTTAACATTTTTATCCCGTTGCCGATTGCGCTGATAAAGAATATACCGATAAATCCTAACAGCATTACCGATATAACAACTTCTGTAAGCGTCATACCTTTATGTCTTTTATGCATTTTATTGCTCACTCCCTACAGTAAATTTGAAAACAAAGCAGATTGCAATCAAATATCTTTAAATTTTCGGCCCATTAAAAATCCATAAATCTTTTAAAATATCCGCTTGTATACTTTCAAAAGCCTTATTTAAAGATTTTGCATCTTTTGCAACAAAGACATTCTCATCTTCAGCATGCAAAGCATTTTTTGTAAGTGTTATCCCATAATCAGAAGTAGTATCTGTAAGCGAAACCAGATATACTTTTGTGTCCAATTCGCGCAGTTTATTGCCCCAGACTTTGATATAGTCAATACCTGATAAATCTAAATCCACACCTGAGCCGGCAACATTTGTTTCCCAAGGTATATTCTCAACAAAACCATCATTTAGGTAAAAATTGTAGTTATTTGCTTTTTGGTCAATAACTGAGTATAAGGTGACATTTCCGTCAGTAAACAATATTACGTAGTTTAGCGACTTAGTACGCGGACCATCTTCCGCCTTCAACCTTTTTAGGCTGTAATAAGCGAGTCTTGTCGCATCACCGGTATTTGTTCCGCCATATCCGACAATATCAGCGTACATATTTAGCAATTCCTTAGTGTCATGCATTACATTGTAGTAGGAACTTCTAAAAAAAGCAGAATCCGAGAATTTTATAATCGACATTCGGATATTATTTTGAGTAGCCAAGCTTGTAACAAGCTGATTGGCGGCATTTTTTAAAAAGGTTCGTTTCTGATCTTCCAGCGCTACATTATTAACGTTAGCCATATTATAATTCATGCTTCCGGAATAATCGATGATAAATGATATATTAGCGAAATTTATAGCAGCCCTCGAATCTCTGTATGCGATTGCCGATGTTTTTTTCAATGCTACGTCAACAATTTGCATAGTGTTCAAGGCCTTTGTTTCGCCCACAACATTTATAAAAGGCTTTGATTTTTTTCCGTTTGTATAGCCGATAATGCTGTATTCTAAAAGTTTGTTGTCCAGTCCTTTATCTTTTTTTGAAAACACAAGGTCATATAGTACATCTTCTCTGGCTTCTACCAAGACATTTTTTTTATGTGTTTTTGTATTCGGATCGTATATGTATTCAATTACTTCGCTTGCGGGCTTGCCTTTTATCTTTGTTTCATGCAAGCCGATATAATTCCATTCTTCTGTGAGGTTATTTTCTCTAAAACTTTCTTTCGGTAATGTAAATATTGCACAAGCATATCTGATTTTATTTGTCGATGTATCCATAGCTTTTCGTATAGAAGACTGAATATCGTATTCTCGTAAATTAAATACCCAACCGTCAAGTGAAAATTTCATAACATTATAAGCTGTAATAATGATTACTAAAACAAGCGAGAGGGCAATTAAAACTTCCGTTAGTGTAAAGCCCTTTCTTTTATTCATATTTCACCTTCTTTCATAAATCTGCTCTTTTTGTTGAAAAGGAACTTTACAAGCAATATTAGGAAAGAATAATCCAATTTTTACTTTTTGATTCTTTTGGAATTAATACTATTTTCATTTTGATAAGTAGAAAAAATTTTTTCACAGCGGAGCGTTTCACACATGCTTCAAGCGTGAAATGAAATATTTTTTTCTATCCTTAATAATGAAAATAGTATAAAATCGCAAAACTTTTGTATATCTAATATTTAATTAAATTGTTATATTTAAATTTTCGGCCCGTTAAAAATCCACAAGTCTTTCAAAATATCCTCTTGAATACTTTCAAAAGCCTTATCTAAAGATTCTACATTTCTTGCAACAAAGACATTTTTATCTTCAACATGCAAAGCATCTTTTGTTAGCGCTATACTATAATCAGTAGCTGAATTTGAAAGAGCAATCAGATATACTTTTGTGTTTAATTCACGCAGCTTATCGCCCCATACTCCTATGTATCTAATTGCATCTGCATCAAATACTGTGCCAAGACCCGCAACATGCTGTTTCCATCTTTCATTCTCAACAAAATCGTCTTCCATATAAAAATTATAGTTTTTTGAATACCGGTCATAAACTGTATATAAACAGGAATCGCCGTCAGTAAACAATATCACATAGTTTAAAGCCTTTGTTCTTGGAGTTTCTTCCGATTTTAGTTTTTTTAGGCTGTAATATGCAATTCTACAAGCGTCACCGGCATTTGTATTGCCATCGCCTCTAATATTTTTGTAAATATCCAATAATTTATCTGTATCCTGCATAACATTATAAAATGGACTTTCAAAATATGCAGAAGAAGCGAATTTTATAATTGACATTCGTATACTGTTTTGAGTAGCCAAAGACGTAATCAGCTTATTGGCCGCCGCTTTTAAAAATGTTCTTCTCTGATCCTCCAGCGGAATGTTATCTGCTTTACCTTCTAAGTTATAATTCATACTGTCCGAAAAATCGATGATAAAAGAAATATTGGCGTAATTTAAGACAGCTTTTGAAGTTCTGTATGCGATTGCTGATGTCTTTTTCAATGCTACGTCAACAATTTGCATAGTGTTTAAGGCTTTTGTTTCACCTACAACATTTATAAAAGGCTTTGATTTTTTTCCGTTTGTATATCCGACAATGCTGTATTCTAAAAGAGTGTTGTTCATATCTTTGTCTTTTTTTGAAAAAACAAGGTCATATAATACGTCTTCTCTTGCTTCAACTAAAATATTTTTTTTATGTGTTTTTGTATCCGGGTCGTATATGTATTCTAGTACTTCGCTAGCAGGCTTACCTTTAATCGTTACTTCATGTAATCCGATATAACTCCATTCTTCTGTAAGGTTATCTTCTCTAAAGCTATCTTTCGGCAATGTAAATATTGCATAAGAATATCTGATTTTCTCTGTCGATGTATCCATAGCTTTTCTTACCGCAGACTGGATATCATATTCCCGCAAATTAAGCGTCCAACCGTCAAGCGAAAATTTCATGACATTATAAGCGGTAATAATGATTATTAAAACAAGTGAGAGAGCAATTAAAACTTCTATTAAAGTAAAACCTTTTCTTTTTTCCATTTTTCACCATCATTTTGCGCAGGAATATTTTTATTGAGAAAGCAATTTTTTAAACTGCCAAGAAAATACATCTTTATCAATATTTCCATGACTTATCTCGGTTTAATTTTTACCGGGTAATTTAAATCCCATTCGTTTATTTTTGGATTTTCTGCTAAAAAGCTGACGTGACCGACACTTGTTGTTAATTTTCCTGCCTTGTTCTTATATTTTCCGATCGATGTAATTTCTACCCAAGGCTTGTCTGAGACAATCTTTCTCGAAATTTCGATATAAACAGATTTTCCTGTATCGGGAAGAATAATATCTTGAGTCAAACTTCCAATATCTTTTTTTGAATATTCGTACATTAAATCAATTTCTGAAGGTTCATTGTTATCGTCTAGTGGATTATAATTCGGATTTGGTTTTTTTTCTAAAAGTGCAGCCGTTCCCAGCTCTATCCCCGATAAAGCACAATAATATGCATTTATCTTGTTTTCTTGGCTCAGTATTTCTGATGAATTAAGAGAAATCAATTTTAAAACTGAAACAGAAATTACTGATATCAACACAAAGAACATTAATACAATAATCATTACAGAGCCTATGTATTTTCTATTACGTTTAATTGATTTCAGTATTAATTCCTCCCCCGCCTTTTTGGTTTACTTTGCATCTCTTTCTGTGCAGACCCCCCATAAAATAAAGTGAATCTGATGCAATTGAAATTGCATGCTGATTTCTTACGTTTCAATTATCGGTTATATAATTTTTAAAAACCATAACATAGGTTATTTTTTGTAAATATATAGCATGTTAATATATTTATTTAAGAAAAAATAAATTCCATTCTTTGTAATTATTTATGGTGAATTCGATGAGCAGAAACGCACGTATAATACTAATTACCGGTTGAATCATTGAAACTAATGGAATCAGTATAGATCACAATAAATCAGACCATATCTGCGCATACTAAATAATATGAGTCGATGAGCAAAAAAACAATTGTTCGTCAGTATTGCGAATTTGGCATCAAGTTTTGACAGGAGAGATTTACATCGAAAAAAAATATATAGAAGTATTTAAAAAAACCAGAATTTTCTATGATATGGACAATGATTTAATAAATGAGATTTTTGAAGACCTGAATCCGGTAATCAAGACCTTTAATAAAAATACTACAATAATTAGGCAAGATGAACCCGTTGTTGATATATGTGCCGTTTTATCCGGAGAAGTTATTTATACAATTACAAACTCCGGAGGGGAACGTACTATATTTGAGACATTTAACGCAGGTGAAATTTTTGGACTTGTGACATATTTTGTAGGAAAAAAAACTTGGACCGCAGATTTTGTTTCAAAAACCGACTGTGTTGTTATGTTTTTCAAAGGTGCACAACTTGATTATATTTTCGAAAAAGAAACTCGAGCCGGCATTTTACTATTAAAAAACTTACTTTTTCATATGAGTGTACATTGCAGCGGGCTCATTAACACAATAAGATTTTTGAGAACAAAATCGATACGTGAAAAAATAATAACTTATTTGCGCAATAACATGTCATCCGTTGAAAATTCGTATTTATTATTAGATTATAACCGAAAACAATTATCCGAATACCTTTTTATCCCACAACCTTCATTGTCCAGAGAATTATCCAAAATGAAAAGCGAAGGAATAATTGACTTTTACAAATCTCATATAAAAATAATTGATTTAGAAAAATTCAACAGTCTCTAAAAAATCCCGCAAACGGCTGTTTGCGGGATTTCATTTTCTTAAAAACCTAAATTTTCACCAACTAATACAATTTTAATTCTGTTTTTAATTTGCGAATGGCGGGTTATCACTATATGACTGCAAATACATTCCGGCGAATTGCAATCTGCGCAAATTCCGGTTACTGAACATGGAGTTTTTTTGCCAAGCCGCTGAACGTTTACAGGTGAAGCAAAATTCCTAACTCTTTCCAAAGCCGATTTTTCATCCAGAAATACTTTATTCATAGAAGCGACAACAATTATGTTTTTCGGGCCGAAAATAAAAGCCGCCAGCCTGTTTCCGCGTCCGTCAATATTTATTAATTTGCCATCGATTGTCATTGCGTTTGCAGAAAGTAAATAATAATCAGCTTTAAAGGAATCGTACATTATTTGTTTGCCTTTTTCAGGAGTTTCAGCATTATCACGGTCTAGGAGATTATAATTTCCGTTTCTCAAAGCGTCCAAAATTCCGGTTTGCGCTAAAGTAACTGAACCTCCAAACGACACTGTCGAATTTTCTGCAATAAGCTCCAGCGTTTTGTTTTTAGCGTCTTCTTTGTTGTCACAATAAAACGCCTCCATATTTCGACCTTTAAAAGCATTAATCAATTGCTGAGCCTGCAGCTCGTAGGTTTTTTTTATTACATCCAAATTAAAACCCCCTTATTTTCTCTTTATTTTATTTAGCTGAGCGTCCGCTTGCAATAACATATTTTTGTATTTTTCCGCTTTTTCCTTTTCTTCTTGAATCAATGCCGGAGGAGCTTTCGCAACAAAGCCTTCGTTTCCGAGTTTTTTCTCAACCCGCTCAACTTCTTTCATCAGCTTGTCTTTTTCTTTTTCAAGGCGCGCGATTTCTTTTTCAAAATCTATGAGTTCCGCAAAAGGCAGATAAATCACACCATCCTGAATTATCGCAGAAACGGCATCATCGCCGATTCCCGTATTATCAGACTGAATTATTACGTCGTTACCGTGAGCCAGCGTTTTCAAAAACAATTTACCTTTCTCGAACACATTTCGAATATATTCATTTTGTGACACAATAAAAATATTTGATTTTTTAGAAGGCAGCACGTTCATTTCGGCGCGGATATTTCTGATAGATTTAATCGCAGCTTTTATTATCTCTATTTCGTTTTCTTCGGCGGAGAAATTCAAGGATTCCTCGAACACCGGCCATTTTGATAATAAAATCGTCTCCTCGTCGGATTGGATTGTCGTAAAAATTTCTTCGGTAATAAACGGCAAAAATGGATGCAAAAGCTTCAGCGCCCTGATTAAAACTTCTTTGAGCGTATAAAGTGCGGATTCTCTGCTAGTATCATCTTTATTATATAATCTCGGCTTTACCATTTCAATATACCAGTCGCAATATTCGCCCCAAATAAATTCATAAACATTTTGCAAAGCCAAGCCCAATTCATAAGAGTCAATATTTTCCGTAACTTTTTTCGCAAGCGAGTTTACACGTGACAAAATCCATTTATCTTCCGCCATGAGCTGACCGGCTTTTGGTTCGTTTTCATCGAAATTCATCATAACAAATCTGGTCGCGTTCCATATTTTATTTAAAAAAGCACGGTCGGATTCCAATTTTTCATAGCTGAAACGCATATCGCTTCCGGCGGCATTTCCGGACATTAAAGTCAATCTAAGCGCATCCGAGCCAAATTTATCGATAATATCCAGAGGATCAATTCCGTTTCCTTTAGATTTTGACATTTTCTGACCTTTGTCATCTCTCACAATTCCGTTTATCAAAACATCTTTAAACGGTAATTTATCGGTCTGTTCTAAGCTGGAAAAAACCATTCTGATTACCCAGAAGAAAATAATGTCATAAGCTGTAACCAAAACGTCAGTCGGGAAAAAATAATCATAATCGGGAGTTTTTTCGGGCCATCCAAGCGTGGAAAACGGCCAAAGCGCCGAAGAAAACCATGTATCCAAAGTATCTTCATCCTGTTTTAATCCCGTATGATTGCATTTTTCACAAAATTCCGGTGCAGATTCCGAAACATTTATATGACCGCATTTTTCGCAATAATACGCCGGAATCCTATGACCCCACCATAATTGCCGAGATATGCACCAATCCTTTATATTTTCAAGCCAATTTACATAAATTTTGGCGTAATGTTCCGGCACAAATTTAAGCTCTTTGTTCAAATATGCATCGAGCGCACGTTTGCCCATTTGCTCCATTTTGACAAACCATTGCATTCTGATAAGCGGCTCAACAACCGTTCCGCATCTTCCATGAACGCCAACCGAATGATTTAAATCTTCTATTTTAACAAAAAGGTTCTGTTTTTTGAAATCATTTAAAATTTCTTCTCTTGCCGCAAAACGCTCAAGACCTTGATAAATTCCGCCGTTCTCGTTAATCGTTCCGTCGTCGTTAATAACATTAATAATAGGAAGTTTATGCCTTAATCCCACTTCAAAATCATTAGGGTCGTGCGCTGGAGTTATTTTAACAACACCCGAACCGAAATCTTTTTCTACATATTCATCTGCAATAATCGGTATTTCACGGTCGATTATCGGGATACGAACTTTTTTCCCTATCAAATGCAGATATCTTTCGTCGGCCGGATTAACGGCAATTGCTGTATCTCCCAAAATCGTCTCCGGGCGTGTTGTCGCAAAAGTCAAAAATTCGTCCGAACCGATAATCGGATATTTTAAATAATATAATTTCGCATTAATATCTTTGTGGTCAACTTCGGCATCAGAAATTGAAGTTTTACATTCGGGACACCAGTTTATCAATCTCTCTCCGCGATAAATATAATCTTTTTTATACAGCTTTACAAAGACATGCAAAACCGCTCTGGAAAGGTCATCATCCATAGTAAAACTTTCTCTGTCCCAATCGCAGGAACAGCCGAGTTTTTTTAGCTGGTTAATAATTTCTCCGCCGTAAACGCGTTTCCAATCCCACGCGCGCTCCAGAAAGTTTTCGCGCCCGAGTTCTTCTTTCGTCAAGCCCTCTTCCGCCATTGCTTCAACAATTTTTACCTCTGTGGCGATTGCGGCATGGTCTGTTCCCGGAATCCAAAGCGCAGAATATCCCTGCATACGTTTCGCACGTATCAAACAGTCCTGTAGCGAATTGTTCAGCGCATGCCCCATATGAAGTTTACCGGTAATATTCGGCGGCGGCATTACAATAGTATACGGTTTTTTGTCCTTGTCAATTTTGGCATGGAAATATTTTTTTTCTTCCCAATTTTTATAAATTCTATCTTCGATATCCGGATTATATGATTTTTCCAATTCCTTGCGCATTTTTTTCAACCCCTAAAAATTTTTTTCGAAATAAAAAAGAGCCTTTTGTCCAAAAGGACGAAAGACTCGCGGTACCACCTTAATTCCTGCAAAGCAGGCTCTTTGTTGTTATATCGTGACAAACGGTTTTTGCTCGGAAGCAACCTTCGAAAACGCTTTTCTAAAAATACCTTTCAGCCCATGGGTATCAATCTCTTTTAGAAGCCATAATCTAATCCTCTTCTTCATAGCAAAACAAATGTATAATAAAAATCATTCTATACAAAAACAGCAGAACTGTCAATAGTCACACCAATTTCGTCATAATAGTCCTGAATAATTCTGTCAACAAGTTTTTCCTCAGTTTTATCGTTTTCATGCAGAACAAGAATCAAATCCCAAAGCTCGTCATTTTGCTTATCTATTGAAATAATCTCATTTTCAAGATGATTGCGCTCTTCTTCCAATTCCGAATAATATTTGCGCTTGTTTTCCAAATTAATGGTTTTTGAAAAAGTCTCTATCGAAGCCGACGTAGATTTAATTTCTTTATGGCGTAAAAAAGTTTCAATTTCCTGCTCTGATTTATACATGATTTTTCGAATAGTGTCGTAACGCTTATTAAGATGCCTATAATGCTGCAAATCCGATAGATTTTCTTCCAAAGTGTTAGAAGAATTAACGCGGTATTTTTTATATTCAAAGCGCAAAAAATTTGTATAATACGCAAGCACCGTATTTTTTTTATTCAAAAGCTCTATCGCACGTTTTTGCTTTTTCAAATTCATACGGATTTCATAATCGGCACGCCGCCTTAAAATAAAAACCGTAACAGACAAAAGAAAAACCGAAGCCGCCAAAACCGAAGCAGGCATTAAAATATCCGCCGAAAGAACAACAAATGCATAAGAAAAAGTAAAAATCCCTGCGATAAAAATAGAAATTAAACCCAAACCAAAATATCTAAAATATTCTAAAGATTTTTCGATTCTTTCTTTTTGGTATTCAAGCTCGGCCTTTTCTCCTTCGATATAGCCGACATCGTGGCGCAGAATCCGCTGTTTTTTTTCGGCCTCTTTGATTTGCTCAAGGGCAAAATTCGCATCTTCTTCGATCGCCTCAAGATAGCCTAATCCCTGTTCAAATCCACTCAAAGAGTAATACAAATCATTCTTTTCTCTGCTGATATTCACAAATTTATCCAGCAAAGCCTGAAGCTTATCTGTTTCCTCTTTGCCTAAATTATGAAAACATTCAATTTCTTCCATTCTTTTTTCAATATTCTGAATATTATCTTGAATATTCTGCTTTCGCCTGTAAAGTTTCATTGCATCGTCGCACAATTCGGCAGCAGTTTTTACAAAAGAATAGGTTTCGCTTTTTCTGTCCAATCCGTTTAAATAATTGCTAAATCTCGATTTTAAAATATATTCTGTCGATTTGTTATCTTTATTTAAATAATTCATAAAAGAGAATAGTTTGTCAAAAATAGTTCTTCTGCTTACATTTTCATCCATAGCCAAAAACCCCTAATAAAATTAGTTTGAGCCGGCTTTGTAATTCTGAAAAAACCGGTATAATTATATATCGGCAAGCCTGTTACTATTTTTTACAATAAAAGCAACTTTTATGCAGTCTATCGCAACATACAAGGAAAATTCATCTTTTTCCTGAAAATGCGGCAAGTTATTCCGTTTTACAACAACATATTCTTCCTTCATTTCGTTAGTTTTGTATAGAACCAAAAATGAAACTTCGTTATTTTTCCTAATATTCCATTTGTAATTTACAGCATTATAAACATAATAATCATTATCTATTTCAAAATATTCCATTAGTTTTTGTTTACTATTAAAATATGTCTCGACAATACTCATCCCAAATCCTCCACTGTATACAATTTATAGATATTTTATACTTTTCAACCGAAAACAGTATCAAATGTATATATTATAATCTACACTTATATATAATAAAAATCAAATTTCAAATTCCTATCAATTCAATTATATCAACAAAAATCGCGCATGGCAATAAATTACAAATATATGCTGAATTTTGTAATAATTGTTTCCAAACCGCATTAAGAAAGGCGCAAATGCGCCATTTCAGTTAATTTATTTATATTGAATTTTAAGAATATATTTCCTCGAACTTATCAATTACAGTAGCACCTGTTTCTAAAAGCCTAGATTTGCTGATATGCCCGCCATTGACAAGATAACATTTGCTTGTAATTTTTTTCGAAATCTCAAAATCCTGTATTGTGTCTCCAATCAATATTGACTCGGTGATTTCGCCTTTATGTATATTATAATATTTCAATATTTTGTCAAGCTTTGTCTCGTTGTAAGTTTTATCCAAAGCGATTATTTCATCAAAATAGTCCAGTATATGATAATATCTCAATTGCTTTTTTAAGACAAGTGTTTTTACAGATGAAAGAATAACTTGTTTATAGCCTGCGGATTTAAAAAAAATCAGTGCTTTTTCCGCGCCTTCTCTAAGCGAGGCAATCGAACAGCGCGGATTATATAAATCAAAAAAGCTGCCTGTTAATTTATCAAAGCTCTCTACTTCAAAATCAAATCCTATTTTTTCATAAAATTCGATTATAGGAAATCCATAAAGCTCTCTGTATTCTTCTATAGTAATGTTTTTTAAGCGGCGGTTTTCCAATAAATCATTGATGGACTGTACAGAAATACAACAATCATCCAAAATAGTTCCGCCGTAATCCCAAAATACAATTTTCATAAAATTCACGTCCTCTCTTTAAATATTATATCAGATTTGAACAAAAATGTTCGTTAATTAAATAAAAAAAGTGTATTCTAATAGTGAATCAAGACAAATTGCACACTCGTTTTTCGGCATACCTGATAAATATTGGGTCTAATCTTTTGTATAATAATCCCGATAATATAATTCTATATCATTCGCCGAAAAAATCAATAATCAATTGGTTTATAATCAAAAAAAATGCACATTTTATTTGTTAAATATATATTATTCTTGAATAAAATATATATCTGACTTATAATATTCTTGTGCTTTTTTATCTATCAATATATATATTGGATAAAAAGATATCATTCAGATTAATACAGATAGGGGTTAATTGTATGAATGTACAAAATTTGATTTTAGGTAAGTGGAATTTTATTTTTCTGCTTGGGGAGTCCGGCGGCGGAAAAGGCACATTGGTTAATAATATAAAAGAATATTGGCTTCCGAATTTGAAATCCAGCAGTATGGGTGATATTTTTCGTGAAAAAGCCAGAACTGACGAAAATATAAAAAGTTTAACAGAACAAGGGATTTTAATTGACGATGAAGTCACAATGGAGATTTTTAAAGAATTCGCTATCGCTAACGCACCGGGATTGATTGACGGTTTTCCGAGAAAGAGAACTCAAGTTTTGCAGGCGATAAAATTCATCAAAGAACAGAATTGGCGTGTACTTGTTATTGATTTAAAATGTGATATCGAAGTTATTATCGAAAGACTTTTGGCTCGAGGCCGTGCTGACGATAAATTGGACATTATGTACAAGAGGAATCTTGACCACCGTACATTGCACCCAAAAGTTATTGCGGAAATAAAAACCCGCCCCGATTTATTCGATATTATTTCGCTGGACGGAAATAAAGCTACAGAATGTGTATTCACAGATTTTTTATTGGACATATTAAGAGAAATTGATTTATTATACTTATACGATTTGAAAAATATAAGCGCGGATTTTTCTGTTTTGCAAACAGAAACAACGGTTGATAATGCAATCAACCGCTGGTTATCAAAAATGCTTATTCAAATTCAGAACGAAATTAATAATTGATACTATTTTCATTTTTCTATCCTTAATAATGAAAACAGTATGAATATCCATAAATAAAAAAATTTCACAGTGAAAATTCTTCTACTGACGAACGAAAACAAAGTCCACACCCGTTCCGCCCAACCGCACGGAACGGTGTGAAAATTCAATCGTTCATCATTACATCTGTGAAATTTTTTTATTATTTTTCGAAATCTTTATACAAAAGACTTGGCTGTATACCCGTGTTATTTTGATATTTGCCGCTGGAATATTTAATATGTTCGCCTTCGACTGTATGATAATAAATTTGGCAAATTTCAATATACGGATAAATAATAATCGGCTGAATACAATGAATTTCCAGAGTCCAAAAGCCCTTAAAACCAACATCTCCAAAGCCTGCCGTAACATGAATAAAAAGTCCAAGCCTGCCGATAGAAGACCTGCCTTCCAACATTGGAACATATTCCTCTGTTTCTGTAAATTCCAAAGTTCTGCCCAAATAAAGCCGCCCGGGTTCTAATAACAATCCCTCATCGGGAATAATGAGCTTTTCGGCTTCATTTATTTTTTTCATGTCTAAAGTCAATTCTTTATAAACTAATAATTCATTAGAAAGTCTTAAATTATAACTGTTGGGATTTAATTGGCTTTCGTTATACGGCTCTATTTTTATATTGTTACCCAAGTTTTTCTTTATTTCCAAACCAGATAAAATCAAATTCTAACCTCCCGAAAAAAATCTTTTTCGTAAACATGATACAACAGATACGGCATTTTATCAATACTTTGATAAATTACAGTCTGATTAAATCAAGTTTGGAGTCAAACTTCCCTCTTCCAATACCTCTTTCAAATATTTTGCGGTATAAGAATTTTCAAATGCCAAAAGTTCCTCCGGCGTACCTGTCGCGATAATCTGACCGCCGTTATCGCCGCCTTCCGGTCCTAAATCAATAATATAGTCCGCAGTTTTAATTAAATCCAGATTATGTTCAATAACGAGTACCGTATTTCCAGCATCCGTCAATCTTTGCAAAACCTCAATCAATTTATGAACATCATAAGAATGAAGCCCTGTCGTCGGCTCGTCCAAAACATAAATCGTTCTGCCCGTGCTGCGTTTGCTCAATTCCGTCGCAAGCTTAACTCTCTGCGCTTCGCCGCCGGATAATGTTGTCGATGATTGACCAAGTTTTACATATGACAGCCCAACATCATAGAGCGCCTGAATTTTATCTTTTAATCTCGGCAAATTCTCAAAAAATGTCAAAGCTTCATCAATCGTCATATTTAAAACATCTGAAATATTCTTTCCTTTATAATGAACTTCCAAAGTCTCACGGTTATATCGTTTGCCTCGGCAAACCTCACAAGGAACATAAACATCTGGCAGGAAATTCATTTCTATTTTGATAATTCCATCGCCTGAGCAAGCCTCACAGCGTCCGCCTTTTACATTAAAACTAAATCGACCTTTTTGGTAGCCCCTGATTTTCGCTTCCGGAGTATTTGCAAAAAGATCGCGAATTAAATCAAAAAGTCCTGTATAAGTCGCCGGATTTGAGCGCGGAGTCCTGCCAATCGGCGATTGGTCGATATTTATTACTTTGTCCAATTTTTCGATACCAATAATATCTTTATGTTTGCCCGGTTTTAATTTTGCCCTGTTTAAATCCCTCGCAAGACGTTTATACAAAATTTGATTTACAAGCGAAGATTTTCCGGAGCCGGAAACGCCTGTAACGCATGTAAAAACACCCAGTGGAATATCTACATCTATTGATTTTAAATTATTTTCATATGCGCCTTTAACCGTAATATTGCCGTTATTCGGCTCACGGCGCGAATTAGGAATTTCGATTTTTCGGCGACCGCTCAAATAATCACCGGTTATCGAATTATCGGATTTTAAAATTTCGTCGTATGTTCCCGTGAAAACAACTTCTCCGCCGTAATTTCCGGCGAAAGGTCCGATATCAACAATAAAATCCGAATTTTTCATTGTATCCGAATCATGCTCCACAACTATAAGCGTATTTCCTAAATCCCGTAAATGTTTGAGCGTTAATAATAATTTATCGTTATCACGCTGATGTAATCCAATGCTTGGCTCGTCCAAAATATACACAACACCGACAAGACCCGAACCTATTTGCGTAGCCAAACGGATACGCTGGCTTTCGCCGCCCGAAAGCGTACTGGCGGCGCGTGACAAGGTCAAATAATCTAGGCCAACATCAATTAAAAATCCCAATCTTGCATTGATTTCTTTCAAAACCTGCTCTGCGATAATTTTTTTTGTTTCGTTTAGTTCAAGTCTCTCAAAAAACAATTTCGCATCATGAACCGTCATTTCTGAGACATCCATAATATTTTTCTTATCTATTTTTACTGCCAAAACTTCGGGTTTCAGTTTCTTTCCGCCGCAGGTCGGGCAATTTGTATAGGTCATATACGATTCGTATTCCTGTCTTGCCGCATCGGAAGATGTCTCTCTGTAACGGCGGTTCAAATTATCTATAATGCCTTCAAAATTCAGAGTATAAGCCTTTTTGTGTCCGTAACTTTCATAGCTGACCGGAATCTGAATCGGTGTATCTTCACCGTAAATTATTAAATTCTGTACATCCTCCGGCAAATCCATAAACGGAAGCGATAAATCAAAATTATACAGCCTCGCTAATTCCTTAAAAAGCTGATGTGTCATACTATCGGTATTGCCCACGGAATTCCAGCCGACAACATTTATCGCACCCTCCAATAAAGAGAGTTTTCTATTTGGAATAACAAGCTCCGGGTCGAATTTCATTTGAACACCAAGACCTGTACAATCCTCGCAAGCACCCGAAGGGTTGTTGAAAGAAAACGAGCGCGGCTCGATTTCGGTAATATTTATTCCGCAATCCAAGCAGGAAAAATTTTGGCTGAAAGTAATGTCTTTATCCTCAAGCGATACTATTAAAACTCCGTCGGCAAGCTTCATAACCGCTTCGATTGACTCGGTCAGGCGCTTTTGAATACCGTCCCTTATAACAAGCCTATCGATTACGATTTCGATTGTATGCTTTTTTGTCTTTGCCAATTTTATTTCCGATTCCAGCTCATAAAGATTTCCGTCTATTCTTGCCCGAATATAACCGCTTTTTTTCGCATCTTCCAATAACTTCGTGTGCTCGCCTTTTCTTTCACGCACAACCTGTGCCAAAAGTTGAATTTTCGTATTTTCTTCAAAAAGCATTATCTGGTCAACTATTTGGTCGATGGTTTGTTTTTTTATTTCTTTGCCGCATTTTGGGCAATGAGGTGTTCCAACTCTCGCAAACATAAGGCGTAAATAATCGTAAATCTCCGTAACCGTGCCGACTGTTGAGCGTGGATTATGGTTTGTGGTTTTTTGGTCTATACTAATCGAAGGCGAAAGACCTTCAATAAAATCAACATTAGGTTTCTCCATCTGCCCAAGAAATTGGCGCGCGTATGAGCTGAGAGACTCTACATATCTCCGCTGGCCCTCGGCATAAATTGTATCAAAAGCAAGAGAAGTTTTGCCGGAGCCGCTGAGCCCCGTGAAAACAATAAATTTATCGCGCGGAATTTCCAAATCGATATTTTTTAAATTATTTTCTCTTGCGCCCTTAATTATAATTTTGTCCATTAATAACTCTCCTAGAAATTTAAAAACTTCTTAATTTTAAAAATTTCATCCCTTAAAGTTGCGGCTCTTTCAAATTGCAAATCCAAAGCCGCTTGTTTCATTTCTTTGTTCATATCTTTTAATAATTTATTCAATTCATCTTTGTTCATGGATTCAGGGTCTTTTTTCAATTTTTCGGAAGCTCTTTCATCAACCTCGATAGTAGCTTTTATAATGTCGTGAACTTTTTTGATAATCGTTTTAGGAACGATTCCGTGTTCATGATTATATCTCTTTTGTAATGTGCGGCGGCGGTTTGTTTCGCTGATGGCTTTTTCCATAGAATCGGTTATTTTATCGGCGTACATAATAACTTTGCCGTCCGAATTTCGAGCCGCGCGCCCTATCGTTTGTATCAACGAACGTTCCGAACGTAAAAATCCCTCTTTGTCCGCATCGAGAATCGCAACCAAAGAAACCTCCGGAATATCCAGACCCTCACGCAACAAATTTATTCCGACCAGAACATCAAAAACGTCCATTCTTAAATCACGTATTATTTCCAATCTTTCCAAAGTATCTATATCCGAATGTAAATATCTTACTCTAATGCCCGTTTCTTTCAAATAATTCGTCAAATCTTCCGCCATCTTTTTGGTCAAAGTCGTAACCAGGACTTTTTGATGTCGATCTACAACTTTATTAATCTCGGAGATTAAAGAATCGATTTGCCCTTTAATCGGTTTTATTTCGATTTCGGGGTCTAATAAACCCGTCGGGCGGATTATTTGTTCGGCGATAATCGTGGAACGTTCTTTTTCAAAATCCGACGGTGTTGCAGATACAAAAAGCATTTGATTTATTTTTGTTTGAAATTCATCAAATTTCAAAGGCCTGTTATCCAGCGCAGAAGGAAGTCTAAAACCAAAATCCACTAAAGTTGTTTTTCGGGAACGGTCGCCTTCGTACATAGCCCGAACTTGCGGAATCGTTGCATGAGACTCATCCACAATAAACAGAAAATCCTTCGGAAAATAATCTATAAGTGTGTGCGGCGTGCTTCCCGCCTCACGTCCGGAAAGATGGCGCGAATAGTTTTCGATTCCCGAACAAAATCCCATTTCACGCATCATTTCAATATCGTAATTTGTACGCTGTGTCAGCCGCTGTGCCTCTAAAATTCTGTCTCGTTCTTTAAGTTCAGCAATCCGTACATATAATTCTTCTTCTATAGCTTTTACTGCGATTTCCATTTTTTCTTTGGTTGTAACATAGTGAGAAGCCGGAAAAATTACAATATGTTTTCTGATTCCAAGTACTTCTCCGGTAATAACGTTGATTTCCGTTATTCTATCAATTTCATCACCGAAAAACTCGACTCTAAAAGCGATATCCGAAGAATATGCCGGAAAAATCTCAACTACATCGCCGCGTACCCGAAAAGTTCCACGCACAAAATTCATATCATTACGGTTATATTGAATTTCCACTAATTTTCTTAAAACATCATCGCGTTCTTTTTTCATGCCCATTCGCAGGGATAAAACCAAAGCATTATAGTCAATCGGGTCGCCCAAACCATAAATGCAGGAAACCGACGCAACGATTATTACGTCGTTCCGCTCAAAAAGCGCCGCCGTTGCCGAATGGCGCAATTTATCGATTTCATCGTTTATCGAAGAATCTTTTTCGATATAAGTATCAGATGATGGAACATATGCTTCCGGCTGATAATAATCGTAATACGACACAAAATATTCCACGGCGTTATTCGGAAAAAATTCTTTAAACTCGTTGTATAGCTGTGCCGCCAAAGTTTTATTATGCGCAATAACAAGCGTAGGTTTATTCAGCTCTGCTATAATATTCGCCATAGTGAAAGTTTTGCCCGATCCGGTCACTCCTAAAAGCGTTTGAAACTTATTTTTATTTCTAAAACCCTCGGCCAATTTTGCGATTGCTTCCGGCTGGTCGCCCGTGGGTTTAAATTCTGAAACAACCTCAAATTTATTCATTGTCTTTCCCCTTTTTGCTACGTCCTAATTTTTATCAAATGAGTATAACATAATAATAAATAATTGCCAATATAGAACTTGAACAATAGTTCGGTTTATTCTATAAAAAAACGACCCCAAAGATTGGAGTCTGTGTTAATTTATTCTGCAACTTTAATAACTTCTCTTTTATTGTAAGAACCACAGGATTTGCACGCTCTATGAGAAACCATAAGCTCTCCGCATTTATCGCAAGTGATTAGGCTAGGCATGGAAATTTTCCATGAGTTAGCTCTTCTCATACCTCTTCTTGATTTAGAAATCTTACCTTTAGGACAGATACTCATTCTGTCACACCTCCTCGTCATTAAATAAAGATTTTAAGCCCTCAAAGTGATTGTTCTTTAAGGATGACTCGCAGCCGCATTTACCTTTATTAAGGTTTTGGCCGCAAACAGGGCATAACCCTCTGCAATCTTCTGAACAAATATATTTTATGGGAATATTCAGAAATAAATTCATCATCACAGCCTCGGAAAGGTCTATGTTTTTACCTTGAAACTCCCAAATATCTTCGTCTTCAGATTTAAAATTACCGAATCTTTCGATTACAGGGAATGCAACAAGATATGTGACAGGCGCAAGGCATTTATCGCATTCAAATTCCAAAACAGATTTTGCCTCGCCATCAAACAAATAAAAATCACCGAAATTAGTGATCTCACCCGAAAGTTCAATCTTTAGATCTTCCCGTATCAACCTATAATTGGAAGGAACTTTAGCGTTCATTGACGAAGATATTTTCAGCTTACTATGCAAAGGTAGGTTGCCGATATATACTTCCACAAAAAAAGCCTCCTTTCCTTCAAAAAGCTTCTTTAGAAGCCTTATCAAACATAATGTATTATATGTAAAAATCGGGTGTTTGTCAAGACACCCGTTTTGTTTTACTAAAGAAGTTCTTTTGTGTCTCTTGCGATAACAAGTTCTTCGTTAGTCGGAATAAGAAATACTTTTACTTTCGAATCGGAAGTGCTAACTTCTGTTAATTTACCTCTGACATTATTTTTCTCGTCGTCAATATTTATTCCGAGATATCCTAAATAATCGCATACATTTTTTCTGCACTCTTTAGAATTCTCGCCCAAACCGGCTGTAAACACAATCGCGTCAACGCCGTTCATTGCCGCAGCATAAGCGCCGACATATTTTGCTACATTATAATAAAATACTTCCAATGCGGCGGCCGCGCGTTTGTTTCCGGCATTTGCTTCATTTTCGATATCTCTGAAATCGGAAGACACGCCCGAAATTCCCAAAACACCGGATTTTTTATTTAAAATATCTTCAACTTGTTTTGTAGTCAGATTTTCTTTTTCTTCTAAAAATGAAATTATTGCAGGGTCAATATCTCCCGATCTTGTTCCCATTGCAAGCCCTTGAAGCGGTGTGAATCCCATCGAAGTATCAACACTTTTGCCGCCGTCTACAGCGCAAACACTTGCTCCGTTTCCTAAATGGCAAGTGATGATTTTAAGCTCGGAAATATCTTTTCCCATAGCTTTAGCGGCTTCTGCCGATACAAAGCGGTGGCTTGTACCATGAAAACCGTATCTGCGGATTTTATATTTTTCATAATATTCGTAAGGCAGAGCATATAAATAAGCTTTCTCCGGCATAGTTTGATGAAAAGCTGTATCAAAAACACCAACTTGTTTTACATTCGGCATAAGTTCAGAAACAGCTTTAATACCGATTAAGTTTGGAGGATTATGCAAAGGTGCAAGAGAAATGCAATCTTCCAAAGCTTTGATTACAGCGTCGTCGATTATAACAGAGCTTGAAAAAGATTCGCCGCCGTGTACAACTCTATGTCCTACTGCGTTGATTTCGCTTACATCAGAAATTACGCCGTGTTCTTTGTCCAATAAAGCTTCCATAACGTATTTTATTGCGTCGGTATGGTTTTTCATCGGTTTTTCAGCTTTATAATCATCTTTTCCGGCAGGACTGTGTTTTAAAACTCCGTCGATGCCAATTCTTTCACAAAGTCCTTTAGCCAAAACGGATTCGTCCGTCATATCAATAAACTGATATTTTAAAGATGAGCTTCCGCAATTTAAAACGAGTATTTTCATTTTATTCTCCTCTTTCCAATAATACTAATTCCCATTAAATTTGTAGAAAAAAATTTCACAGCGAAGCATTCCGTGCAATGCTTCTAGCACGGAATGAAATATTTTTTTCTATTCTTTAAAAGGGAAATAGTATAAATTCATTATTTTATTTCGATAAATTGTATCAAATTAAATATTTTGCGCCTGTAACGAAGTTATTGCAACAACACCAACGATATCATTTGCGTTACAGCCTCTCGAAAGGTCATTAACCGGTTTTCTTATTCCTTGCAAAATCGGACCGTAAGCTTCAGCCTTCGCTAAACGCTCAACTAATTTATATCCGATATTTCCGGCATCAAGATTCGGAAAAATCAAAACATTGGCTTTGCCGCCAACAAGGCTGTTTGGAGCTTTTTTCTCGGCTATTTCAGGAACAATCGCAGTATCTAATTGGAATTCGCCGTCTAATTTTAAATTCGGCGCAAGCTCTTTGGCGATTTTTGTAGCCTCGACTACTTTATCAACAAGCGCATGTTTTGCACTTCCTATTGAAGAATGTGATAACATTGCGACAATCGGCTCTTTACCGATTAAAGATTTGAAAGAATCCGCACTGGAAATTGCTATATTAGCAAGTTCTTCGGCATTCGGGTCTTGGTTCAGTCCGCAATCCGCAAAAATGAAAATTCCGTTTTCACCGTATTCGCAATTCGGAACATTCATAATAAAAAATCCGCTGACTAATTTTGTTCCTTTGGCTGTTTTCAAAATTTGAAGCGAAGGACGCAAAACATTTGCCGTAGAATTTACAGCACCTGCTACCATACCATCCGCTAAAGAATTATTTACAAGCATAACACCGAAATACAGAGGGTCTTGTAATAATTTTTCCGCTTCATCACGCGTCATACCTTTTGATTTTCTGATTTCAACGAGACCGTCAATCATTTTATCAATATTTTCATAATTTTTAGGGTCTATAAATTCCGCTTTTGACAAATCGCAATTCTGTGCTCTCGATAAAATTTCGTCCTTGTTTCCAACGAGAATCAAATCTGCTATGCCTTCCTGTAAAATAATATTAGCGGCATCAATTGTCCTTTGGTCATTTGTTTCCGGCAAAACGATTTTCTTTTTGTTTTTTCTAGCAAGCTCTTTTACGTTTTCAATAAAACTCAAGCTAAGCTCTCCCTTCCAAAATATAAATCCATTATCCTAAATTACATCTTATAAATTATACATTTAAATATTTGAAATCTCAACAGCTTTTGTTCTTTAATATCTAAATTTTTCGAAGAGAGAAAAAAATAAAATCTGTATATCTTCTGCCGTTCAGCCTGCCGCGCGGAAGAAGTGTGAAAATCTCCTTATGCATCATTGTATATTTATTAAAAAAAGCAAGATTTCTAAAAATAGCCTCAATATATTTATAGATATTAGAGATATATTATTATAGACTAACTCTATAATAATATATAAGCAGAATATTCTTTCGGTATGCGGATAAAAATATTTCTTATACTCTCATTCTAAAAGATAGAAATGAAGAATTCTATGTTTGACTACACTCTGTTTATATTTTTCGAAATTATATTAATACCCGATTTTTAAAGGAGGCAATTATGGACAATAAAAAAAATTCAGGAAGAGTTACGATTCCTACAGATGTGGATGTAATCGACCAAACAATTGAAACTATGAAAAGATGGGGCGCAGACGCAATTCGTGACTGTGACGGAACGCAATTCCCAAAAGAGCTGAGCGACACCGGAGCGAAAGTTTACGCAACATATTATACTACCCGAAAAGACAATGAATGGGCGAAAAATAATCCGGATGAAATTCAGCAATGTTATATTATGACAAAATTTCATACAGCTTTTTCTACCGAACTCCGCATCCATCTTTTAGAAGGTATTTCTGACCAGCTTTTGTTGGTGAATAGCCGTGATGATATCAAACGTTGGTGGGAAGTTATTGACCGCTCCACGGGCGAAGTTATATCGGTAGATAATTGGAATTACGACGATAAATCCGGCGATGTTACTATAAATAATACTGAATTATACCACGAATATACCGTAAGCTTTTTAGCTTATTTAATTTGGGATCCTGTTCATATGTATAATGCGGTTATAAACGATTGGCAGAATTTCGAGCATCAAATAACATTCGACGTTCGCCAGCCGAAAACCAAAGAATATTCAATGAAACGCCTTCGCAAATTTATTGAAGAAAATCCTTATGTTGACGTAATCCGCTATACAACATTCTTTCATCAATTCACACTTATTTTTGATGAGCTTCGCCGTGAAAAATATGTTGACTGGTATGGCTATTCGGCTTCCGTAAGCCCATATATATTGGAACAATTTGAAAAAGAAGCCGGTTACAAGTTCAGAGCCGAATATATTATTGACCAAGGTTATTACAATAGTCAATACCGTATTCCGACAAAAGAATTCAAGGATTTTATGCGTTTTCAAAACCGTGAAGTTTGTAAATTGGCAAAAGAAATGGTTGATATTACGCACGAATGCGGAAAAGAAGCAATGATGTTTTTGGGTGACCACTGGATTGGAACAGAGCCGTATCTTGATGATTTTAAAAATATCGGACTTGATGCTGTTGTCGGAAGCGCCGGCGACGGAATTACATTGAGACTTATCAGCGATATTAAAGGCGTTAAATATACCGAAGGACGCTTTTTGCCGTATTTCTTCCCGGATACATTCCATGAAGGCGGCGATCCGGTTAAAGAAGCGAAAATAAATTGGATTAAATCCAGACGTGCTATGCTGAGATCCACCGTTGACCGCATAGGATACGGCGGATATTTGGGACTTGCATTGAAATTCCCTGAATTTATAGATTATATTGAAGAAGTTTGCAACGAGTTCAGAAATTTCTATGATATTATAAAAAACAAAAAAGCTTTCTCTTTTAAAAGAGTTGCTATATTGAACGCATGGGGCAGATCAAGGTCTTGGGGTTGTCATATGGTTCATCACGGTGTTTTCCATAAACAAAACAAAGCTTATTCGGGTGTTATCGAATCCCTTGCGGGCGCGCCGTTTGATGTACAATTTATCAGCTTTGACGACATTTTGGAAAATCCAAAAATTCTTGATGATATTGACGTAATCTTGAATACAGGCGAAGGCGATACAGCTCACGGCGGCGGCGATTATTGGACAAACGAAAAAATTTATACCGCAATTCGTGCTTTTATCGCAAACGGCGGCGGTTTTATCGGCGTTGGAGAACCTTCGGCTCATCAATGGCAAGGACATTATTTCCAGCTTTCCACTGCTTTAGGCGTTGAACGTGAACGTGGTTTCAACCTTGGCTATGATAAATATAATTGGGATGAAAAAGAGCATTTTATTACCGCCGAATGGAATGACAGACAATCCATCGATTTCGGCGAAGGCGCAAGAAATGTTTTTGCTTTGGAAGAAGCTCAAGTTTTAGTACAGCAAAATAAAGAAGTAAAGCTTGCCGTTAATGAATTTGGTAAAGGCCGCACGGTTTATCTTTCCGGACTTCCATACAGCTTTGAAAACACACGCTTGCTGCACCGCGCCATATTGTGGAGCAGTAATTCAGAAAATGAACTTAATAAATGGTTTTCCGAAAACTATTATGTTGATGTACACGCTTACGACAGCGGCAAATTCTGCGTAGTTAATAACAGTTACGACCCGCAGAGCACAAAGGTTTACAAAGGAAACGGCGAAGCTTTTGATATTTCTTTGGGCAGCGGCGAAATCCGTTGGTTTGATATTTAATACATTTTATTAATATTAAAAGACATTAAAAAAGTTCGATGATAGCGGAATATCACCGAACTTTTTTTTATTTGAAAAGTTTGTTAAGTTCATCGACCTTTTTAGAATTAATTGCTTCTTTATTTGCAGAAATAATCTGCTCGTAAACTTCCATTCTGTGAACAGAGATTTCTCTTGGCGCAACAATTCCCAGCTTTACCTGTTCGCCGTTTACCGCCAACACAACAACCTCGATATTATCACCAATAATAATTTTTTCTCCAATTTTCCTTGTTAAAGCAAGCATTTAATCACCCATTCCTTGATCGTATCTCCTCTATAATATAATGCTTTATCAGATAATCATCATTATCGGCAATAACTTGCTTACCTATTCTTTTATTGGAATCGATAAGAACAGGCGCTTTTAAATTAGCTGTCATTTTTTCGATATTATCAGGAATAACCACTATATTATATACGAGCAAATCTTCCTCATTAGTATTTTTCAGTTCACCTAATTCATTTTCGTCTATTACAGGATTATAGTTATTAAGAGCCTTCGAAGAATCCAAAACCGCAAAGGCAATATCAGGTTCGTCCACAGACTGCAACCAACAAAACAAATTCTCGCTCGGATCTTCACTTTCATAAATAAGAATATAACGCTTGCTGTCCGGAAAACCCGGTATTGAAGAGTGAAAATCGATTATTCTGTCGTTTTGCACGTCTATTTCACCAAAAGATTTTGTTTTTAATATCATCAAATATCCTCCTAGGTATTATAAACTTATACTCGATAATTGTCAAAATCATCTTATAAAATTTGCTAAAGTTGTTTGAATTATATTTGCGCCGGTCTGCAATGCCGCCTGATAAACGCTTTCTGCCGATTTCAAATTCATAATCGCTTCCATATAATCCGTATCTTCATTTTTCGATAACAACGAAGTATATGTAAGTTCATCGTCCATTAAGCGGTTTTCGATTAGCTCCAGTCTGCTCATCCGGCTTCCCAAATCTGCGTGTTCTTTTGAAACTACTTTTGAATGATTGTCGAGTTGTTCGATCAAATCACTGAATCTATCCTGCAAAGCTTTCTGCGCTTCTTGCTTTTCTTTAATAATTGCTTCATTGGCGGCCTCGCCCGTGATTCCTTTCAGCTGTAATTGTTCGATTGTCGAAATTTTTACCGAATCTACAGTTGCTACAAAATCTTTCAAATCGGCATAAAATTTATCCGTATAAACATCTTTAGCCAACGAATTTATTTCTATTCTGGTATTTATTCCAAATTCATATTGCAAATCTTGATTTTTCATATCAAATGCCGTACCGTCGCTATTTCTCGTACATTCGAAATATACTTCCGGATTCAAATCGCCTTTATTCAAGCCGTTCGTAGTATAAGTAACGTCAAAATTTGCCGGAACTGCGGCGTTTTTCGGGAATACAATTTCGCCCGTTTCTTTAATATATGTCAGGCTTGTACCGGAATATGCATCTGGATCGTTTATAGATTTCGGTGTTGCGCCTCCCAGGCCGGTAACGGTTACACCGGTTGCGTTACTATACGGTATTCTTATAGTTTTTATATCATTAATAATCGGCTCGGTTTGCGATAAATCACTTATCAAATTTTGAAAAGACTTCGTATCCTGCACATCATTTACGCTGAAATGCTGAGTAATATCATAATTTTCAGTTGTCGCTTCGGTCAAAACAGGCGGTTTATCGGTACGGTATCCCGAAAAAACATATCTGCCCGTATAAGTTATATTCATTTCTAAACCAAGCTGCTCAGTCAAAGAAGCAATATCAGTATTAATTTTTTTTCGGTCGTCATAACCGTAAGAATCTGTTGCGCCCTGCACTGCCAATTCTCTGATTTTTTCTATTATCGAATTTACATTATTAAATCCTTTTTCGGTGATTTCCATCCATGATATACCTTGATTAACGTTTTTTTGATACTGTTGAGTTTCTCTTACAGATGTCCGGAATTTCAGCGCACGCGCCGCAATAATCGGGTCATCCGACGGTGCTTGTATGCGCTTCCCTGTAGAAATCTGGTTATAATAATTATTTAGAGAGCTAACATTTCTGTTAATGTTAATCATCATAGTATTAGTAATGATCGGATTCGTTATTCGCAAAATATTTCCCCCTTTTTTATACGCCCATGCGGTTTATACAAGTGTCATAAATTCCGTCGATTATATTGACTAATTTCGCAGAGGCCTGATAAAGCTGATTATATTTTACTAAATTAATCATCTCTTCATTTACATCTACACCCGAAACCGCTATCCGCTGATTATCAATCGAATTCAAAACATCCGTGTAGTTTGTTGCAAAATTATCGGCTTGTTTTTTATCGATTCCAAGCTCTGTAGAAAGTCCGATTACGAAATCTTCCAATTTACCTTCATTAAAAAGAGAATTATAGCTTGTGATGTTTAAAAATCCTAAAATAACATTATTATCGCTTTCATCACTCAGCGAATTTATCGCGGTCGCAATTTTTTTAGGGTCATTAATCAATTCCTGATTTACCGAAAAATTTTCGCAGGTCAATAAATCATAATCCACGGTAGATTCTCCGTTTTGTGTAAAAAAAGCTTTGCCAAGGTTTCCATAAGCATCATAGCCGCTTTTGTGTCCTGTAACACCCGGAATCGCATTTCCTTTTGAATCGAGGCCTTCGTTTATGGCTTTCGCGAATGTCCTCACTAAATCGTTCAATTTATTCATATAATGTGGAATCCCTTTATAATTAAGGCTCTGTGTGGCTTGACCGCCGAGAAGATTTCCGTTGTTTCCGTCACGCATATCAATCAGGCCTTTTAATTCACCTTTTAAATTATGATGATGTAAATCAAATTTCAGACCGCTTCCCGAAAATTCTAAATCGACAAGTCCGGGAACATCCGTCGGATTATTCTTTGTGTCTCTTTCGACAGTCATTAGGCTCTGCGCATCAAAATGGTTTACAAGTTCATAACCGTTTATATAGACTGCAAAGCGTTTTTCACTTTTCCCCCTGTCTTCCGGGTCAGGATAAAGACCTTTTTCGTAGTCTTTGTTATATTCTTTTTCGATTACGGTAACATTTACATATTTTGAAAGCTCGTCCACCAACCGCGCGCGCTCGTCACGCAAATCATTCGCTCTTGTGCCGTCCAATTCATAATTTGTAATTTCTTTATTCAATGATTTTATTTGCTGTGCCGACGAATTTATAATTTTTACAATAGTTCCGATTTCGGTATTAATATCGTTTTGCTGTTTTTTCAGCGATTCCGCTGTATTATTAACCAATTTCGCCAATGTTTTCGAAACTTCCAATACATTTGTACGGCAAGTATCATCGCCTGCCGAAGTTTTTAAATCCTGCAAAGTTTTAAAAAAATTGTCCAATCCGGATTTTATTCCGTTATCGTTAAATTCATTCAATAAGCCTTCCACAACTTCCAGATAGGAGGATTTTATACTGTATTCTCCTAAAACCGAAGACTCCGACCAATATTTTTTATCTAAATAAAAGGATCTGTGCTGTCCGACTCCGTAAACATCCGACCCTGTTCCAACCATTCCTCTGCCGTCATGAAAACTCAGTGGCATACTTGCTCTTTGTTCTATATATTGTCTCGAATATCCTTTTGTGGCGGCGTTTGAAATATTATGGCTTGTTACATCCAAACCCGCACGAGCCGTAAAAAGCCCACTCGTCGCCACGCCAAATTCGAAAAATGATGATCGCATAAATTACCTCCGATTGTACAACAAATTAAAGTCCTGCTCTTCCCGTACCGTTTATAACCTTGTCCAACATAGAATCAATAATATTAACAACTCTGGAAGAAGCGTTATAAGCGTGCTGATAAATGAGCATATTTTTCATTTCCTCGTCCAGCGAAACTGCCGAAATCTCTTTGCGTTTATTATCTACTTGATTAATCAAAACCTCTTGTTCCTGAACATAATTCTTGGCTTCATTTGTAGTAACGCCGATATTGTCAACGAATAATCTATAAAAATCATCAATCGATTTCTTTTCGCCGCTTCCGTAAGCGATAAATTTAGATTTCCAATCTTCTAAGATTTTTAACGGAACTTCCGTATCACCAACATCTCCCGATTTTGAGAAAGCAATTTTATCATAATTTTCAGAATTCAATAAAAGAGGATTAATCTGCACATTTCCGATTGTGTAAAGACTGTAATAATTTTCGATATCTTCATTGTTATAAGTTCCGCCCGAAAAACGATCCATGTATTTTCTCGAAAAAATCTCCATATGCTGAGTTTTATCAGCGTCGACTCCGTACGGCGAATCAGCGTCCGCTGCTTTATCATAAACCGGCGGCGGTCCTGCACTCACTTCTACAAGCGGAGAAAGCGAATTATTTATTAATTTCACAACATTTGTAAAAAGTACATCCAATTCGCGCATTACTTTTGGTATAGTGCATGTTAAATTAAAAACATCTCTTTCGTATTCAAAATTAGTGGAATTTATTTTATCTGGAGTTGTAAAAGAATTTGCAGGTTCAATGCCTCTGCTTATCAATAATGATTTCAAATGTCCATTATCGTTTTTATATGCTGACCCAACTTTACCTGTCAGAGAAAACAGTGGTTTAGCATTTTTACCTGTGTTGTCATATGGTAGAATTGTATTTGAATTTGTAAAAACAGGTTCTACAAAAGAATAATCCGGTGAAGTATATCTAAATCCAAGTTTATTAACATAATTATTAGAAACAAGCTCGCTGCCCTCAATCAAAACAGTAACCGAACCGTCAACATTTTCTTTATAATCTATTTGAACAATTTTGCTGAGTTCGTCAAGCGCATTATTTCGCTCATCACGGTAATCATTTGCGTTATCGCCCGAAACCTCATTATGTGATATCAAATTGTTACATTCTCGAATTTTTTCTGCGAGTTGATTTATTTTAACAACGTCCGCTTTTATTTGGTCATCCAAATTATGCTGATATTCAAAAAGTCTGTCGTACACATTATTTATTTTGTCTAAAAAAGTTATAGATGTCGATACAAAAGTTCCTCTGGTTTCAAGCCCCTCCGGATTCATCACGACCTCGTTTATCGAATCCCACAAATCCTGCAATACGGATTGCGTTCGATAATCGCTCTGCATTTCTCCCAAAATAGTCTCGATTTCCGTTCCTGCCTCATACCGTACGTTATAATAGCTCAATTTGGAGCTTTCTTTTCTATATTGTATATCTAAAAACGAATTCCGTATTTGTCTTATGGAAGTTATATCTGTTCCTAAACCGACCTGCATAGCGCCATTATAATTAGTTCCAATTTGAACCGATTTAAAATCCTCCTGCAATACGCGCTGTCTGCTATACCCCGTAGTATCCACATTGGACATATTATGGCCGATTACATATAGTCCGGCTTGCGCCGCCCTAAGCCCGCTTGTCGCAACCGAAAATGTCGAAAACTTCCCCAATCAAAAGCCTCCTTATTCAATTTTTTTCTAAACGAATAAATATTCTTATCATAATTTCGTCATAAATTGAAAAAATTATTATAGCTCTTTCATTTTTTGTACTATTTTCATTCTAAAATATACAAAAAAATTTTTTCGACACAAAAAAAGACCGTTCCAAAATTAATTGAAACAGTCTGAATATTTTTTATTGCTTTGCGTCAAAAAAACTGTGATTATCTATGTAGCCTCTTTCCAAATCAAAAGAAGCAGGTTCTTTTTCAACTGAAGTGCGAATTACATTTATAGAATAATCGATATAGTCTATAGAATTATTTATCAAAACTTTGTTCCTATCATTAGACTCTTTCAACAATTCAACAGATTCGCGAATTTTTAAACTGACAGACAAAAGTTCATCATAGCCCGCCTTATCTTTTATCATTGTTATAATCGAAGAGACGGTCAAAGAATTTTCATCTAAATTCGAAACATAAGCGATATCTCGTACAATATCCATACGCTTTCTTTCAAGATTTTGTAATTTACGTATATATTCGTTCTCTGATTCGGTAATTTTTTTCAGAGATTCTATTTCATTGTTTACAATTATCTCTGTTTTTTCTTTGGAAAGACCAAGTAAAAAGTCATAGCAAAGAAGCTGGTCTTCCATCGTAGATATAAGTTCATTAATCATGTCTACACTCACCTTGAAATAAAATATATATAAATTTCAACGGACTTTCGCCGCAAACAAATATCGTTATACCGCGAAAAATTCGAATAAATAATGAAGAAATCAATTTAATGTAAATCTGATACCGCGATTTAAAAACTTTGCATTAATTTGAGAAAATACAAAGTTCCATTTCATAATCACTCATTCTTTGAATTATTGTAGTTTTGTAAAATTTTATCCGCCAAATCTTCTGTATTCACATAGTAAGATCCGCTTTGAACTTTTTCTTTCAAATCGTCAACCTTTGATGAATTAATATCCGGCGCTTTTCTTATAGCGTTAAGTGCGGCGCTGAACTCTTCACCGGCGGCCGACAAAGAGACCGAGTCCATATTTTCTTGGCTGCGAGAAGCTCTGTTTGTATTTTTCGCATTTTGATTATTGTATATATTGTAAATTTTTTGAGCTCTGTTTACAGCATTTATATCCATATATAACACCCACCTTTGATTTATCGAATATACTTATTATTAATATCGACAAAATTTTTTAAATTATTAGCGCTATTTGATAAAAAAGTAAAATAATTGTAATTATGGATATAGGGGTTATTACATATTGACTTTTCTATATGCTTTGGCGAAGCAAAAGCTGTACACAGCGTCTGCCCCCTGCTGCACTAAAATTCTGGCACAAGAATTTAATGTACTTCCTGTTGTATATATATCGTCAATAATCATTATTTTCTTAGCGTTTACAGAATATTTTTTATTAAACGAAAAAGCATCGTCAACATTGTTTATTCTGGCAGCCCCGGAAAGCGCGCTTTGCGGTTTAGTGTCTTTATGGCGCAAAAGCATATCTTTGCGAAAATTAATATCCAAAATCCCTGCCAATTCAGCCGCAATTATATCCGCTTGATTAAAACCGCGGCTTTTCAATCTATTTTTATGTATCGGAACAGATACAAAAAAGTCTATATCCAAATTAATGTTTTTCTTGTAATAATCAGCCATAAAATGCGCAAAGCCTTTATTATAAATCGGATGATTATTATATTTCGATTGCTTAATAAGTGTAGAAATAATATCGTCATACGAGAAAACATGATAATTTTGAGCTAAATACTCATTACCCGTATATTGTAACGGTAAATCATGGCATTGTAAAGCCTCAGTATCCAGAAATTTGTAACATTCTTTACAAATATAATTTTTTGGTAAATTAAATTTGACATTTTTGCAAATCATACAAGACGGCGGATATATCAAATCCAATACAAAATTCAGAAAATTATTGAATAAATTCATAAACCTCACGTATCCTTAAATCAAGAGATGAAAATCTTTCGATTTCTGTTTTATTATCGACCATCATATTTAAAACTTCTTCACGCCCCAAAATCACGCATAATTTTTTTGCCCTCGTGACAGCGGTGTATAGTAAATTTCTGTTAAAAAGCATCGGCGGCCCGCCCAAAAGCGGAATCACAACCACTTTATATTCACTTCCCTGAGATTTATGTATCGTCACGGCATAAGACAAATCGATTTCATTAAGCATTGAATTTTCGTAAACTACAAGCTTGTTATCATCGAATAAAACCTTAATATTATTGTCCTCTATTCCGCAAATAATTCCCTCGTCACCGTTAAATATTCCCGTACCCTCGTCAACAGTAAGATTATTTTTTTTGACAATCCATGTTATATTATAATTATTTTTTAATTGCATGACTTTATCGCCGACTCGAAAAACAGTATCGCCGTATTCATATTCGTTTTTATTTGCCGCCGGCGGATTCAACGCGGCTTGTAAAACTTTATTTAAATTAGTTATTCCGAGCTTCGACTTCCGCATTGGCGATAAAACTTGAATATCCTTTTTTATGTCTAATTTCATAAAACCCGGAAGCCTTTTTCTAACAAGTTCAATTATAGTATTTTCAGCGTCGTCTATCATATTTCGCCGTATAAAAAAGAAATCGCTTTCCTTATTATTTAATATCGGATAATCGCCTTTATTGATTCTGTGCGCGTTCACAACTATCGCCGATTCTTGAGCTTGGCGGAAAATTTCATTTAAGCGCACTACTTTAATACATTCGCTTTTTATAATATCACGCAAAATATTTCCGGGTCCAACCGACGGCAATTGGTCAACATCGCCGACTAAAATCAAACGAGTTCCTTGTTCGATTACTTTCAAAAGCGAGTTCATTAAAGAAATATCAATCATAGAAGATTCGTCCACTATCAAAACATCGGCATCTATAACCTCATCAGAATTATGCATGTAAAATTTATTCGAGGTTTCTTCATTTACTCCAAGTTTTAAAAGCCTGTGCAAGGTTTTTGCTTCTTTGCCTGTGGCTTCAGTCATCTTTTTTGCCGCCCTGCCCGTCGGCGCTGCCAAATAAATCTCCAGATTATCATTTTCCAAAATATGAATAATAGTTTTTATAATTGTTGTTTTACCTGTTCCGGGTCCGCCCGTTATTACCATTACACCGCTTTTAACCGCTTCTTTAACTGCCATCAATTGCTGCTCGGCCAAAATAATGTCAGATTTTTTTTGAAATTTCAAAATTTTCCGGTCTATATCATCAATCGGTTCAAATTCTTGCTTAGATATTTCAATTAATTTTTTTGCGATAAAAGTTTCAAAATAATAATAAAATTTTTGATAAACGCAAATTCTGTTATCCAGATTTTGAATATAAATTTCTCTTTCGGCAGCCAAAACAACAATCATATCTTCAACAAGAGCTTGATTAACCTTAAGAGTTTCGATTGCCTGCTCCAATAAAATTGTCTTTGGTAAATAAACATGGCCTCTATTGGCGGCCTCATTTAAAGTATATATTATTCCGGCCTTTATCCGGCTTTCAGAAGTGCTCGAAATTCCAACGCTTTCGGCTATTTTATCGGCCTTAATAAAACCAATTCCGAAAACGGAATATATTAATGAATACGGATCGTTTTTTATAATCCAAATAGTTTTTTCTTTATATTTATCATAGATTTTTTTTGCAAGATTCGAGCCGATATCATATTTTTGCAATGTAAGAAGAGTTTCACGCATTACAATTTGCCCGCAAAAAGCCTCTCGGATTTCATTTGCTTTTTTTAGGGATATTCCTTTTACTTTAGAAAGAGTTTCCGGATGTTCCTCTATAACAATAAAGGTATCTTCTTTAAATTTATCAACAATCCGCTTCGCCAATTTCGCGCCGATTCCTTTTACTACACCCGAACCTAAATATTTTTCGATACTGTCAACTGTATTAGGCATTTTTCGCTCGTGGGCATTAAATTCAAACTGCCTGCCATAACTCGGATGAACTGTATGCCTGCCCGACAAAACAAGCATTTCGCCTTCCACAAGGTCAAAAACACTCCCTCTGCACGTAATTTTCCCATGTTCTCCGGAAAAATTAAATATCGCGTAACCGTTCTCCTCATTTATAAAAATTATATTTTCGACTGTGCCCTTCAAGTTTTCATTATCCATAAAATACCTACCATCATATTTTAAATTTGCAAATTTAATTATAATTATAAACCAAAATAATATATAATTAAACAGTTTTTCGGTATTTTATCGCATTATATCGGCTTTATTATACTATTTCCCTTCTAAAGAATAGAAAAAAATATTTCATTTCGCGCTTGGAGCGTTGCGCGAAACGCTTCGCTGTGAAAATTTTTTTCTACAAATTAAATGGGAATTAGTATTACAAGAAATAAATATTGTACGAATTTTTTATTTAATATTGGAACAAAAATATATTATAATCGTTTTAAGAGTATATTTAAATTTGTGAAAAATGAATACAACTAAAAGCTTTATAAAAATTAATATAAAATAAGATGGAGTGATAATATGAAAATCAAATCTATTTCAATGGCCATTTTGTCATCATTGATAGCTATTTCCGGCGTTGGCGCATTTGGACTGAAAAACAGCAAAGCCGAAAACGATGATAAGATAATTTTATTAGTCGGCAATGCAAACACTTTAGTAAACGGAAAAATTCAAAAAATATCCGACGGCTCAGTTCCGTTTATCGACCAAAGCAACCGTACTTTAGTTCCGCTCCGCTTTGTTTCTGAAGCATTGTCTTGTAAAGTTGACTGGGACGGCACAAAAAAAACCATTACGATTACGGCGAACGAAAAAAAATCCGTGCTTACAATCGGCAGCGAAAATCTTCTTGTTGACGGAAAATCCGTAAAAATGTCCACCGTTCCCGTTATTAAAAACGACCGTGTTTTTGTTCCGCTCAGAGATTTGTCCGAAACTATTCTAAACAAAAAAGTTGAATGGGCAAATGAAGGGCTTATCGGAATTTCTTCCGAAGGAAATCTTTTTACAGGCGACAAAAACAAAATTCAAGGATTTATTAAAGAATTATCAGGACTTGAAACCGTTGCAACAAAAGAAAAATATATTGAATTAGTAAACAAAATTAACAGCGAACAAGAAAAGCTCCTTGTAGATTACGGAAAGGCAGCACCTTCTGTTGCCGAGGATGGCGCAGTCAGAGAAGAAGCTCAAATGGATTCCACAGCGAATATGGCCGCAGGAGCATCTTCAAAAGCGTATTCCGAAACAAATATTCAAGTAGCCGGCGTTGACGAAGCCGATATTGTGAAAACAGACGGAGATTATATTTATTATACCTCGAACGGAAATGTTTATATCGTTGACGCAAAAAATCCTTCCAATATTATTTTGGCTAAAAAACTTGAATTCCAAAACCAAAACGCAAATTCGAATTTCTATCCTTCGGAAATGTATTTGGACAAGAATACGCTGACTATTATCGGAACTTATTATGAATACCAAAACGTAGTGCCGATTGACCCGGGCAAACCAATCATTATGGAAGACAGCATCGCTTCCAGCAAAATGATTGCATATCCTTTTAGCAACAAAACTAAAGTTTTGATTTATGACATTACAAATAAATCGGATATCAAAAATATAAAAGATTTTTATATAGACGGAAATTACACAAATTCCAGAAAAATCAATAATAATTTATATTTAATCACAAATAATTATGTTTATGGAAAAATTGACAGCAATACGGCTGTTTTGCCAAGCTATTATGATTCAAATTCCGGCTCCGCAAAAGCAATTGACTACACAAGTTTATATTGTTTTCCGGAAATCAATACAACAAATTTGATGAGTATTACCGCTATCGACGTTAATAATCCTAACGAAAACGCGAATATTCAAACATTTTTGGGAGCTTCCGAAATAGTTTATTGCTCACAAAATAATTTATATGTTACATCTTCAAATTACAAAGAAACAACTTCTGATACGAAGATTTTTAAATTTGCTTTAAATAATGGCAAAATAACTTTTGCGGCTCAGGGAAATCTGCCCGGAAGTATTTTGAATCAATTCTCGATGGATGAGCACAATAATTATTTACGTGTGGCGACTACCGAAAACGATTGGGCATCCGGAAATAATAATTCAAAGAATAATTTGTTTATCCTCGATTCAACTTTGTCAACCGTTGGTAAATTAACTGACCTCGCAAAAGGCGAACAGATTAAATCCGCTAGATTTATGGGCGATAGAATTTATCTCGTTACATTTGAAACCGTTGACCCGTTATTTGCTATAGATGCAAAAAATCCTAACGCACCAAAAGTTTTGGGCGAATTAAAAATTCCGGGATACAGCACTTATCTTCATGCTTATGACGAAAACCATCTGATTGGTTTCGGCTATGACACAAAAACCGAAAATTATTATGGTGTTGAAGTTGTACGCAATTCCGGCTTGAAGATGTCTTTATTTGATATTAAAGATATCTCAAACCCTAGAGAAATGTTTACGGAAATAATCGGCGAAGAAGGCAGCAGCTCAGAGCTTCTTTATAATCATAAATCGCTTTTGTTTGATAAAGAAAAAAATCTGCTTGCATTTCCGGCAAACGTTGTAAAACAAAAAGTTGAAGATATTAACGGCGCAACGTATTTTGGAAATCTGCAATTCAACGGCGCACTTGTTTATGACATCAGCCTGAATAACGGATTTAAATTGAAAAATCAAATTACGCACAACGACCCTAACAGACTGTACGATTACGGCGGAAATATTAACCGAATAATCTATATTGACAGTGATTTATTTACTTTCTCGCAAAATAAAATCATGGCTTCGGATATGAACAGCGGCGCAGTCAAGTCGTCATTGCAATTGGAAAATCAGCAGTAATTCTTACCTCATTTTTGCTTTAAAAAAAAGCCGACTCATTAATTGAGTCGGCTTTTTTTATTTTGCATAATCTTTACAAGCTTGTACATAAGCTATAATGTTTTCCCAAGGCACTTCCGGTTCAAGAAGATGCGTCGGCGCAACAAAAAGCCCGCCTTTATCGCCTGCAATTTTGAGATTTCGGAAAACCTCGTTTCGAACATCTTCCGCTGTACCAAAAGGCATTATTTTTTGTGTGCCGATTGTACCGTGGAAAGAAACTTGTCCTTTAAATTCATTGAATATCCTTTCAAAATCCATACATTCGCTTTGGATTGGGTTCAAAACATCGATTCCGGCTTCAATAAAATGTGGTATGAGCTGAGTCACTGTTCCGCAAGAATGATAAAAAACCAAAATATTCGGATTGATTTTTTTTACTTCGGTAATTATTTTTTTAAGACGAGGTTTGAGCCAATCAACGTACAAATTTTCGCTCATCATAAGACTGTTCTGCATTCCAACGTCGTCACCGATAAAAAGAATATCGACTCCGGCCTCGGCGTAAAGCTTCGCTTTTGTCAAGCTTACGTCCAAAACCTTGTCCAATACAAAATCTGCGCTTTCTTCCTCGGACATCATGTCCATCATCAAATCTTCCATGCCCCGAATTGACCAAGCGGTCTCCCAAATCGTCATCTGCATATTTCCAACAGAAGCGATTCCTTTTTTATGCAGTTCTTCAACATCTTTCTTTTGCACTTCATTCGAAACTTTAGAAAAATCCGGGAACGGATATTCTTTTATTATTTCGAAATCATCAATTCCTTTAAGCGGATGGCGCATATAAGTCATATGCTTAGCCGCTTCACTGCCGCGCTCGTGCGCCACGCCCCAATAATCTATTTCTGTATCAGGCTTTAGATTTTTATAATATTTTTGATATTTATCAACAGACATATCCGAAGGAAAAAGCTCCGATACTCTTCGCCAAGGCATTTCGAAATAATCATAATATTCAAGCGGAGATTGAATTTTTTCTTCATAAAGTTTAACTAAATCCGGGCAAAGCATAAATTCACACGGAACTTCGCCGAAGCCTTGTCTTTTCAATAGTTTAAGCAAATTTTCACGTTTGTTCATATTAAATAACCCCTTTTGTCTAATTTATACTATTTTCATTATAAAGGATAGAAAAAAATATTTCATTTCGAGCTAGAAACATGCGCGAAATGCTCCGCTGTGAAAAATTTTTTTCTACTTATCAAAATGAAAATAGTATTATTTTGTCGATATTTCTTTTTCAAATTTTTCCAGATTGATAATTCTTTTTTCTAATCTTGCTTTTTCGGCCGCGAACGACATTAAATGGCTATGAACCGAAGCATCCGAATCCGAAACATTATTCTCCGACTTGCCGTCTCGAATAAGAGCAACAAACTCTCTCATAATTCCGACATCACCGTCGCCGTGACCTTTTGGCCCGTTACCGATATCAATGTGAATTTCTTCCACTGTTCCCGTAACAAAATCATGAATCTCTATTATATTTTTCTCCATATGCGCACGGATTTCACCTTTTGAGCCCATAAGTTTAAGCGTACGGCTTGTTTCATGCGTGAAACCACTCATTATCAGCGTTGCGTTTACGCCGTTCTCAAATTCCAAAATAACAACTTGGTTATCAACAACATCATTATCACATGCATAAACACATCTGCCGTACGGTCCTTCTTTCAGAGCTTTTATAACGCCTTCTCGCGAAGTATCCTGCGTAATTACCGATGTCGGCCAGCCGGTTTTTCCGCTGTATAAATATATTTTCATTGCAGAATACGGACAGGCATGTTCAACAGGACATTCGATACATCTTTCGGCGGCTCCGTTTAGTTTATTCTCTTCCGAAAAATGCATTCTTGAACCAAAAGAAGAAATATTTTTGCATTTGCCGCCGGCAAGCCAAAGCAGGATATCCATATCATGACAGCATTTTGCCAAAATCATCGGACTGCTTTCGGCGGTATTTCTCCAATTTCCCCTTACAAAAGAATGTGCTATATGTTCAAATCCCACGTTTTCATTATGTTGAATATTGATAAGCTTTCCGATTTTTCCGGATTCCAAAATATCTTTCAATTTTTTGAAAAATTGAGTATATCTTAAAACATGGCAAACCGTAACCGTGCGGTTGTTCTTTTTTGCACATTCGTTGATTTCAATGCACTCTTTTGCATCATTTGACATCGGCTTTTCCAACAAGATATTATATCCGGCTTCCAGAGCTTTTACCGCCATTTCCGTATGTTGTTGATCCTGCGTACAAATAAGAATTGCATCAAGCTCAGGTTTTACTTTAAAAAACTCGTCAAAATTCTTAAAACATAGATTATCGGCTATGCTGTGATCTTTTTTGAACAATTCTCTTCTAACATCGTCCGGCTCGGCAACGGCGGTGAATTTAAGTTCATACGCGTGGTCAAAAGCATAAACAGAATAAGCTTCCGCTCCTCTTTGCCCTGCGCCTATTAAGCCAAATTTTAATTGTTTCATTTTGTCATCCGTTGTCAAAACTTTATAAAACCTTATAACAAGATTATAAAAGTTTATTCCTTTTTCATTGTGTCCGATTTGGCATATGCTACTTTCGTTTGATATGACACTCCAAAGGCTTAAATTTCCGCACAACGAGCGGTACACA
>JAVBOA010000018.1:0-14895 GCA_031551135.1 Eubacteriales bacterium | reverse complement strand
CAATTATTGGACGCATTATTTCAGGCGTTCATTGGTTTACCGATATTGTGGGCGGTTTATTGTTGGGTTCGGCATTCGTAATGTTATATTACTCTGTTATGCAGTATATAAAATACAGGGCTGATTGTCGTGAAGTGCAAGCGGACGAAGTAGATCAAGAATGATGCCTAATAAGCATTTTGTGCAGTAGATATGATGACTGCTTGGATTAGAAAAATGAAATCTTTTAAAAAAATACGAGTATATTTTATAAAAGAAATACACTCGTATTTTTCTATAATTCCGCAAGTCTTTTCTGCGCTTTTTCAAAATCTCCGCATTTTAAATATATCCGGGCGGCATCCTCTTTCATGCCGACACATTCCAAAATTACGCCAATATTATAATAAGATAAAAAAGATTTAATTCCCTTTAAATCCGAATCGTCGTGTTTTTCCGAAATACAGCTTTCGAAAAGCTCGACCGCCTCCGGCAAAAAGCCGTTATTCTGATAAATGTGCGCCAACAGAAAACGGAAGCTTTCTTTATTAAAATAAAATTTTTTATATGCATTGATTTCGAGAGCCTCTTTAAAGCGTCCGGAATTAATCAGTGCATAACCTAAACATTCGACCAGGGAATAAACATAATCAAGTTTTGGATCGGGTTTTTGTGCGAGCGCGAGCCGAAAATAATCCACAGCTTTTTCTAAATCTCGATTTAAGGAAAAATAGGATTTTCCCAATTGATAAAGCATATACGGGTCATTTGGAAAGATTTTGAGTTCCTTTAAAAGAAGTTCTTCGTTACGCTGTAATTTGTTTTTCGAATTTAAAACTTCGGGAGAATAGCCGTAATGCTCGATTATAATCGGGACGGATTTTATGATCTTTTCTTTTTTGTAATTTCTTTTAGGAACGATTTGTTCGTGGATTCTTCCGCTCCATTCGTAATTATTTTTATTATACAGCCTCGAAACAAAAAACAAAGATTTATCATAGACGTTTAAACCTTGAATTGAGCCGATATTTTGACTATCTTTTATAAAATCAATTACAGATGAGTTTTTGAAGTCTATAATTTTTTCGTCGGCATCGAGAACAAAAATCCAATCATTTTTTGCGTAATTTGCGGCAAAATTTCTGGGAGTAGAAAAATCTCCGTTCCATTCTTGAGAAAAAAGCTTCGCGCCGTGCGTACGGGCGATTTCTTGAGTGTTGTCGTCAGAGCCTGTATCAACAACAACTATATCATCAAAAAATTTATTTGCGGATTGCAGACAATTTTCTAAAAATTCCGATTCATTTTTTACAATCATACAAAGGCTTATCACAAAAACACCTCGATTTGCGATTTATTTTTCATAGTTCATCTATTATATATATCGGGTTTTAAATATTATTAATTATCGAAAATCAATATTCTGTAAAAATTAAATTTTTTTGTTAATAAAAATTGCAAAGATATTAAATATGGAGAATTTATATTTTACAAATTCTTTATTTTGTCATCGATAAAAACAATTTTTTACAATGTAAAAAAATCTGTCCATAATAAATTAAAATATTATTTATTTGTTTCTTATAAATTATATGAAATATTATTTTGCATAAAATTTTATTTTTCTTGATTTTGTAGGCGCAAAAAAATAAAATGAATCATATCGATAAAAAATAAAATTGCAACAATTATACACAAAGGTAATTTTACATAATATGGATTATAAATTTAATTTCTTAATAAATTATTAACAATTAATCGGATGGACTCAAGCGTATTGTTATTAATATTGACAAAAGGCATCCGATATGGTAAACTCTGCTTGTATTATCATTATCGATAGTTTCGGCATTTTGTTTTTTTGTTTATGCATTATTTTTATATATATTGCTATAAAACAATGAGAATCAAAGCGCTTTCTTTTTGCTATTTCGTCAATTATGATGGTGATAATATTTATACAATTCTAACAATCGTGTGTTTTTAGGAGGAATATGAATGAAATTTTTATTTAGATCTATGGTTGCGTTGACAATGGCTTTAACTTTGACAGCTTGCGGCGGCAGCGGAACACCAGAAAATTCTCAAGCACCGGCAACATCAGACGCATCGGCAACTACAGAGGCTTCGGCATCATCGGAAGCACCTGCGTCCAATTCAGCGGATAAAACAGAATTAAACATGGGCGTTTTGGTTTGGAAATATGACGACGCTTATGGTTCTACAGTTCGTGCGGCTATGGACAAATATGCCAAGGAATATGGCGACAAGCTTGGATTAAAAATAAATCTCGATATGCAGGATGCAAACGACGACTTTCCGACTCAGCTTAACCAAGCCGAAATTATGTTTGCGAAAAAACCGGATTTTGTAATAATCAACCCGGCTGAAATCGCAAATACTCAGCAATTGGTTGATTTGGCAAAAGACAATGAAGTTCCGTTCTTGATGTATAACAGAGAGCCAAGTGAGGAAACTATTCAAAGCACAATCAAAGATCCTAAATCAATATTTATCGGAACAACTCCAAGAGAAGCCGGCGATATGCAAGGCGAAATTTTAGCTGATTTATACAAAGCTGATGCTTCTATCGACAAAAATGGTGACGGCTCGCTTCAATACGTAATGTTCATGGGCGACCCTCAAAATCCGGAAGCTATCGCGCGTACACAATACAGCGTTGAAACTGCGGAGAAAAACGGCGTTAAATTGCAGCAATTAGGCGAAACAATGATTTGTAACTGGGATCAAGCAAAAGCTCAAGACGCTATGAATGCGGCGGTTGCGCAATTTGGTGACCAAATCGAGGTTGTTTTTGCTAATAACGATATGATGGCATTGGGTGCTGTTGCAGCCTTGAACTCTGCCGGATACAACACAGGCAAAGAAGGCGACAAAAAAGTAGTAGTTATCGGCGTTGACGCTGTTGAAGCCGCTTTGGAAAGCATCAAAAACGGCGGAATGACAGCAACAGTTATGCAAGACGGCGACGCTATGGGTAAAGCAATAATTGAATTGGCTATAAACGGCGCAAACGGTAAAGAGTGGCTCGACGGCACAAGCTATAAAGTAGCTGATGACGGATATTCCATTCGTATCCCTTATGCTAAAATCACTCAATAATTTTTTAGTGTCCTTTAAAAGGAAAATAGTATAAAAATAATTCTCGCAAAATTATTTCTGTAAATAGATAAAATTACTAAAAATTAATAAAATAACAATGGGGATACCTTTACGGGTATCCTCTGTTTATAATATGTAGTATAATACATATAGTTGGGGCGAGTGTCCCGATCGTCAAAAGCAATAAAAAATTTCTTCTTTGGGAAAGGGGGAAAATAAGTGGATTTATTAGAAATGATTGATATCAGCAAAAATTTTCCCGGCGTAAAAGCTTTAGATAAGGCTCAATTGAAATTAAAAGCCGGAACGGTTCATGCTTTGATGGGAGAAAACGGAGCAGGCAAATCTACTTTGATGAAATGTCTTTTCGGTATTTATAAAAAAGACGAAGGCAAGATATCGATTGAGGGAAAAGAAGTCAATTTTACAAATCCAAGAAACGCTCTGGATAACGGAGTTGCAATGGTTCATCAGGAATTGAATCAGGTTTTGCGCCGAAATGTTATGGAAAATTTGTGGCTGGGGCGTTTTCCGATGAAAGCCGGTTTTATTGAGCATAAAAAAATGTATAATGACACAAAACAGGTTTTTCAAGAGTTGGAAATTGATGTTGACCCGCGTGAAATTATCGGCGAATTGAGTGTGTCACGCCGCCAAATGGTTGAAATTGCAAAAGCCGTTTCCTATAATGCAAAAGTTTTGGTATTGGACGAGCCGACATCCTCATTAACGGATTCGGAAGTAAATCACCTTTTCAGGATAATGAAAAAATTAACAAACAAAGGTGTTGGAATTATATATATATCCCATAGAATGGATGAAATTTTAAAAATAAGTGACGAAATAACAATTATGCGTGATGGAAAATGGGTTGCGACAAAAGCTGCCTCCGAAATGGACGCAAACGAGTTAATCAAGTTGATGGTAAACCGCGAAATGGGAAATAGATTTCCGCCGAAAACAAATTCGCCCGGCGAAACTTTATTGGAATGTAAAAATATTACGGGCAAATACATGCCGACCTGTTCGGACATCAGTTTTGAATTACGAGAAGGCGAAATCGTCGGAGTTGCGGGCTTGATGGGAAGCCGGCGGACAGAGCTTTTGGAGACGATTTTCGGATACCGCGCAATGCAAAGCGGAACGATAAAAATGCGCGGCAAAGAGATTTCGAACTCAAGCCCGATAAATTCGGTCAAGCATAAATTTGCGCTTATCACGGAAGAACGGCGCGCTACAGGGATTTTCCCCGAAGCAACGATTACTTTTAACACGATTTTGGCTAATATAAATAAATATATAAAATTCGGACTTTTGCAATCTTCTCCGATTAACAAAGACACGGATTGGGTTATTGAAAATATAAAAGTAAAAACTCCAAGCAAAAAAACTCATATAAAATATCTTTCGGGCGGAAATCAGCAAAAAGTAATTTTAGGGCGCTGGATGCTCACAAAACCGGATATTTTATTATTGGACGAGCCGACGAGGGGTATTGATGTTGGAGCTAAATACGAGATTTATCAATTGATTATAGAACTGGCGGCGCAGGGAAAAGGAATTATTATGGTTTCCAGCGAAATGCCGGAACTTTTGGGAATTTGCGATAGAATAATCGTTATGAGCAACGGCAGACTCAGCGGTATTTTGGAAAGAGGCGTTGATTTTGGCGATATCGAGGGCGAGCAAGAGACGGTTTTGCGCTTAGCCGCCAAATATGTATAGCATTTTTATTTATGAAAGGGATGAATTATGGAGGCTAAACTTAATTCTAAAAAAATAAATGATTTTCTGTTAAACTACGCGCTTTATATTATTCTCGGCGGTATTTTAATTGCGGTTATAATAATAGACCCGAAATTCGCAAGACCAACCAATATTATAAATATTTTTCAGCAAGCTTCGACCAAAGGTATTTTGGCTCTTGGCGTTGCCGGAATAATCGTGCTTGCCGGTACGGATCTCTCTATCGGGCGTGTTCTGGGCTTGAGTGCCGCTGTTTGTGCTTCTTTGGTGCAAAGCGTTACTTATGCTTCGCGTTATTATCCGAATATCACCGAACCTCTTAATATGCTGATTCCGCTTCTGCTTTCGATTCTGATAGCTGTGATTTTTAGTTTGATAAACGGTTTCGGAGTAGCGATATTAAAAATGCATGCTTTTATTATTACGCTGGGAACTTCACTGATTGCTTATGGTGCAAACTGTATTTATATCGAGGCACAGCCTTCGGGAACGGCGCAGGCTTTGAGCTCGTTTGATAAAAAATTCCTCGAATATGCAGCCGGCTCTTTCAAAGTCGGAGGTTTTAAAATTCCGTTTGTTGTTATTTATTTTATTATTTGCGCTATTATCGTCCACACTATCTGGACAAAAACAAAATTAGGGAAAAATATGTTCGCTGTCGGCGGAAATATGGAAGCAGCGGCTGTTTCGGGCGTTTCGGTTACAAAAACAATTATGTATGTTTATTTAATGGCAGGAATTTGCTACGGCGTTTCGGCTTTTCTGGAAACAGCCAGAATCCAAAGTGTTGGAACTAACACGGGTATGAACTACGAAATGGACGCAATTTCGGCTTGTGTAATCGGAGGCGTGAGCTTTAACGGCGGCGTTGGCTCTATTGTCGGTGTTGTTGTCGGAAGTATAATTCTGCAGGCGATTAACTACAGCTTGTATTTCTTGCAGGTAAATGCGTATCTGCAATATATAATCCGCGGCTTGATAATTGTTTTGGCGGTTGCGATTGATGTTCGGAAATATATAACTAAAAAATAGATATTGAAAGGTGATTGAAATGGCGGAAAATGAAAATAATGAGAAAAAACAATCCTTTTCTCATAAAATGTACGACCAGATGGGATTGAATATGTCGCTGAAAGCAATTAATATTTTTATTGCCGTTATTTCGATTTTATTGGTAATAGCGATTATTGTGGGAACTCGGATGTAGATTTAACGACATTGCACTTTAGAAGCCGCAGGGAAATTCTCTTTGCGGCTTTTTTGTGTATCTATTTTGGAACAAAATTTATTTCCCTTCGTATATATGTAAAAGAAATGGTAGAGGAGGTTCTTTATGCAGAAATTTATAATTTTAATCTTGATATCATTTATGATATTTTCCGGATGCACAACTCAAAAAAATATTGATAAAGAAACAAAAGCTGAAAATTCGGATTTCTCAGACGGTGCAAATGTGGAAATCAACAGTCGTGAAATAAAGGTAAACGATGGTGAAGGCAACGATGTAAAGATTTCATTCGATGGCATAGACGTAAAATCTTCTGATGGAGACAGAGTAAAAATAGATTTTGATTCGCTTATAAATGAAGATGAATTTAAATAAATTTATAAAAAGCCGCAAACCGGCTTTTTTCGCTTTATCGGTTATAAAGCCCGACATTTTGTTTGTTCTGAGAGATTCTTCGATATTCCATTGGCGTAATCCGCTTATATTTTTTAAACTGTGTTATGAATTGCGAGGCGGACGAAAATAAACATTCGCTGGAAATCTCGGTGACTGTTTTATCGCTATTACTTAGGAGAAAAACTGAATGCTCAAGCTTTTTGCTTAAAATATATTGGGAGAGGGAGTAACCGGATTTTTCTTTAAAAATATGCCGAAACCAATCGTAGGAGTATCCGGACATCGCCGAAAGCTCATATAAATTCAAATTGTCCTTAAAATGCTCGTCGATATATTGCTTTACATACATAACGCAATAGTCGTCAGTATTGTCAACCGGCTTAAAATAATTTCTTGCTATATTTATTAAAAGTGACTCTGCCATATTATTTAAGAGAATCGAATAATACGGCTTTTTTTTGTTCAATTCGCTTTCCATTTCTTTCAGCTTTCTGAAAACAATACTGTTATCAAAATCGTTATATATTCCTGATTTAAAAGGAATTTTATCGTCCGCAGATGAGAATCCTATAAATATTAAATTCGAATTTTCATAAGCTTTTTCGTTGTGACGCTTTCCGGAGGGTATCAAAGTAAAACTATTTGGGGTATAGGTATATGTATCGTTTTCGATAGAAGTTTCACCGCTGCCGGAAATATAATAAACCAATTCATTACACGTGTGGGTGTGCCTCGGAGCGTTAAAAGGTATATAATTTTCTTGATATTTCAAGAATTCTAAAGTGTATCTACTCATATATCACCTCTAAAATCTGATATCATAAAACCATTTTTGTATATACATAATTTTAATGCAAGGTTATACTTTAGTCAAGAGAATTGTTTATTTAGTATAAAAAAACTATAAATAATAAGATATTATAGTTAGTTTTGCGCAGATTTCTCTGCAAAATTTTGGAAAGGAAACGAAGGTGGGATAATTTGAAAAAAATAATTATAGATACTGATATTGGTGATGATGTAGACGACGCACTTGCGTTAGCTTTTGCCATAAAGTCAAATGAATTTGATATTTTAGGAATCTCGACTGTATTTAAAAACATAAAAAGCCGTGCGGATTTAGCTTATGAGCTTCTGTGCTTGCTCGATAAAAGCGAAATACCGATTTTTGAGGGAATTGGGAATCCGATTGTATGCAATGTTAATCCAAAAGAAATTCCGTGCCAATGCAAAATATTAGCGGAATCCTCAAGACCAAGAAATAATTTACATGCGGTAGATTTTATAATAGATTCGGTAAAAAACAATTCGGATTTGACTATTGCGGCAATCGGGCCTTTGACAAATATAGCTGTTGCAATTTTGAAAGCCCCTGAAATAATGTGCAATGCAAAAATCGTGATGATGGGCGGCGTTTTGTCGGCTCACGAACCCGAATGGAATATAATTTGCGATCCCGAAGCGGCTAATATTGTAATGCAAAGCGGCGCGGATCTAAAATTTATTGGTTTGGACGTAACTATACCTTGCGGACTGTCGGAGGAAGTGATTACAAAAATACAAAACAGCAAAAAAGCTGATGTCAAATTTTTGGGAAAGCTGATTGAGGCTTGGAAAAAAGAATCGGGATTCGGAGTTACATTGCATGACCCGTTGGTTTTTGAATATTTGATTGATGAAAGCATCATTTCGTTTGAAAAAAAGTTTATTCAAATTGAATTGAACGGAAAAATAACAAGAGGAGCAACGGTAGATTACAGCAGAGTTTTTAACAGAAGAGTTGCGGAAAGTAATTGCGAATTTGCTGTAAAAGCTAATTATGAAAAAATTTTGGAAATGTTTACTGATCTTATATTTATTTGAACTAAAAAATCAGAATGGAGGTAATAAAAATGAAAAAAAGATTTTTTGCTTTAACTTTAGCAATGGCTATGAGTTTTAGCGCATGCAGTAATGGAAAACCGGCGGATGAGGGAAATGCTTCGGCAGAAACCACTGCTTCCGAAGGAAAAAAAGTATTGAAAGTGATTACCGCGGGCGGAGGATTTTGGGAAGCTCCGATGGCGAAAGTTGAAGAGGCTTATGAAGCGTCTCATCCGAATATCGATTTACAGCTCGAAATTTATGGATATGACCAACTTTTTCAAGTAATTGAAACAAAGGTTGCATCGCAATCTTCCGAATACGACGTAATATCTGTAGATGCGCCTTTGGTGGCCGCGTATACGGAAAGAGGATATATAAAGCCTCTTGACAATTACATTTCTAAGGAAGAACAAGATAAATTTATTGATTCATCCAAAATAGCTTCAATCTGGAACAATCAATTTATGGCCTCGCCGCTCGAAACTTCGGCACAATTATTATTTTATAATAAGAAGCTTTTGAATGAAGCCGGAATTACTTATTCGGGAAGCGGAGAATTCGGCGTGGCCACGTGGGAAGAACTCGTTGAAATGTCAAACAAGGTTCTGGATAAAGTAGACCCGAACCGTGACCAAGGTTACGCCGGAATCGCACTTGAGCAAGTGAGCCGTCCGTATCAAATTTTACCTATGGCGAATACGCTTGGCGAAAAAGGAATTGCAGATGACGGATTTACCGTGGACGGAGTTGTGAATACTGAAAACTGGGTTAAGATCGCGTCATTTTATAGGGATTTATTTGAAAATAAAGTTTCTTTACGAGGTGTGAAGGCTGAAGAATTCGGACCGATGTTTTTTGGCGGAAAAGCTGTATTTTATATAGGAGGGCCTTGGAATTTCTTTACCGCGTCGGGTACAGAAGGATTCGAATTCGGATACGCACCGTTTCCGACTTTCAAAGGCTATGAAGATAAAAGTGCGACACCAACGGGTTCTTGGCATTTTGGAGTTTCCGCATTCAGCAAAAATGAAGATGACGCGGCGGAATTTATTAAATATATGACACTTGGCGAAGGCAACGATGTTTGGATAAAAGAAAGCGGAGATGTTCCGGCTTTGAAGGTATCACTGGATAAAATCGCGCAAGATTCAGAAGCCAGCGATTTATATAAAATGTGTGCGAATGATGCCGCAAAAACAGGCTATCCGCGTCCGGTTTCACCGGGGTATTCGGAATGGGAAAATGTTATGACTACAGCTTTTGAGGATATCCGAAACGGCTCAGACCCAAAAGAATCCCTTGATGGCGCAGTTGCTCAAATAAATCAATTGTTCAAAAAGTATAAAGATTAGTTTTTGTAATACTATTTTCATTTTGATAAGTAGAAAAAAATTCTTCACAGCGGAGCGTTTCGCGCAATGCTTCTAGCGCGAAATGAAATATTTTTTTCTATCCTTAATAATGGAAATAGTATAAGAAATGGAGGCTACAATGAATCCAAAAAAACTTCTTCAGGGAATGATTCCTTTTGTTTGTATAGCACCGGCTTTTTTATTGATAGTCGTGTTTAAAGTGTATCCGATTTTTTCGACTGTTTTAGAGTCCTTAACTTATAAAAACAGTCTTAGTTTGAAAAACTATGTAAACCTTTTTGAGGATCCGCTTTTTTGGAATTCGTGCCTTGTTACATTTAAATTTAATATTGTTACAACTCCGCTTCAAATTATTCTTGCGGTTTTTATGGCACTTTTAGTAAATGAAAAATTAAAAGGGATTGCAATTTTCAGAACAATATTTTATTTGCCGGTCACGATTTCGATGACAATCGCAACAATACTTTGGGCGCTTATGCTGAATCCGAACAACGGAATTGTAAATGGTTTTCTGGCGCTGTTTCATATAGCCCCTCAGCCGTTTTTGATAAGCAAAGACCAAGCTCTGTGGAGTATTATGCTCATGGCTTCGTGGAAAGGCATCGGGTATTGGATGATGTTTTTGTTGGCGGGACTCCAAAATATCAGCAAGGAAGTTTATGAAGCCGCTAGAATAGACGGCGCGAATTGGTGGAGAACAACGCTCAAAATAACTTTGCCTTTGCTCAAAAATTCTATGCTCTTTGTTGTTGTAGCTGATACTACTGCAAATTTGCTTCTGTTTGCACCGATGTATATGGTTACAAAAGGCGGTCCGAACTCGAGTACAAATGTTTTAATGTATGAAGCTTACAAATCGTCTTTTTTGTTTGTGGACCGCGGACGAGCCACAGCGGTGGTTACAATTTTGCTTGCAGTGGTTGCTTTGATTGTGGCCATGCAATTCAGGCTTATGGGTAACGATGTGTCGGAAACTAAAAAAGGCAAAAGGAGGCCGGCATAATTATGGAAAGATCAAAAAATGTAAAAATTATTTTGTATATCCTGCTTGTTTTGATTACTGTTTTGACTTTGATACCGTTTATTTGGTCAATCTCATCGTCTTTTAGTACAGACAGCGAGATTTTTAAAAATGCCATGCCGCTTTCTTGGAAATCGTTTTTCCCGACGGATTTTAATTTAGACTCATACGTTGGTTTATTTAAGGAATTCGATTTTGCCGTACCAATAAAAAATACGCTCGTCGTAAGTGCGCTGACTATAATTTTCGGCTGTATTATAAACAGCTTTGCGGCTTTCGGCTTTGCGGTATTTGATTTTAAATTCAAAAAAATTCTATACGGAATTGTACTGCTGTCTTTTATGATTCCTTTTGAAGCGATAGCAATGCCTTTATATAAAGTAGTAAATTCGCTTGCTTGGGTTGATACTTACAAAGGGATTATTATTCCGACTTTGGCTGACGGGCTTGTATTGATGCTTTTTACACAATTTTTTAAAGATATTCCGCCATCGTTAATAGAATCCGCAAGGGTTGACGGTGCCGGTTTTTTGACCATATTTTATAGGATAATTATTCCACTTTCGGCACCGGTTTTTGTAACGGCAGGGCTAATGATTTTTATGAATAGCTGGAATGCTTTTCTTTGGCCTTTAGTTGTTGCAAGAACCCCCGAATCGAGAATGATACAGGTTGCGCTTGCGGCTTTCCAAACTGAAAGGGCTACACTTTGGTCATATCTTTTTGCGGCCTCCACAATAAGCGCGGTGATTCCGTTATTTTTATTCCTTCCTTTCCAAAAATATTACGTTGAAGGAATTTCAAGCAGCGGAATTAAGGGTTAAAATTTCAATTGTTTAGGGACTGAAAGGAGTGTTTTTATGAAAAAAATATCTAAAAAATTACTTTCGATTTTATTGGTACTTGTATTTGCTTTGCAAAATTTCTGCTTTGTTTCAGCGGCAGAGCAGTACAGCGGAAAACCGCCGAAATACATATTTATGTTTATTGGTGACGGTATGGCGTGGCCGCAGGTACAGTTGGCAAATAATTATTTGGGTGTAATGAAAAACGGAAAAGATTCGGTTAAGCCTGAAAAAATGCTTTTTACAACTTTTCCGCATGCCGGAACTTCAACAACCTATGACAATCAAACTTATATTACAGAATCGCCGTCGGCGGGTACGGCTTTGGCGACAGGCAAAAAAACTAACAGCAATATAATCGGATTAAGTCCGGACGGCAGCGAAAGATACGAGACTATAGCGGAAAAACTAAAAAAACAGCTTGGATATAAAATAGGTATTGTCTCTACTGTGAATATTAATAATGCGACACCGGCCGCATATTATGCTCATCAGCCTTCAAGAAAAAATTATTACGAAATAGCGATGGAGATTCCGAAAAGCAATTTCGATTATTTTGCCGGCGGCGAATTTTTGAGCCTTAACGGAAATAATAACGACAAAAAAAATATACATGATGTTTTGGCAGAAAGCGGCTATAAATTGGCAAGAACTAAAAAAGAACTCTTGGCTCTGAAAAAGGGCGATCAAAAAGTAGTGGCTATTTCGCCGGATAGAGCTTGGGATAATGTAATGGATTATGAAATTGACAGAACAACCGAGCAGAAAGAACTCGGACTGAGTTTCTTTACTAAAAAAGGGATAGAATTGTTGGATAACGATAAAGGCTTTTTTATGATGGTTGAAGGCGGTTCGATTGATTGGTCCGGTCACGCAAATGATGCGGCAACAACCGTACATGAAGTTATTGGGCTTGATTCGGCGGTAAAAGAAGCTTACAATTTTTACAAAAAGCATCCGACCGAAACACTTATTATTGTTACGGGAGACCACGAGACGGGCGGCTTGACATTAGGAAATACAATGACTGCATATACCACTCATTATGAACTTTTGGCTAATCAAAAAATGTCCTTTACATCGTATGATAAGAGAGTCGCTCAGTTCAGAGAAAGCAATGCTACTTTGGAAACTGTTATGGCCGATATAAAAACTTATTTCGGATTGATAAAGAAGGATGACCCCGATGCCGAAAAAAATCCTCTGCTTGTTTTGAGCGATGACGAATACGCCGCAGTTGTTTATGCTTATTCTCAGGCGATGTTAAAATCCGACCAGAGAACCACGACAGTTAAAGATAAAATGATGTACGGCGTTTATGAGCCGCTTACAATTGCTCTCACTAAAATTTTGGGGAATAAAGCCGGTGTTGCATTTACATCATTAAGCCATACAGGACTTCCGACAGCAGTTTTCGCCGTGGGTGCTGGCGCTGACTTATATGACGGCTATTATGATAATACAGACATTGCTAAATATTTATTTGAGATTTGTAAAGTGAAATAAATCTATCATTTAGAATGGAAACAGCGCAAGTTCGGATTTTAAATCGGGCTTGCGTTTTATTATTTTACTTCTTCTTTATAAAACAAGAATTTAATGTTAAACTAATTTTGTAAACTATGCTTTTAAGAAAACCGAAAGAAAGGTTGTTTAAATCTTGTTTATAAAAAAAGCGGACATAGTTTTGATAATTTTACTTTTGATAATCGCTTTGGCTTTTAATTTTGTGTTTTTGAAATACGTGCAAAAAGGCGGACAGGTTGTAATCTCATACAACGCAAATGTTTATAAAACACTTCCGCTTAATGAAGAAAATACACTTGAGATAAAAAATCCGCAGGGTGAGATTTTAATTAAAATAAATATCAAAAACGGCGAGGCGTATATTTCGGAGGCATCCTGCAAAGATAAATATTGTTTGAAACAAGGGCATATAAAAAATACAAATCAATCTATTGTGTGTCTGCCGAATAAAATTATGGTAGAAATTAAATCGGGAGGGGACGGAGATTTTGACACGGTCATCAAATAATGTAGCGTTTTACGGAATTTTCACCGCTTTGGCGATAATTCTCTCGTGTTTCGAAAAATCCTTGCCATCCCCGGTTGCGTCTGTTCCGGGCATAAAATTGGGCTTGGCGAATATTGTTGTACTTATTTTTTTGTATACAAAATCCGAAAGAGACGCTTTTTTTGTAAATTTAATTAGAATTCTCGTTATCGGTATTGGATTTTCGGGCGTTTATGGTATGATATATTCGCTATCCGGCGGAATTATGAGTTTTTTTATTATGGCGCTTTTCAAGCGGCTAAATATTTTCTCTGTAATCGGAATTTCTGTGCTTGGTTCGGTTTTTCATAATTTCGGGCAAATTTGCATAGCCGCTTTGATTTTGCAAAATATAAAATTATTTTTGTATCTGCCAATTTTGATAATCTTAGGGACGGCCGCCGGTGCTTTAACAGGATTTATTGCGGGAAACTGTTTGATGAGATTAAATTTTGAAAGGAATTAATATGAAAATAGAACATAGCATTGCGCCGGTTTTCGATAAAAATTCAAAAATATTGATATTAGGAACTATGCCTTCTCCGAAATCACGTGAGCTTGGATTTTATTATTCTCATAAACAAAATAAATTTTGGAAAATATTATTCGAGCTGTATAATATGAAGGAATCGGATTGCATAGACGAAAAGAAAAAATTTTTGATCGATAAAAATATTGCGCTTTGGGACGTTTTGAAATCCTGCGATATCGAAAAGGCCGACGACTCAACAATAAAAAATGCTGTCCCAAATGATTTCTCGATAATTTTTAATAAAGCCGAAATTAAAAAAGTTTTCACGACGGGCAAAAAAGCTTTTGAGCTTTATAAAAAACATTGCGCAAAATATGGTTACGAGCCGTATTATTTGCCGTCAACAAGTCCCTCGAACTGCAGAATTAAATACGAAAATATTCTGGAGGAATATAAAATAATACTGGATTTCCTGCAATAAAAAATTTATTAAAAAAATATGTTGACAGATATCTAAAACGGTGATAGTATAATTGAGCTTCAGCAAACGGAAAAGCCACTCGAAAAGCTAGAAAAAAGTTTTAAAAAAAAGTGGTTGACAGCTAAAAAAGAATGTGTTAATATAAACTCCGTTGCATGAGCGACATAAGCCTGAACATTGAAAACTAAATAGATAAAAGAAAAAAACCAACCTAAAAATTCTTTTGTGGAAAGTCTCGAAAGAGACTAAAATAAAAAGAGAAGAAATAAAAAGCCAGTAAAATTTTTGATAACCAAAAATCATACTTGGCGA
>JAVBOA010000048.1:0-12971 GCA_031551135.1 Eubacteriales bacterium | reverse complement strand
CTATGGTCTCGTTAAAGGGTATCTTTGGCTACAGGATGACGGGAGTTTTAAATATAACGGACGGCAGGATGTGAATACATCCGGTGCTTTTGCTTTAGCGGAGGAAAAGGGAAATTTATCTACCATGCCGGACTTGCCGGGAATCATTTTATGGATGCAAGGTCATGTGGCAGTTTATATCGGCGGCGGGAAATTCATAGAACTTCGCGGCGGTGGTGTAGGAGCGGTTCAAGGTACTGCTAAAAATGGGAGGATTGTTGAGGGCTCAAAATTTACGCATTGGTTTAAAGATGTGAATATTGAATATTATCATGTTGATAAGTATGTTGATAATATAGTCGAATCTGTGGATAAAATAGAAATTCCAGTAGCTGAAAAAATTCAAGCTGGGGATAATTTTGATAAACCGGTCAATTCAATAAAGAATCCCAACAAAGTGAAGATAAAAGTCGATGATAAAATCGTTGAACTTTCCGGTCGGCTTATAAATGGATTTAATTATGTGAGTCTACGCGAAATTGCGCCGATTTTGGGGTATTCTGCGGATTACGACGAAGAGAGCAGAATTGCGGTTTTGAGAAATTTGAATTGATTAAAATTTCTTAGTTTTAGAAAAATGCGAGTGATTATTTTTGACAATATAAAGAAGTCCCCAAAATAATTACACGCTATAGTTAAATAATTTATAGCATTAGACACTAAAAATCCTTTTTATAATTTCAACAGCAGCTGGAGCAAATGGCGTGGCTATAGTAACAATATTAGATAAAAATCCAGCATGTTCTTGAATGAAAGTCCATTTTTCGTATAAAGTCGGCTGTTACTGACGACATTAATTAACCAAAACTAACCGATTAAAATTGACCAAATTTAAACGATATTTATGCCCATCAGGATAGAAAGAGAAATCCTGATGGACAAGATAAAAAGTCAAAAAAGCTCCAAATAAGAAAAAGTAAAGATTTACTATTGAAACTCGCATTCCAGAACAAATTTGACGGCACGGTCATCGATGAGGCGAAAACGAGATTGCCTGGCGTAAATCAAAAGGCTGCTGCATCATTAAAAAGTAGCGCATAGCTTTTCACACATTTCCGCTTGAATATAGTTAGTGTCCGTCTCAAAATAATCCTCTAAAACGTCATTTAATAAAACAGGAGTAACTAAATTTTCGGATAGCATTTTAATAAATTTTTTTGTATGTATATAGGACTTTGATACATTTAGGGCGTGAACTTTATTTATTTCTTGTATTTCTGAATTGATAAAACTTTCTATTGTAATTCCATATAAAATTTCATTTATATTCGTACATTCAGTTATGTAATAATTTAACGTAATTTTATTGTTATAAGAATTGATATATTTCCTAGAAGCGATTAGCTCTTTCTCCATATTAATTTAACCCCCTTATATAAATCATAAAAAGAGAACAAATAGCGAAGTTTAAGTTATCTTGTTATAGTTTAAATCTTTTTTATTTGTTCTCAATTGTATGGAAATTTATAAACTTAGTTTTACGGCCTAATATGATACTGTATGGCTGTACATAACCGAGGTTTCAAGAACTACATTGCTGCTATTTTTAGCAGTATGTGTCGTTTTTATTCGATAAACATATCCTTTTGCAACATACCAGTCGTTACACAAGCTCATATAATCATTTGTTGATGTGGCTTCCCATATTTTAATATTCTGCCAAGTACCGTTAAATTGTTGCAGCTCAATTTTAACACCAGCTCTGCTTGGTAGTCGGACTTCTGTTGTCGCAAACGAGGTTGACTTCCCAAATGAGTCAATATTAAAATCATTCAGACAGAAGATGATGTTTGTAAAAAATGGAGTAATGACCATATCGTCAAACTTTGTTGCTGTTTCATACTCGTGCAACGGGTACTCTGTTACTTGGAAAGTATCTGCAAATATTGTGGCACAAGAAAAGCTTAACACTAAAACAGACGAGATCGCTAATTTAAATAATTTTCTTTTCATAATTTCCTCCTTAAAATTTGTTCTCATATATAGTTACTTTTTTTCAATACAAATTACGACACTTTTTTTCTTTTTCTTTTTAAAATTTCCTCCTTAAAATTTGTTCTCATATATAGTTACTTTTTTTTGATACAAATTACGACACTTTTTTTACTTTTTATTTACAAAATTTTTGGCAATAATCAAAAGCTCATTTTTTGGAATATTTTCACCGCTCAATCGATATAAATAATCACCATCATTCCAAACTATATAACTTATATTTTCCCTCATATAATACGTAGCTTCAGAATTATTTATCATAACATCATCATCGTAGGCATCTAGATTTTCCGAATCAATTTGAAATTTTGATAATGAATGAGTCAGACTGAGCCTAAAATAGCTTTTTTCACTAACAAATCTATAGGATGTCTCAATATTGTTACTGATTTCTTCGAAGAATTCATACCCATTTGGAATATATTCAAAACAAACATCTTCGTTTTCGAATCTGTTAATAGAGGTTTCTATATTTTGTTTGAAATCGTATTCCGAATAGGTTCTTTGAACATCAACAATAAAATTTACAAATTTAAGTCTCCAAGCTTCAACGCTGAAAATGGAAAAAGTAAATATGATTACTGCTAACAGTAAGAAAATTGCAATTCGCTTTGAATATTTGGCGAAATTTTTAAAATATAATTTATAACGCTCACGCCTAAAAAGTTTTTTCATTTGTTTTTTATGGTAATCTGAGAAAACAATATTTTCATCTTCATCGATGTCTTTCAAAATATCTTCAACTATTTGATTTTCCAGTTCTGGCATTACCTCGAATAGAACCTCATCTAATAATCTTTTTGTTAATTGACCTTTGTTCATAAAAACATCCTTTCATTACTTAATATTTGTAGCAGCTTTGTTTTAGCTCGTTCAATCCTTTTTTGTACAGTTCTTATGTCGAGGTCTAGTAAAATTGATATTTCGGAAATAGAAAAATTTCGAGAATAGCGAAGTATTATAACTTCTTGATAATTTGGAGATAATTTGCGAATATTATGTGTCAATTGATCAAGGTTTTCTTGATTTAAGATAAGATTTAGAACGCTCTCATTTGTATCTACTATTTCTTCAGTAAGGTCTTCTGATTTAAATTTATTTTTGCTTTTAAGAATGTCTATAGAAACGTTCTTACATATAGTAATTAATAAATTCCTCATTTTGACAGAATCATTATAATCAATTTTTCGATGATATTTAATAACTCTTAAAAAAGACTGTTGAACAGCATCTTCAGAAGAAAACTGATCATTTAAAATTTCGAAAGCAACCTTATACAATAACTTACTATATTTATTATAGATCCTTTCGACCTCAAGCATATCTTCACTATTTTCAATAATAGAGAAAAACATATGTACCTCCTTTTGTAAATTTCGATAATGTTAACTAAATATATTATTGCTAAGTCTGGCTCAAAAGCAATTATTTGAATACGGCGGCTAAAACTGGACACTGGGGACGGCGAGATTAGACAGTATCGGCGGTATAATTGAACACTTGGCTTTTTCGTAGGAAAAGAGCTTAAAAACCTAGGTTTATCGCATTTGTTTTCCAGAAAGAGTGATGTCCAATCTGCCGACCAAGGGTGTCTAATTTGTTCGTCTGTCGGTGTCTAACTAATCCGCCTTTATGTGTCTAACTGTGGCGACATATTCAATTATTCAAATACCAAAAGAGTAGTGAGGTTTCATTTATTAATTTCGGGCTATTACATTATGACGAAAATTGTTGTATTATGTACTTTCTATTGAACATTATAGCATATTAGCACTTACAATAAAATACAAATTACAATTATTAGGATATTAAATTAAATATTTTGGTCGAAATTTAGACAACAATAAAAGAAGCTTAAGTGAATAATATTGTGGTGGATAATCATTAAAAAAATATTTTTTATTGAATTTGTTATTTAACGACTTTCAAACATGTCAAATCTGTGGCTTGTAATAGAAACAGAAAAAAGAACGGATGAGATTTAGGTTTTTTAAAACAAAAACCAACCCGAAGGTTGGTCATATTAAAATGCAACGTTGACAAAGTAAAGGAGGTATAGTAAAACAAAATGTATGCGAGTGTTTAATTGTTTGCCTTTATTTGTGATAAGACAATACTGTGATTAAAAAAAACAATACTTCGTTAACGATGTCAGGCGTATTATTGAAAGTTCTATGCCTTGAGTTCAAAATCTTAAACTCGCTATAATATAAACATTGCTACTGCATTACTTAAAATCTTCAAGAATTTCAAGTAATGCTATAGGTGTAACCAGATAATCGGAGAGCATTTGTATAAAATTTTTTGTACCTACATATGAATTTGATATATTTATTGTGTGAACCTTATCAGTTAGTATTTCCGGTAATTGTGAAATATTGAGACTTTCTATCGCAATGCCGTAATTAAAATTTGTACATTCAGTTATATAGTACTTTAACAGAATTTCATTGTTTTTAAAATTAATGTATTTATTAGAAGCAACCTGTTCTTTTTTCATATGAATTTATCCCCCTAATTTTATTTATTACGTAAGAACGAATAGCAGAGCATAAGGCATTTTTATAGTTTAAATTCATGTCATTTGCTTAGCTTTGTTTGACAGAAAGTTAAATGCTTGTCGCTATATAAATTATCTTTTTGTATAATATACCTCCTTATATATAATTACTTTTTTTAAATCCAATTTACGACAAATTTTACTATTATTAATTAATTTTCTTTAAATTGTATAAAAAATAATTAAGCATACGGGATTAGATTTAAATTTCCATGAACCAACTGTCTTCATCTTTATACAAATAAACCTGCTTGCCATGAATCAAACAATCATAACGCAGTCCAACACCGCCGGCTTTTAGTGATGCCGCTTTTCGTATATCAGCGATCCTGTCAACCGAAAATTTACGACCATCTTCCCATATAAGAGTCATAGGAATAACTTTGCCTTCTTCCGTAAATTGAGCGACTATTGAAACAAATTTCTTACCCAAAATTAACACTCCTTTGCACAATTGGCCACCAAAATAACGGATGCGGCGAATAAATATGTGATCCTTTGGATTGGCCCGTCAGATAGATAGATAGATTTATAAATTATTTATTGCGGTACGATATATTATTTACAATTTTAATATAGTATATGCAAATATATCGAACAATAGTTCTTATATTATTATACTTTGCTCAAAAATTTTATCAAGAAGAATGATTTTACAGGTTTAGTTTATTAAGGCATATTTAGAAAAATATTATTCACTTTCTGTTTGGAAATTGATATTTTGAGTTAGAGAGTGCGGGTTCATATATTAAAGCCAGAATACATATTGCTTATGAAGAAAATCTAATTTATTTAGAAACAAAACCAACCCGAAGGTTGGCTAATAAATTATTACTGCTAAGAGAAATTCTGACTTGTCGTATACGTAATTTCTTGAAAAAAATCGGTAAAAGCAAAAATGATTTATCCTAAATATTACCAATTCAACAACTTCTAATCTCGATAAAGTTTTTTGAAGAATATCTGAATATAAGGCGGTCGATATTGACGATAGAATTTATACATATTATAATACACATATGGAGGTGTATTATATGCGTACAAATATTGTTATTGATGACAACCTTATAGATGAAGCAATGAAAATATCCGGACTGAGTACAAAAAGAGAAACTGTAGAAAAGGCTCTGTCCGAATTTGTGGAGAGACATTCGCGTAAAGACTTAATGGATTTGCGTGGTAAGATAAAATTTGAAGAGAATTACGATTATAAGGCTTTGCGAAAGGAAAATAGTCATGATTTTAATTGATACATCTGTAATGATTGATTTTCTAAAAGGCAAGGACAACCTAAAAACGGATTTGTTTTCGGAGATACTGAAACGCGATATCCCTTATGGTTTATCATCGTTTACGTATCAAGAAATTTTGCAAGGTTCACGAGATAAAAGTGAGTTCGAAAAAATTAAGTCTTACTTATCTACACAAAAAATTTACTATGCCAGAGAAAATATTGGTTTTTATGAAAAAGCCGCATTATTATATTTTAATTTGAGGAGAAGCGGAATAACGACCAGAAGCACAATAGATATTTTGATAGCTGTGACGGCAATCGAAAATAACCTTATCCTTTTGCATAATGATCGTGATTTCGATATTATGTCTGAGGTAATATCGGAATTAAAAACACTCGAGACGATTTGACAACAATGTGCTATAACAAAAAATGCTCAGTAAACGTAAAGTATATTGAGCATTTTTTTGACTTATTTTTTCAATTTGAGGATTTTCAACACGATATCATCTGAGCGGTCATACGGCGTTTTATTGTTATAAATTGTTGCAAATATACTATCTTTCTCTAAAAAGTCACTACTGATTTTATATTTTGCAACTCCGTTGTAATAAATATAATCCGGCTTAACGCCCTCAGATAAATCCAGAGATAATTTTAGTTTCTTTGTCTTGCTTTTTTCGTTCGTCTCGGATATTTTCTCGATTTTTAATATTTCGGTGTAAATATCGTCCTCAGCGTAAATCTTGCCATTTATTAATGTTACGCCTAATATTGCGAATACAAGTAAATTTTTTAGCATGCGAATCTCCTTTAATTTTTTCATTTGATATATTTGATATTGTACAAGACTTTCGCATGCGTTATAATGTTCGCACGAGAGAAATCTTGTGGGGAAATAGCCGCATGTACTTGCTACGGTAGGGCGGCTATTTTTTTGATACCAATTATCCTGCTGACTCCAAATTTTTATTCAATAGATTTCTTTTCAAGACCTCCCATTCATCTATGCTTCTTAGAAGCATTTCTCTTGCGCCGAAGTCGGTTTTTTCGGTCGATATGATGCCATCGATCCTTTCTATTTCAGCAAGAATTTTATGTGCTCTGTTGTCGCCAATTGAATATTCTTTTCGTATTGACCGTATGGAAATAGAACCATTTTCTATAGCATTTAAAATAATATCTTCGGTTAAAATATCTTTAAATAGCTTTTTTTCCATAGGCTTTTTTAATTCAAATATCTTTTTATCCGGCGAACGCTCTAAAACAACGTAACCATCACTGTTTTCGGATTGATTTTTTAAAACTATTTCACCGACTTCTGTTGTTGTGATTAGAGGAGCTTTTATTCTTTTTGGTGATCTTTGGTCAATTGTTTTGTACAAGGCTTCTCCTCGTTCGGTAATTTGTTCTGCTCCATTAGATTCCAGAATAACTCTTGAAGCTGTTGCGTCGGTACAAGCAAATGCAATTCTAACAGGTATATTTGTTTTAACAGAACCTTTTATAATATCCGTGGTTGGTCTTTGCATAGCAACTATCAAATGAATACCGGCGGCACGGGATTTTCTGGCAAAAATATTAACTAATCCGATGATATTATTGACCGCTTTTTTTCCAAATACTGTTTCGTCAGACAAATCAGCGAATTCATCAATTATTAAAACTATTCGAGGGATTTTATTTCCGTTCCTTGTGAATTCATCATAATCTCTGCAACCATTTTCTGAAAATAAATTCAAGCGATCCTTTAATATACGATTTAGATTTACCAACGCTGGTTCAACCTCGGATTCATCCGTGACAATCGGACACATGAGATGTTTTATATTTTTATATATTGATAATTCAACAAGTTTCAAGTCTACCATTACAAATTTTAAATCGTCCGGTGAGTTTTTTAAAATTAAGGAACAAATCAAATTGCTGACGAAAACACTCTTTCCGGACTTTGTGACACCGGCTATCAAAGCATGTGGCATATCTGTTATACTATGATATATGTTAGTTCCGTTCTCATCAGTCCCAAACGGCACTAGCATTTTGTCTCCGGTCAAAAATTCTTTTGTGTTTGTAATACTTTTAAATGGAACAATTTTAGGTAGTGGCAGTAAAGTGAATGTTTCCGCAGAATCGGTACATTCAACGAAACTTTTTTCAGAAATTTTTTCGTTGTTAAATCTTCCGTGAATATTGTAATTAATAATAAGTCCCTCCCAAATAAAATCTTTTAACTCGAAAATTGCTATATTTAGTATGCGTAAAAAGGCGTAAGAAAATATTAATATAAGGAACACTGTACCAATGTATTTTCTAAAAGCAAATAGAATAACACTGCCGACTATTGAGCCAAGTTTTCCACTATCGACATCGTACATATATAACGAACCTTGAAGCGCCATCGCCATTATGATTATTGAGCCGACTCTGATTTCGATTGCTTCATCTTTTATGTTGCTATACAAATAAATTGCATAAATCATGTATAAACCTATAGTGATAAAAGCATTATCGCCATATAAGTTTTTTGAAACATCCTTCAAAACAGTACATATTAATCCGCTATCAGGTATAAAAATGCCGCACAAAGAGAGACAAGATATACCTATTACGATAAGATATAATATTTCTTTTTTGCAATTATTTAGCCTCACTTTTTCTCTTCTTGTTATCTTCATCACTCCTTTGTAAGAGCTGCCGACCTACCTCCCCAAGAAAATAAAAGGGTATTATTTAGCGCAATTACGCCACAGGTAGGTGGGGAGGTAGGCAGGGAGGTAGCCTCCGGGGAGGTAGGTGGGGATACTAGTATTAAAATTAAAAGCTTGAGTTTATTTTTAAAATCTATTTGATAACGTGAAATAATATTTCTTTAATCTTCTATTTATTAATTTTTGTGCAAAATAATTTTCTCCTCATATATATATTATAAATAAAAATATTAATATATAGATTTCGAAATATGAATTTTTATTTATTATTGTGTATTTTTAATCTTACGATTAAAGGTAATAGTAATAAGATATTTTTGAAGTCCAAATACTTTTCTAATTAATGTAACCGCTCCTCTCGCTGATAAATTTATTATCCGAAACAGAACAATGGGTTTAGGTGTGTATGTTCTGTTTGTGATATACGTGTAATAATAGTTTTTTTCATAATATTTTAAAGCAATTTCAAGCGGTATGGGGATTACCAAATATTTCAGAAACCCGAAATAATTAAATATAATCGGAAGCGTATCACCCAAAAACGAAAACCCATCCGGCGGCAATCGAGAATACAGAAACAACATTACGCTTCCTATTAAACCTAGACATAGAACAATAAAAACTTTTCTGGATTTACTGTAAGGAATCTGATTGACTATTTTGCGTAAATCTTGTTGGGTCGGTTCTTCGTTTGGCATATTTTTAGAAATCATCTATCACCTCGCATCGCAGAAATTTCTATGTTAAAAAATTGATTCCTTATTATTCCGCAGGCACTTTACTTTGCTTATCCATATATAAGTTCAGTTTTGTGAGCAGACCAAGAGCATTTGCAAATATCGAATCTTCTTGAAGTTGTACTTTTACGTTACGAATATTAAAATGTTCAATAATTTTTTCTGCAGTGCCGCCAGTCAAATATAATCCACCGAACGAATCTATATCGCGCCATGTTTTCAAGACAATCCGTTTAATTTCGTCAGCCAAAACAGAATAGGCATTATCAAAGAACGGCTTTATATTTATAGCTTGACCTGATATGTAGAGCAAGCCATTATTCTGATTAAGTGCATCTTCATAAAATGTCATATCATAATCGCAGCCGAATTTATGATTTATCTCTTTCGCTGCTATCTGATGTGCAAATACCGCACCTAACATTTCATAACTGTGTTTTTCTTCCGGAACAATTACAAAGTTACTTCCTTGCTTGCTTATTCTAATCAGATCCAAGGTGTTATACCCGATATCAACTATTGCCCCGCCAAACTGATAGAATTCTCTGTCGAAATATTGATTGTTTTTAGGGCTTCCGTCAGGGCTCAAAAATATAGCGTGAAATGCTGAAACAGCTTGCTGTGTTACCAGGACTTCATTAATTATAAAATTTTTTATCTTTCCATTAATTTCAGTTCTGATTTCCAATCCGCTTAACATATTTTTAAGCACGTCTTTTTGTGACGTGTAAAAGTCAACAGGCAATCCAACAGACAAATTTATTTCTTCGGTCTCATCACAGGATTCACTAAGTAAATTGAGTGCTGTTCCCAAGAAAACAGAAATTTTTTCATTATCGAGCTGATGATCCTTAGAAAGCTCCCGGCTACTTCCGCCGATCGCGGCGAAGTCTCCGACAGAATATTGCTTGTTATTAATTTTTGCGATGTACTTTAAATTTCTCAAGTCTTGGTCTATTGTGTTGTAAAAGTGTTTGTACAGGGTGGGGAAGATAATTCGTTTTGTTGCGCTGACACCCTTAATATTTCCGTAGCCCACGTCTACTGCATAATTATTGCTTGCCATTTTTTCCTCCTTATAATAGGTCAAAATCATTTGTATTGATTTCAAAATTTTCTTGCGCTTCATTTATCTGTAAATCTTTTATTACCGGAGTAACCTGTGTGAAAAATTCAGGCATTCGATTATTTAAAACATCATCTGGTGTGACGAAACCTAAAAAAATGTCAACCAAATATTCGATTATTGTATTTTTACTTTTAATTTCCCCATCACTATTGCAAATAAATAAGTTCAACTTCTTTATGGTTTCTATTTTAAATGTTGAATCATATCTTGTTTTTATTCGGATTCCTCCTTTTGCCGAAAGAAAATAAATGTGTATATACGTATTTGTGCGTAAATGCATTTCCGTATATACGTGTTTACGCATTTCCTTACATACACATTATAATCTAATATAGTAAATTATTCAATATAAAATGTAAATTATTATTAAAATATTGTACATTTAAATTTTTGTATAAAAAAACAGGCTTAATCGCCTGCTTTATTCTCAAGATTTGTAACTCTTGATTTTACTTTGTGTAATTCATTTTCAAGTTCAGATATTTTGTTTAGTAATACGTCCGAATCTTGTTTTTCTGATATAATGATAGAATCTTCAATATTTACCAGAGAGTTTGCGATTACGGCGAAATCTCCAAAATCATAATATGTTACTTCATCCGTATTTTTTGCTAGAGCAGATACTAATTTTTTTGGTATACTGAGCTTAGCTGCTTTGCTCGTTGATGAATCATTATAAACAATTCTTCTGTTCGGATATGAGTTTAAAAGTTTAATTTCCATTATCTCACCTCTAATTATTTTATAGTACAATTTTAATACTTTAATGTACATAAATCAAATAGAGGTTTATAAAAGTAAAAATAAAAGTTTAGCCTTATTTTAACCTTAAAGTTCATGATGAGTTCTAAGACTTTGATAAAGTTATTAGCTGAAAAGCCTATGAAACAAGGAGTTTTTAAAGGTTTAAGAAACTTAAAAAAGGTTTTCTAAGTATCAGGGGGTCGAGGGTTCAAATCCTTTCGCCTACGTTTAAAACCGCTTAGAATCAAGGTTCTAGGCGGTTTTTTAATACGAAAATTTAGCCTTATTTTATTATTATAGCCTTTTTTCTACTTATCCAAATGAAAATAGTATTAGTCGGGCTTCTATCCAATAATACGTTTAACTTCTGAGACCATCGATTTTCCTAAGATTTCATGCTGGTCGGCATCTAGGTGCAGACCGTCTATGTTAGAGCTTTTCACTGTTTTACCAGCATCAAAAAATTCTACTCCATTAGCTTTTGCAACTGCTTCATAAAACTTTGATAATTCTTTGGATTTATCTTCATTGCCGCCAAACATGTATTTAAATACCCCGTCATTAACTGGTCCAAGAGGAGGGGGAGCGACTAATAATATCTTCGGATCACCAATAAAATCGCCAACCTGATTTTTAGCTTTATTAACCAATATAGCGACACCATTGGCAATGTCCTGCGCTGATACCGTATATCTCACCTTGAGGTCATTTGTTCCGACAAAAATAATAATCATGTCAAACGGTGCTTGTGCATCCATAGTCGGAATAATTTGATTTTTTCCACAGCGATATTCCTCAATGGGATCATTCCAAACAGTAGTTCTTCCGTTAAGCCCATCCGCGAGTACCTTATAATCGCTGCCTAACTCTTTTTGCAACACGCCTGGCCAACGAATATCATCATCCCAACGCTGCAAGGGAGATACCAAGTCATTTTCTGGCTTCCAGCCCCAAGTATTGGAGTCACCGAAAATTAAAACCGTTTTCTTCATAAACTAACCTCCTAAAAATTTTGTAAAATTATCATTGTTATTAAGTTCACAAGCAAAGTTACAATAAATTCGTATGATTTGGATTTTATTTGTTTAATTTTAGTGAAATAGGATGTTTTATTTGCCGCATGTTATAAAATTAGACAATATTATAATATCATTTTTGCTAAATTCGTACAAGTCATTATTTGAATAATCGCCGCTTAAAGCGTACACATAACGGCTCTGGTCTGGAGTAAAAATGCTTCAAATGACAAAATAGAATTTATATTACAAATACGAACATATTTAAACTTGCTTCTATGAAAAGTCTTCCCTTACGGGGTAATTTTTGAAATCTCTGTAAGCTCAGTTAACTTCGGATGGATTAAATTTACATTAATTTATATAAGCGAATCGCCGATAAAAATTTGTTATAAAATGAAATTTGGGAGGATATTCAATGAACCCTATAGGTCTTGTCTTTGTGTTTTGCGGAGTATTTTGCTTTTATTCTGTATACACTGAAGCGAGTTGGTTTGTGAAATGGTCAAGTCTTACAAGAGGAATAAAGACTAGACCAGGCCTGTTGATTATCCATAATATTACAATTTAAGTTTTAAATGCAGACAAAAAATTAAGAAGAAAAATAAAAAGCTCGGTTTGAAATTCATTAACGCGTAGACATCTTATAAATTCAATCATAGTAAGTTTGAAATAACAGCAGCTTTCTGAGCTTTTTACGAATAAAAAACGAATAATAACAAACGCTATTAATGCTGCATAAAGCTGATTAAAAACGGCATTCTTTGTTGTTCCGAATATTACTGAAAGATTTAAGTTTTGTTTTA
>JAVBOA010000029.1:0-7190 GCA_031551135.1 Eubacteriales bacterium | reverse complement strand
CTTTTACTTTCTCCCACTCTTTGTCAGTTAATTCGTATCGCTTTGCATTCGCCATGATTATTTTCCCCCATTGTGTTTTTATATATTTTCTAACACATTAGGTGATTTTGTGCAACTTTTATTTACAAAACACACCCTAGGAAGTCCCGGAACAAGAGACATCATATAATCCGCAAAAGAAAGCGCGTACATTGCTATGGAAATATTTGTTAAGATAAATATAAGAATATACAGGCCGGAAAATTTTTTCCCAAGCAAAAGTCCGACTTGCGTATAAAATCCGCCTCTAACACGAATAGTCCCGCCTACCACAATAGATGCTAAAGCCATTATTATTACAAATCCTGCGGCAATCAAGAAAGCCAAAGGTACAGCACGTCCTGTCATCGATATGGCGACACCTGTCAGCGACATAATGCCCGCACCGATTATTTGACCTATCGACATTCCCATAAGGTCCATCCTGCCAAGATTTCTGTTTAAATCCTTTGTTGAAACGGTTGAAGATTGACTGGTTTTAGTTTCTGTGCTCATTAAAATATCAACTCGCTTTCTGTTTTTTTATCTACATAAAAATTTCAGCTTTTTTAACTTCCAAATTTAATGCTTCTATCATTGCAAGTCCCACAACAAGTTTTTCAATTTTGAGCTCTTTAGCTTTTTTAGGGCATTTATTTATACATGCGCCGCATAAAAGACACCTAAAAACATCCGTTTGTTTTTCGTTTTCCGGATTGATAGCCTTAACCGGACAAATTTTGGCACAAGTTCCGCAATTGTCACAGTCGTCATTTGTTTCCGGAGCTACGGGAATATCAATACCGGTTGCTTTATACGGCCTGTTTCCCGGAATCTCCAAATTTAAAACGCTCTGAATATTTTCCAATCTGCTTAATTTTTTAACTATGTCCGCTCCAAAATTTTCGCAAATTTTCAAATCTTCTTCATTAGGACGGCCTGCCGCAAGGGTTTTTCGCAAAGCATGTTGTGCAGTAAAAGCCGCCGCCGCAATCGGAACGAATCCTTTTGCTTTTGTTAATCCCTCAAGTTCTACAAGCGCATCGTCATATGCACGGTTGCCGTAAACATTCACTATCGCCGCCGGTGTTTCGTCACCTCCTAAATTTCTGAAAAATTCTCGTATAATCTTTGGTAATCTGCCGCCATAAACAGGTAAAGCAATTATGACCAATTGATTTTTGTCAAATCTATAATTTTCCCATCGAGACTCAAAAGATGTAAGATCAAATTCATTAACAGGCAATCCTGTACCATTTCCAATGCTCTTGATAATTCCTTTAACTGTCCCGTTGGGGCTAAAATATACTAAATTCACATTTTTAACTTTCATTTTATTCCCTCTCTTTTCACAGATTTAATCCGGAATTTTCAAAATCAATCCAAAACCAACATTTCCGAAGTATCCAAACTTTTGCTGTATTTCGAAAAAATTACGTTTCCGTTGTTTCCAATCAAGAATGAAGCCGGAAGCTGATATTCATTGCCTTCGTATTTTCCATGAACAATTCCCATTTGGGTGGCCTTGCCTATTTTATCGAGAACTAAAGGAGTAAGTAAATCCTCCATATTAATTGCCGCTTTCACAGAATATAATTCATATAATTTCTGATTAGGGTCACAGATAATTTCGAAAGGAAGTCCCTTGTCTTTTAATGCTTCGTTTACAAGCTTTCTTTCGCTTTGCATAACAACTATAGGAGTAATGCCTTTTTTCTTGAACTCGTCATAAGATTCTTTAAGTTGCAAAAGTTCATATTGACAAATAGTACAGCCGTAATATCGAAGAAAAATCAAATATGTTTTATCGTTTTGCTCTAATGTTTTATAGAAATTTTTATTTTTTTCATAAGGCGTATCGTATTCAAAATCAGGCGCTTTCTGGTTTTCTCTGACACGGTTTATTATATTAGCCAAACGCTCTAAGGCGGTTCTAAGCAAAGCTCTTTGGCAAGCAACATTTATTCTGATAAATCCCGAACCCTCTTCGCCAAACATCTGACCGTCTTCAAAAAGAACTTTTCCTTCTGTTACAAGTTCTTTAAAGAATTTTTCTCTGTCAAGCCCATATTCTTTATAATCAATCCATGTCAAATAAGTTCCGTCCGGTATTCTGAATTTAATTTTCGGAAGTTTTTCGGCAAAAAATTCTTTCATCATTTTCAAATTTCCGTCCAAATATTCCTGTACTTGCTCGAGCCAATCTTCGGATTCATAATATGCGGCTTGTGTTGCTTCTATTGCGAAAGGAGACATAAGCGAAAGTCCCAATTCACCATGTACATATTTTTTCCAATCTTCTTGTATTTCTTTGTTGTGAATTATAATATTCGAAAGCTGAATACCCGCCAGATTGAAGGTTTTGCTCGGCGCTGTACAAGTTACTATCATATTTTTGTATTCAGGACAGAGTTTAGCCAAAGGTATATGCTTCGCGCCGCCGCGCATCAAATCAAAATGAATTTCATCAGAAATAATTTTTACATCATATTTGTGGCACAAATCCGCCATTGTTCTCAGTTCTTCGGTCGTCCACTCATATCCGACAGGATTATGCGGATGACATAGCAAAAACACTTTAACAATGGGATCTGAAACTTTTTTTTCGAAATCATCAAAATCTATAGAATATTTGCCATCTTCATAAACCAAAGCAGAATTAATAAGTTTGCGCTGATGGCTTTCAATCATATTTGTAAACGGATAATATACAGGTCTTTGTATCAAAATTCCGTCGCCGGGTTTAGTCATAATATTGAACAAATATCCGAATCCGGGAACAACGCCATGAGACAGAAAGATGTCCTTCGAATCCACATACCAATCAAACCTATGCTGCATCCAACCGCATACAGAGCGGAAAAACTCTCCGGTTTGATGAATAGTGTAGCCAAAAATCTGTTTGTCGACGCGCGTGCGCAAAGCCTTTAAAATCGGTTCAGCACACGGGAAATCCATATCGGCAACCCAAAACGGCAGAGTTGTTTTATCAGCCTCCGGATCCATCATTGCCATTGCTTCCCATTTTGCTGAATTTGTTCCGCTTCTTTCTACGAATTGATCCAAATCGTATTTCATTTACATTCCCTCCTGCAATCATTGTATAGTATATAAATTAAATAATCAAAATATGAAATAAATTTAAATTAACCAATATATTACTATATTATTATATTTTTTTATTTATATATTATACAGTTTATATACTATACTGTTATATTATTATTTTTTTCTTGACATGTCAATAAAAAAATTTATTATTTCAAATAAAAAAACCACAATAATATTAATCAATCTTTGTGGTTTTCGTTTTTTTTATGTAAATTTTTAAATATACACATAAAATTACTTCTTTTCAATCATATTTTTATCTTTTTCGATATTTTTTTCTTTTTGCTTTTGATTGCCTTTTTCCAATAAAGTGTTATAGTGCTCTATTACTTTATAAAAAGAAATTAATTCCTCTTCGGAGCAATCTCTTAAAAGATATTTCATTGTTTTTTGAAGCTGCCTGATATCAAATTGTTTATGCGCCTTACTGAGCTTCGTGCCCTCTTCTGTAGCATAAAGCCCAATATGCTTGGCGCTTTCTTCGCTTCTTTGTTTATATATCAATTCTTTCGTCTCTAATTTTGCAACAATTTGAGAAACAGCTCCCTTTGTCCGCCTCTGCTCCTCTGCCAATTTTGTAATTGATATACCGGGGTTTTCTTCGATCGCAGTTATTGTGTGAATCTCAACCATATTCATCTGCCTGCCGCTGTTGTCATAATCTCTTGGAATTGTATAATAGTCCTGAAACAATGAAACAAATTTATATAATTTCGAAGCCCGCTCGTTTAATGTGTGGTAGATTTTATCAAGATCATTAGTATTTTCCAATGGATTTTCTTTATATTCATCAGCCATTCTTGCAGTTCTGCTAACTAAAACATATAGAAATATATATCCTAGAGTATTCCTATTTTGTATATTTTTCTCTATTTTTGCAGTTCTTTCGGTTAGCAGTTTTTCACCTCGCTTTTTTTATTTTCGTACTTTCGGCTTAAACTTCTCTGCTCCCGTTTAAGTCTTTTTCCTATTTCTTTATTTTTGAAGATTTTATCTTAACCTATTTCAATTTATATAATTCTTTTTTAAGTATCGAAAAAGCATTTTCTATTTCGTTCATTGTATTAAATCTGCTGAAACTGAATCTAATCGCCGATTCCAAACGTTCCTGCGAAAAATTATGTGCTGAAAGATTAGGGCTCAATCGTTTTTGTGTGCACGCCGAACCTGTGGAAACAAAAACCCCGTTTTGAGATAACGCATTCAGCAAAACTTCCGCTTTCACGCCTAAAAAGCTTACATTCAAAATATACGGAGACGAATTTTCCGGACTAGAATTAATAACGCAATCGGGAATCGTATTTAACATTTCGATAAGCGATGTTTTTAAATTTTCAGCATGTTTATAATTTTTTTCCAAATCATCAAACGCAATCTCACAAATATTTTTAAATCCCAAAATTGCAGAAGTGTTTTCTGTTCCGGGGCGGATTCCGTTTTGCTGGTCGCCGCCGAAAAACAAAGGTTTAATATTTACGCCTTTGCCAATGACTAAAAACCCCAAGCCTTTTTGGCCGTGGATTTTATGAGAGCTGAATGAAAATAAATCAATATTGCAAGCTTTTAGATTAATTTCAAATTTCCCGAAAGACTGAACTCCGTCGACATGAAAAAGCGTTTTCGGATTATTTTTTTTAATCAGAAAACCAATTTTCTTTATATCTTCAATTATTCCCGTTTCGTTGTTTACATGCGTCAGCGAAACAAGCGTCGTATCTTGGTCTATCGAATATTCCAATTCCCGTATATCCAAAAAACCCTCTTTTACATCCAGATACTTAACTTGAGAATTATTTGACTGATGCAGTTTTTTAATACTTTCGGTTACAGACGGATGCTGATTTTTCGTTGTGACTATATTTTTATTATTCGAGCCTAAAATCGCAAGATTGTTCGATTCCGTCGCACCGGAAGTAAAATAAATCTCCTCATGAGAGCAACCGATTTTTCCGGCGATATATTTTTTTACAGAATTGATTCTTTCGCTTACAGTTATTCCAAAATCATGTATTGATGATGGATTTGCGTACATTTCTTTATTAAAAAATTCATCTAAAGGTTTTGTTGTGGCGGCATTATCCAAATAAATAAAGTTCATAAAATCACCATTTTTCAATTTCGTATAAAAGTACGGATAGAAAGACCAAAGCTGCGGTTTCTGTACGCAAAATGCGTTTGCCCAAAGAAATTGACAGGATATTATTTTCGGTCATATAATCAATTTCTTTTTTTGAAAATCCGCCTTCGGGTCCGATAAAAAAGCACAAGCTGCCGTAATTTCGTTCGTTTAAAATTCTATTTAATCCTATCATTTTTTCGTTTTCATAGCAAACAAAAGCTTTGTCGAATTTTTTAGAAAGCTCTACAGAATCCTCAAAACTTAGAACATTTGAAATATTTGGAATAGTTCCCCGGCCCGACTGTTTCGCCGCTGATTCGGAAATTTTTTTATAGCGTTCAAGTTTTTTATCGAAAGACTCAATTTTTACAATTGTATTTTCCGAAATATAAGGGACTATTTCAAAAATTCCGATTTCTATGCATTTTTGAATAATCAAATCCATTTTATCGGATTTCGGCAAAGCTTGAAAAAGCGTAATTTTTACAGGAGGCTCAGTTTGACAGATTTTTTTCTCAATGATTTTTGCCTGCAATTCTTTTTTACCGATACTATGGATTTCGCAAGTATAATCAAAACCCTCGGAATCGCAAATAATAATCTTTTCGCCTTTTTTTATGCGCAAAACATTTATTAAATGATTCGCATCGTCTCCCGAAATAAAAATTATATCATCTTTTATATTCTCATAGCTTACAAAAAACTTAGGCATTTTTTCGCCACGCTTTCGAAACTATGCAAACCCAGCCGTCTTTTTCTGATTTCGATAAAATTTCGAAATTCTTTGATTTCAAAGCGTTTAGAACATCGTCTTCGCGTTCATCAATTATTCCTGAACATATAAATGTTCCGCCGGATTTTAATATTTCATTGACAAAATCCAAAAGCCCGATTATTACATCCGCAACAATATTCACAACGACTACATTATATTTCTGACGTAACATCTTTTCGCGCAATTCGTCGTCTTCCAAAACGTCGCCGATATAAACGAAATAATTTTCTTTGATATTGTTTAGCTCAGCGTTATAATATGCGGTTTTTTCGGCGTTATGGTCAATATCTACGGCATAGGCGTATTTTGCGCCTAACATTCTTGAGATTATCGATAAAATCCCCGTACCGCAGCCAAGGTCTAACACTTCGGAATCCGAATTTATAATTTTTTCTAATTCAATTATGCAGAGCTGTGTCGTTTGATGCAAACCTGTTCCGAAAACATGTCCCGGCTCGATATTAAAAACAATTCCTTCTTCATAAATTTTTTCTTCCCAAGCCGGTTTTATAATTATATTATCTCCGATTTTAAATGTTTTATAGTGTTTTTTCCAATTATTAACCCAATCCTCGTCATCAACATTTACAGATATTAAATCCAAACTGCCTAAACTAAATTCAAATTCGGATTTTTTCAGCTTATTCAACTCCTGCTCAACAGATAAGAGCGTTTCTTTGCCAATCAAATCATTCGAAAGATAAAATTTTATAAATGCTTCTTCATTTTTTCTGTTCGCCAAATCCTCGTCTACATAATCCCAATATTTTAATGGCGAATTCAAAATATCCTGAATTTCGTTATCGTCTTCTATAATAATTCCAGATATTCCTAAATTTAATAAAACTCCCGTTACAATCTCTATCGCCGCCGATGACATAGAAATTTTAATTTCAATCCATTCCAAAATAATTCTCCATTCCATTTTATAAAACTTTTTAAGATTCTAGCATAAATTGAAATTTAAAGCAATTGCAGTAATTTGCCCGGACTTTACCACAAATTTTCTTTTTTGCTTAAAAAATTTAGGGCGTGTTTTGTAAATCCACTACACTGTACAATTTAAACAAATACCAATAGAAGCAAGGCAAACGAAACCAGCGAAAACAGAAGCAAGTTTATCATAGCGAGTGGCAATACGACGATAGTTTTTCAACTTCTGAAAGA
>JAVBOA010000051.1:0-20356 GCA_031551135.1 Eubacteriales bacterium | reverse complement strand
CTTCCAGAAGTTGAAAAACTATCGTCGTATTGCCACTCGCTATGATAAACTTGCTTCTGTTTTCGCTGGTTTTGTTTGCATTGCTTCTATTGGTATTTGTTTAAATTGTACAGTGTAGTGGATTTACAAAACACGCTCTAGCAAAATTTTATTTTTTAATAAACATCTTTTCCCGCTTTACGTTTTTATTATTGAAAAATAAATTATTTTAATCTGTAAAAAATCAAACCGCTATAATACAAAATTTTTATAGACAAAGAATTATAATTGAAATATATCAGCATTGAGTGTATACTCAAAAGAATTTTGATTAGCAATAGATGGAGAGTGCGCCTATGAAAGAGTTTTATTCCAAATATAAATACACAATCAACAGAATTATTTTTATTTTGGGTTTCTTTTTGTTTGTATATATTTTCTTTAACTATATTTTCACTTTGATTGCACCATTTGTAATCGGCTATATTTTTTCATTAATATTAAATCCTATTGCTGATTTTATTTCTAAAAAAATAAATGCCCCAAGATGGTTTTCAGCGATGTTCTGTTTGATTTTAATTATTTTCGTAATATCTGTTTTCGGGAGCAAGCTTTTTTCGAGAATATTCAGCGAGGCAAGGCTTTTCATCCAAAACGTTCCGATTTTTGTAAATCAGTTCACAACTATGGCGAGCAATTTGGGAGATAAATATTCCGACATTTTTGAATTTATGCCCGAAAGATACAGAATGTATTTTGATCAGATTTTAACCTCTTTAGTTGGTTCTGTTTCTTCCGCCGCCGGAACAATGTTCAAAGATAACTCAATTAATATTGTTTCGAAAATACCAAATATGCTGATGATAATTTTACTGACTTTAATTTCAACATTCTTCTTTATTTCGGACAAGGAATTGATAGCAGAGAGCATTGGAAAATACACGCCGGCAGTTATAAAAAATAATATGTTAAAAGTGCGCAAGGGCGTTTTTTCCGCGCTGACCGGATATATTAAGGCACAGGCGATAATTATGTGTATGACCGGAACTATAGCGATAATTGTGCTTTCGATTTTGAAATATGAATATGCAATGTTTGTTGGATTGGTTATCGCACTCGTCGACGCTTTGCCCATTTTCGGAAGCGGATTTATTTTGTGGCCGTGGATTGCGATCAGCTTTTTTTCGTCGGATTTCCGAATGGCGATTGGATTATTGATTTTATACGGCTTGATTTTGCTTACCCGCCAAATTGCGGAGCCGAAAGTTTTGGGTACACAAATCGGAATGCATCCTTTAGTAACACTGATGTCAATGTATGTCGGGCTTAGGATTTTCGGAATGTTCGGCTTTATTATAGGTCCGGTAGTTGTAATTATAATTAAATCGCTTTTGAAAGCGGAAGACGAGATAATGCAGCAATAAAATCTTATTAAAAAACGGCGCGAACGCGCCGTTTTTTTTGAATCTTATACTAATTCTAAAAGATAGAACTGTAAATAATATTAATAAGAATATAATTGAGTGTAATAAATATATCTTCCGTTGCTTGCAGCTCCAACGCCGATATATTTAGCACTATTATGAAGCATATTTGAACGGTGTCCCGAAGAATTTGCCCATTGGTCAAAAGCGCCGTACGCTTCGCCGTAAGTGTAGCAAATATTTTCGGCACAAGCGAAATTTGTACCGTTGTTATTTCTGTATCTGTCCCAAGGCGTGCGCCCGTCTTGACTATTATGGCTGAAGTAATCGTTTGCCGACATATCTTCGCTATGTGCACGCGCAGTTTTTGCGGCTATTTCATCAATATCAAGTGCCGCTAAACCGTTATTTGCACGAAAAGCGTTTACGCAATCAATATTTTCCAATTCGGAAGCCCTGAGAATCTCGTCGTTCATAGTTCCGGCTTTTGTTACCGTATTTATAAGAACAGCGTGGACTTTATTTCCGCCTAAAGAATCATTATGAAATTGGATATTCGAAGTACTTTGAGCCGAAGAAAACGAATCTCCGTATTTTACATTATTTACTTCAAAGCCTTTTGAATTCGTATAAATGGCAACAACTTTATCATCATTTATACCAACCATAATGAATTCCGAGTAATCACTATTATATACATGCCATTTAAAACCATAAATGCTTGGATCAATACGGTCGGCAGTTCCTAAGCTTGAATTTATATCTGCTAAAGAATCTCCTATTTTGATTTCATTGCCGCCCAATTTTAAGCTGGCAGCTATCTGAGATGGTGACGGCGAAACAGACGGAGACGGTGAAACGGATGGCGACGGCGAAACGGATGGAGATGGTGAAACCGATGGTGACGGCGAAACGGATGGAGATGGTAAAACAGTTGGAGAAGAAGAAACCGACGGTGATGGGGAAACTGTAGTTGAAGTTGTTGTCGTAGCTGTAGTCGGTGTTGTTTTCTCAGAAGAAATTATAACGGTGCGGGTACTTGCTACCCATTCAACCTCAGCATTTAAACTTTCGGCAATGAATCTTAAAGGTACAAGTGTGCGGTTATTAATTATAACCGGCTCGGAATCGAGTTGACTTGGAATTCCGTTTGCATAAGCGGTTTTGCTGCCGATTTTTAAAACAATTGATTTGCCCTCTTTTTCGGCTAAAACGGTTCGAGTAATATCATCCCAAGTAATTTCTGCGCCAAACGCCTCAAAAATAGCCCTCATCGGCACCATAGTTCTATCGTTAATAATAAGAGGAGGCTGGTCGAATGTCAAAGTCTTGCCGTCTAAAATCACAGGTATGTTATTTTCGGCAAAAATATTTCCGGTCATAAAAGAAAAAAATAAAATTGTAGCCAATCCAATTGCAATAATTTTTTTCTTAACACAATGTTCCATTTTAAAAAACCCCTTTCAGTATTTTTTTAATAGTAACATAGCCAAAAATTGCAGTCAAGGAGTTATAATTTTTACTGAAAATAGCTCTAAATTAAACTATCAATATCCATTTAATGAATTTCATTTTTTTTGCAAACTAATAATATTCAAATATATTTTTAATATTGACTTTAATATTATTAAAGTGTATACTTAATATAATTAAAGGAGGTTAATACTATGGCTATTGAAATAGTTCCTGAGTGGATGACCAATTTGGATGATGATGATATTTCCTTTATAAAAAAATTTCTACAGGCCTCCGGGTCGCTGAAAGAAGTCGCAAATCAATACAGCGTTACTTATCCTACAGTGCGGCTGCGGCTGGATAGACTGATTCAAAAAATACAGATTAGCGAAGACAATAAAAATGAGCCGTATATCGGCTTGATTAAACGGCTTGTTGTAAACGAAAAACTTGATTTTGATACAGCGAAAATTCTTATTTCGGAATATAAGAAATTGAAAGGAGATGCAATAAAATGAATATTATAGCGTCATTGATTTTATTAGTTTTTTTTATTACAGGAGCGGCTTTCTTACAGATTTTCCTTTCCAGAAGGCGAAACAAATGGTTCGGGATTATTTTACCTTTTATTTCCTTTATTTTTTCGATTATTGCAGTTTTAGGAATCGCTATGTACTCGATTACACCTTCGTTTATTGGTATGGCAATAATGGTGTTTTTATTATACAATATTCCAACTGCAATTTTACTCGCTATTTATTTCGCTTGCAGAGAAAAAATAAAACGAAATTCGTCAATGGATAAAATGAGAATTCAAGATTTAGAATAGAGACGTAAAAAAGCGGCGTAAAACGCCGCTTTTTGCTATTGCTATAATTTAATGAAAAGTATTTTTTGTAATTCGAAATATAGTATTATCTGCCGGTGTTAAAAGATTTTACTTCGCCAACAAAGAAATATCCGTTAGCGTAGATATAAGCGGCATAATAATATGTTGTGCATGGTTTAAGTCCGTTGATTTCAATGCTGAATGGGTTTGCAGGATTTGCCTCTACCATTCCATCATCAAGACCGCCGGTAGTTCCATACATAATACCAACTTTTTGAACTTTACTAAGGTCAACCCCTGTAAATGAATTGTAGCAGATTCTTGCACTTTCTCTGTCGACTCTGGTAGGAGAACCTGTAGTTACATTTGCTGTAATACATCCGCCGTCGTCGGTTTTATTGCTTACTTTTCGGATTATTATATCGTCAATATAACCATCATTCGCAACTCTGATTGGTGCATAAAGGAAGAAAGTAAGTTCTCTTGATTGGCTGTTGTTTACAAATTTAACCGATTTTGTTTCATAGCAGCGGTTATTAAATTCCATAAATGTATCTTTCGAAATAGCTGTATCTTTTATTCCTGCAGTAAGAGTACCTTTAAGAGCAGAGCCGGTTGTAATCATTTCATATGTTGTATTCGGCTCGGCAGTCAATTTATATTCATAACCGCCATTATCTCCGGTTATGCGTAAAGCTGTAGATTTGGAAACTCCTGCGCCACCCTCAAATTTCTTAGTTCCATAACCCCATTCTTTAAAAGGAGAAACAGAGTTACTGTCCATATTTTGCCAAAGTACGGTTTGTGCATTTGGTCCTAATGTACCTTGGTTAAGTGCGTTATTATCGTAAGTAGGACAACCGGCAGAAGTATCTTGTGTCTTCTTGATTAATATTTCATCAACATAAGCCGTTGTCTTTGCATTTGCCGGAATATAAAGATAGAATATCAATGTTTGAGCCGTAGAACCTGTTGTATAAGTCACAGATTTATTTTCCCAACAACTTTTTGTAAAGCTTGTATTTAATTCATGCGAATTTTTAATACCAAGACGCACATCTCCATAAGTATATACCCAAGCGCTGATTTCATAAGTTGTGTTCGGCTCGGCAGTCATTACATATTCGTAACCGCCGTTAGTCCCGCTTAAGCAAAGGTAACTGCCTGTAAAATTAGGCTTTGTATAGCCCCAATGTTTAAATGGTGCCATATCTCTATCTTCCATATTTTCAGATAATATGGTTGTGGTAACAGGAGCTGCCATGGCTTGCGCAGGTAATGCAAGAGACATAGTGAATACTGATGCAATGCTGAATAATGTTACAGCAAGTTTTTTAATATAGTTTTGATTTCTTTTCATCCGAAGTTCCCCCAATATATTTTATTTGACAAAGTTAAATTTATTTACCGCTTTAAACCTATAAAGTCAGTTACAAAAAACGTATAAATTCAACTTGTATAAATATAATAATGGAATAAAATTTCAAGTGAAATTCTTTTATTAAGTGAACAATGTTTCTTTGAAATCATTTTGTAATCGAAATGTATTACAAGGATATCAGGATTTCCATTTATACTATTTTAATATAAAGGATAGAAAAAAATAGTTTGATTATATATATTTGAAAAAAAGCCCGAAGGCAAAAACCTTTGGGCTATATTTTTAATAAACTTTTTATATTATAGATATTGTATAATCACGACACCCTATAATTCCTGAACAGTCAATGACGAACAAATACCGTGTTTTGCAAATTTAACCGTATCGGCTTTTACGCGCAAAGAAATATCGTCGTCTTTATCCAAACGCAAAATGATATTTGCAGTTGAAATCCCCTTTTCTGTAAGAACAGAAATATGGCTGAAAGAAACGTTTCTGCCATTGACAAGTATATCCATGCTGCCGCATTTAACAAACTCGCAAACAACCGTATAGGAAATAAAATATACTCCGCATTTACAAATAATAATCTTATCACAGAAATCATTAAGCTCTGTTTTATGGCTTTCGCCTGTGCAATTAAAATCAATTAATTCACAAAAGTCAGTATCGCATGCACATGAGCAGTCGTTTTTTATAAAATGTCCATAGGCTTTTTTCTCACATTTGCAAATTCCGCACGGGCCTTGGTCACCTTTATCACCTTTTGGACCTCGGTCACCTTTTTCGCCTTTTTCACCTTTTGGACCCGGACAGCCCTTATCGCCTTTGTCGCCTTTTGGACCCATTTCGCCTCTATGACCTTGCGGACCGCATTCGCCGTCCATTCCACGTTTTCCGCGTGGTCCCATCGGGCCTTGCTGTCCACATTCGCCGCGTTCGCCGCATGGTCCTTGCTGACCCATATCGCCTTGGCAACCCTTTGGCCCTTGAGGACCCATATCGCCTTGCGGTCCTTTTGCGCCTATCGGACCCATTTCGCCTTGTGCGCCGCGCGGTCCCATTGGGCCCATTTCGCCTGTACAGCCTTTAGGCCCAGGAGGTCCCATTGGTCCTTTCGGCCCTCTTGGTCCTTGAGGTCCGATTTCCCCTCTCGGCCCTTGGTTACCTTGCGGACCCATTATTCCCGGATCGCCCTTTTGACCTTTTTCGCCCGGGTCACCTTTTTCACCTCGTGCTCCGGGGTCACCAATATCTCCTTTTACTCCTCTTTCACCCGGATCGCCTTTTTCGCCTTTTTCACCGGGGTCACCTTTTTTGCCTTTTTCGCCCGGATCACCTTTTGGACCTCTCGGGCCTTTGCAACCCGGCTCGCCTTTTTCTCCCTTTTCGCCTTTAACTCCGTCACAGCCCGGCTCGCCTTTCATGCCGCGGTCACCTTTCGGGCCTTGCAGCCCCGGACAACCCGGCTCGCCTTTTTCGCCTGTATCGCCCTTCGGCCCTCTCGGTCCTTCGCAACCCGGCTCGCCTTTTGGCCCTCGATCACCTTTCGGCCCCGGACAGCCCGGTTCGCCTTTTTGTCCCCGTTCGCCTTCAGGGCCCATTTCTCCGGGACAACCTTTGTCGCCTTTCGGCCCTCTCGGCCCTTCGCAGCCGGCATCGCCTTTTGGTCCGCGCTCGCCTTTTGGCCCGATTTCGCCCTGTCTTCCCGGAGGTCCCTCCGGCCCTACCGGCCCTCTTGGTCCTCTTGGTCCCGGAGGTCCGACCGGACCTGTACAGCATTTTATACAGCAATTATCTTCCCAAAACTCTTCACATTCGCAGCAATCAGGCTTTTTGCAATCACAATCATCATGTTTATCGCAATCATCATGTTTGTGTTTATCACATTCATAATCCTCATAACATTCACAATCTTTACCGCAATCGTCTTTATATGATTCGCAACCGCAATCTCTATAGTCTTGTTTATGGCATCCGCAGTCGTCTTTGCCGCAATCATCATCTTTATGATGTTTGCGATTGTTGTCTCTATATTTATCATGAAATTTCGAATCTTCATAATCTTCATAGTAATCATCATGCTCATCATCGTCTTCGTAAAAATATTCGAAATTCTCATTTAATTCATTATCAAAATCATCTCTATTATCCAATACTTCAGAACCTCCGTTTATGTCTTCATCATTTATAAATTCATCAACAAACTCTTCTTTGACTTTTTCAGTGTCTCTGTGTTTTTTAGATTTTTTTTTATCTGAAATATAATCTTGTCTTTCGCCCCAATAGTCTTTATCGCAATCATTCACATGCAAAAACCATTGCAAATCATTCATTGATGACGAAAGATCCATTTTATTAAATTTATTATCCATAACAATCACCAAATAAAAATAGTGTGACAGAGGCTTGCAGGTTTTGATTTAAATCACGTTATTCTAATTCTCCATTAAAAGCACATCATCAACAGGCCAGAACTCTTCGCACCCTCGGATTCTGCGGTTTAATAGGAAATTATTATTAGCCTTGTCAATATTGCTATAATGCAATCCGAATCCTTAAATAGAAACGGAATTGCTCTATACATTTATATAATATAGAATAATTGTCCAAAGAGTGCATAATTTTCATGTATCGGTTTGATTTTTTACCAACCATTATATTTTGTTTTCGATTTGTATAATCGAGAAAAATCAAACCGCAAAGTACGCAATCAAATATTTTTTTGATGGATTTTAAATAAAAAAGACCGCCAAAGGCAGTCATGGGCTTTCGAAAAAGCTTTAAAAAACAATATATTTAACTGAAATTTCATCCGTCAGCCATACGCCGTTTTCGGAAAAATAAAATCTATATCCGTCCCGATACATTTCGCCGGATTTTATCGTCAATACGATAGGATTACCATGCCTTTTGCCGACAGCAGCCGCCGTTTCTTTATCTTTTGATAAATGAACATGATTTCGATTTTGTTTTTGAAGTCCATGCTCTTTTATGCTATCGAGAAATCTTGTAGCCGTTCCGTGATATAATTCTTCCGGTGGTTCAAGCTCTTTCAATTCTACATCAACATCAACCGAATGTCCTTGGTTCGCTCGAATTTTTGTCTTGTCATCATTAAAGCTATAACGTTTTTTATTGTTAGTGTCAACAATGTCCTGCAATATCTCCATATTTATTGCATAGCCTTTTTTATTCATTCCCTCTAAAAGTTCTGATGCATTTGCCCAGCCGTTTTCGTCAAGCGTAATCCCGATTGTTTGTGGGCTGTGCCTCAAAATTAGGCTCAAAAATTTTCCTGTTTTTATTTTATCCATATTAATAAATTTGAACGTAAAAAACGTTCCTCCTCCTAAAACCGAAATAGTATTATACTATTTTCATTATAAAGGATAGAAAAAAATATTTCATTTCGCGCTAGAAACATTGCGCGAAACGCTCCGCTGTGAAAAATTTTTTTCTACTTATCAAAATGAAAATAGTATTAAATATCGTTTTATCTTGATTACAATGTATCATATATATTAAAATATATAAATATGTATTGCTTTCAAAAAATATTAGATTTTGAAGAAATATTGAATTTGCTGAGAGGTGAAATTTTGGGAAATATAGAGAAATTCAATGAAATTGCAGACCGCTATGACACTCCTGAAAGAGCGGAAATCGCAAAGATTATTGCGGACAAAATAAAAAAATATATAATAAACGGCAGTGAAAAGGACGCTATTGATTATGGCTGCGGCACGGGGCTCGTCGGGATGGAGCTTGTTGTTGAATTTCGTTCGCTTTTATTTGTTGACGCGTCAAGCAATATGGTCGATCAGGTAAAAAACAAAATCATTCTTGCGAATATCCAAAATGCTGATGTTTTGTGCTGTGATTTTGAAGAGCAAAGTTCGATTGAATTGCGCGCGGATTATATAATAGTGGCTCAAACACTGTTACATATCAAAGAAATCAAGCCTGTTCTTTCACGTTTATTCGAGATTTTAAATAAAGGCGGACATCTTTTGATAGTGGATTTTGACAAAAATAATTCTATTGTCTCCGACGAGGTGCATAGCGGATTTGACCGGGAAGAACTTGCGGATATTCTCAAAAAAATTGGTTTTCTTAATGTTTATTCCGAAACATTTTATAAAGGAAGCAAGATGTTTATGAATCAGGATGCTTCGCTTTTTATATTGGATGCTGTTAAATAATACTATTTTATCTTTTAGAATAAAAAAAGTATAAGAGAGTGAGGCCATATGAAAATAGTGATATTGGGCTTTAGCGGCAGCGGAAAATCTACATTGGCAAAAAATTTAAGCATCAAATTCAAGCTCCCTCTTTTATATCTTGATAAAGTACAATTTTTGCCTGACTGGAAAGAACGGGACGAAAAAGAAGGGCTTGCGATTGTTAAGGAATTTATGCGCGGTGATAATTGGGTTATCGACGGAAACTATACTAAATTTTGTCAAAACAAGCGTTTAGAGCAGGCCGACTATATTATTTATTTAAGCTTCTCTCGTTTAAATTGCCTTTTTCGTGCTTTTAAGCGTTTTTATAAATATAAAAATATTTCGCGCGAGAGTATAACGGAAGGTTGTAATGAAAAAATTGATTTCGAATTCTTGTGGTGGATTTTGTATAAAGGAAGAGATGCAAATAAAAGAAAACAGTACAATGAAATTTTAAATAAATACAGCGATAAATGTATTGTTTGTAAAAACCAAAAACAAATTGATGAATTTTTAAATAATGCGGCAGATTATTTAAAATGACCTGAAGGGGGAAAATAAAGTTCACATCCGTTTCCTACCTACCTAGCTGTGCTGAACGGATGTGAAAATCTAATCGTTCGTCAGTATATTTAAAAAAATTAATTGAGCGGGTGAATCATAATATATTCTTCATTCGTCTCTTTAATTTTTCTAAAACCAAGTTTCTCATACATCTTAAAAGCATAATTATCTTTTTGAACCGCCAATGACGCTTGTTTATATCCGCTTTCTTTTAGGACTTTCAGCATTTCCTTCATCAAGGCCGTGCCGATACCTTTGCCGCGAAAGTCTTTGTATAGCGATATCGCAAATTCGGGCGTTTTATTATCGACATTGCCAAAACCCTTTATCTCACCGTCCAATATTCTTGCCCACACAGCGCCGATGATTTTTCCGCCAACTTCCGCAACAAGACAAAAATCGTCTTTTTTTCCGAAGTCCTCGATAAAAATCTTCAATTCGGGTTCATTTATAATTTCTCTTGGCAGTAAATTCGTTTCGGACCTCTGAAAAATCGCTTCATAAAGAAAGTCTTGAAGAATCGGAATTTCATAATTTTCAATTTTTCTTATCTTATACATTTTATTGCCTCCCAGTAGCGGGCGATTATGAATCGCCCCTACATCAGTCTTTATGCTCTCCACAGAAATAATCTTCTTTAGTCCAATTTTGTGATAATCCCATGTTTATGGGCATTTTCGTATATTTTCATAAGCTCTTTCTTTGCATTTCCGACAAATACGACAGGCATTAAATTCATCAAGCTGTCGTAAATAATTTTATCTTTAAATGGTAAAAGTACCGTTTCAAGCTGTATTGGCAATTCACGCTGCATGACATCCGAAAGCGAACGGCTGATTCCTTTGACAGCATAGAGCCTATCCTCTTTTTGTTCGTCAGCAGCAATCACTATGGCATAATCAGGCTTGTACTCCGCCAGAAAGAAGCTTCCTTTTTTGTGGTAGTCGCGCCAAGATTTCAATATCCGGACTTTTTCTTCCGAAAGCTTTGCCGAATCAAGGTAATCACTAATTATATTAGGATTAGCCCACAGAACCTCACGCACCTTGTATATCAAATCATCTCCCACCGAATTCGGATAAACAGGTTTTATTACTGCGTCTATAATTTTTTTCTGCTTGTTGATGTATCCCATCAAACCGTACCAAGTCTCATAAAACAGATTACATTCGCTTTGTGAAAGCTGAGCCGTTTGTGCTTGCTCAGTCAAACGGCAGCACTTTTTGTATTTTTTGCCGCTGCCGCAAGGACAAGGGTCGTTTGCACCTATCTTTATCCTTTTCTGAACCACAATTTGTCGCGAGCCGCTTTTTGGGCGTAGCCTATCAAATTCCTCGCGTAATTCAGCGGGAGAATAACCCTTGTTAAACCACAATTTCGTGTTGTTGCGGGCTTCCGCAAGAAGACTAAAAAATTGCTGTGCCTGTTTTTCATTACTAAAAGCTAATCCGTATTCGTCAATCAGTTTTTCGATTTCTGAAATTCCCATGCTGAATTTCGTGGTTTCTTTTAATATATTATAAAAACCATATTTTTGATCGCTATCAGACCACTCTTCAAGGATAAAATCAAGAATTTTCTTCCAATTCAATCTTTGCTTTTCACACTCGTAATATTGGTATTCATACTCTAAAAATTCGTCTTTCTCAGGAATATATCTAGGTTTGTCACCTTGTTCAAGAATCCAATAGTCGGCACGGTCGAAATTATCAATAGCCCAGTAATGAACGATATAACCTTTGTAAAAACAATACCATTTGCTTTTTAGTATCAACGGCAGAAGCAGCATGACTGTTTCGTCTGTATCGGTCTGCGCAGAATTTTGGCTGTTAAATATCTCAACAAATTCTGCGATTGGAATTACTCCGTAGAGATTCACTGCCGCTCTTGCATATATGTCGAGCTGTTTACGAACGATAGCACGTCCGTTCGGGCAACGCTTCACAGCGTCTTCCGGATTATATTTTTTGAAGATTTTTAAAGCTTTTGCCTCAGTCATATCTTTCCCCACTTTCGATTTATACTGTTTCCATTCTAAAAGATATAGCAATATTTTAATAAAATCCTATGAACTCATTTCTTTTTTTGCCAAAAAATTCGGCTTAACTTCCGAGATTATTACAGCGGCAAAAATTATAAAGCATCCCAAGAGCGCACGGAATGAAAGTTTTTCCGAAAGAATCAAAACCGAAAAAATCGTTCCGAAAAGCGATTCGGTTGAAAGAAAAATCGCCGCTTTCGTTTCGGAAGTATATTTTTGACTGACAGTCTGTAAAAAAAACGCAAGCGTCGTGCTGATTAAGCCTAAATACAAAATGGCATAAAATGAAGATTTTTCGAAAGGTATGGATTTCGGTTCTTTTGTGATAAAGAAAATTATTATTGAAATAGTAGCGGCGGTCAGCATTTGAAGAATTGTCAAAGATATCGGATCGGTTCCGCGGTTCAAAAATTCACTTGTATAAAATATATGTAAAGCAAAGCACACGGCGCATAAAATTGTCAGAAAGTCTCCGATATTTATAGAAAAACCCGGTTTTAGGGAAATAATTCCGACTCCGATAATTGATAAAACCGCGCCGGTCATTGTGAAAATATCGATTTTCCTTTTGTAGATTACAAATGCGATAAAAGGCACAATTACGACATTTATAGAGGTAAGAAATGCATTATTGGACGGCGTTGTATAAAAAAGTCCGATGGTTTGCAATAAAAATGCTGAGTATAAAAAAAATCCAATCAAAATCCCGTGAACCAATGTGGTTTTATTTATATTTTTAAGTTTTTTGAAGAATATCAAACTCATGCAAATGGCGGCTATCGAAAATCTCAGCGCCAACGCTTCTATCGGCGTATAATAATTCAGTGAGATATCAGAAGCAACAAAGCCCATTCCCCAAATCAACGCCGTTAAAATTAAACCTATTTCACCTAAATATTTTCTCATTTCTTCCTCCAAGTCCGGTCTGTTTTGTTTATTTATAAATGCAAAATTAATATTAATGATATAACAAAAAAATAATTTGTCAATTTTATTTTGATAAATTTTCTATTGACATCAAAGTTAAAAATCAGTATATTAGAAATTACTTATATATTGAAAGGTGGTTCTGAAATGCAATATGCGTTTGTTTCGAAAGATTGCGTAGCTTGCGGAAATTGCGTGAAATACTGTCCGTTGAAAGCTATTGAAGTTTATGCTGGGATTGCAGCGAAAGTTGATAAATCAAAATGCGTCGGCTGCAAAAAATGTTTCTCTGCCTGTCCGGGCGGAATAATCAAAATGATAGAAAGGGGCGGCGAAAATGAAGAAATGGCATGATTATCTTTGGATTTTTTCTTTGACTTATTTGATACTTGGGTTTTTCAATATATTATTCGCATGGATAGGCTTGATATGTTTTATAACGCCGTTATTGTTTGCAATTTTTGGCGGAAATAAAAATTACTGCGGTAAATATTGCGGACGGGGTCAATTATTTGAATTAGTCGGTGGAAAATTTGGGCTTTCACGAAAAAAAGTGCCTCCGAAATTTTTATATTCAAAATTTTTCCGCTATGGTTTTTTAACATTTTTTATGACAATGTTCTTAATGATGATATATTCGACTTATTTGGTATTTGCGGGCGCAGAGCTAAAAGAAGCCGTTACTTTGCTTTGGGTTTTTAAATTGCCTTGGCATTGGGCATATTCTTCAAATGTAACGCCATGGACCGCACAATTTGCTTTTGGCTTTTATTCCGTCATGCTTACTTCAACTCTGCTTGGATTTATTACAATGCTTTTGTTCCGTCCGCGGTCTTGGTGTCTTTATTGCCCTATGGGAACTATGACGCAGGGGATTTGTGAATTGAAAAAGCGAAAATAATACTATTTTCATTTTTTTCTGTCCTTTATATTGAAAATAGTATAAATATGAACCCGCATACGAAATGAATCAGGAATCGTAAAACGAGTTCATCTTTTATTGGATATTATTTTGAGCTGTATTTATCGATTGCAAAAATGGCTTTTACAAAATCTGCATTGTTATCGGTTTTTACCAATCTGTCTGTGATTTGCTCATTTATGTCGAGGTTGTTTTGACTATTGTTCAAAAGCTTGCGAAGAGTATAAACGGCTTCGAGTTCTTGTTTTGAAAGAAGTTTTTCTTCGCGGCGCGTTCCGGATTTAAATATATCTATAGCAGGGAAAATACGTTTTTCGGATAATTTTCTGTCCAAAACAAGTTCCATATTTCCTGTGCCTTTAAATTCTTCAAAAACCATATCATCCATTTTACTTCCTGTATCTACGAGGGCGGTAGCAAGAATTGTAAGCGAACCGCCTTCCTCGATATTTCTTGCGGCACCGAAGAATTTTTTCGGCATATATAAAGCAGCAGGGTCGAGACCGCCGGACAAAGTTCTGCCGCTTGGCGGAACGGTGAGATTATAGGCTCTCGATAATCTTGTGATAGAGTCCAGCAGAATAACAAGGTCTTTTTTCTGTTCAACAAGGCGTTTCGCTCTTTCCAAAACCATTTCTGCAACACGCTTATGATGTTCCGGCTGTTCATCGAATGTTGAATAAATTATTTCGACATTTTCACCGAAGATAGAACGCCTCATATCCGTAACTTCTTCGGGACGCTCGTCTATCAAAAGAACAATCAAATGCATTTCCGGGTGATTTTTTGTTATAGAATTAGCGATTTTTTTAAGCAAAACTGTTTTACCGGCTTTTGGCGGCGCTACAATCATACCTCTTTGACCTTTGCCGATTGGCGCAATCAAGTCAATCAGCCTTGTAGAAAGCTCGTTTTTGTCTATTTCCAATTTAATACGCTTGTTAGGATAAACCGGCGTTAGATCCTCAAAATTCGGTCGTCTTGCGGCGACTTCGGGGTCGTCTCCATTAACGCCCTTTACTAAAAGGAGAGCCGAAAATTTTTCGCCGTCTTTAGAAATCCTAATGCTACCTCTGACCAAATCACCTGTTCTCAAATTAAAGCGTCTGATTTGAGACGGAGATATGTAAATATCTTTCGGTCCCGGCAAATAGTTTTCCATTCTTAAAAAACCATATCCGTCGGTTAAAACTTCTAAAACTCCTTCTTCTATTTTGCCGCTGTCGAGCTGTTCCATATTGCTTGCCCATTCGGATTTTGTTTGGGGCTCGCGTCTATAAACAGGCGGCTGTTCTCCTGTGGCTTCTTCCAAAGTCAACTGAACATTTTTTGATTTTTCATCATTTGCTGAATAGATTACCTTTTCAGCATTAGTCTGCGAATTTTCCACTATATCCTCTTTCGTTTCCAAATTTTCTTTTAAATATTCTATCAAATCATTTTTTCTATATTTTGTAACAGATTTTAGACCTAAATCCTTAGCTTTTTCTCTAAGTTCAGCAAGGCCCATTGTTAATATATCCATAAAATAACGCTACTCAAAATACGGCAATTTATCATTGTCTAGCAGCTTCTCCTTTCAAAGTTTTAAAAAGCAACTGTGCCTTTTTTAGCACAGGCAAAACATACAACAACAGATTTTTGCGTAAACAAAAATCTACTTTTTATAGCAATTTAATATTGACTATACAGCAGTTTCAAATACAAAGGAACATCAATGTTTTAAGGAATAATCAATTTTTGGCTTGGAACAATAACATTACTTTTAAGATTATTAGCCTCTTTAATTGTTTTATACATCATTTTGTCGCCATAAAACGCTAGAGCTATATCTTGAAGATTATCGCCTTTTTTAACAACATAAGTTCTCGGTTTTTGAGTAGAATCAGAATTATTTAGTATGGTATTTGTCCCCGCAGCAGTCGGCTGATTGTTTTCGGAAGCGTTCGAGTCATTGTCAATTTCCGGCGCGCCGAGAGGAACAGTTTCGGACGGTAAATTTTGACCCTCAGCCTGAGCAGAACTGGAAGAAGACACATTCGCAAGTTCGTTTCTTAAGCTCTCGATATCTTTTCTGAGAGTATTATTTTCTTCTTCGATACGCTGAACATAGGACTGATCGATAGCCGGATTTCCATTTATAACTGCACTGCCGTTATTTGAGGCATAATCTTTTCCGGCTTTTAAAACCTGAATATAAACTACCAAAAGAAAAGTAACTAATAAAAGAAATATTATTATAGAAGCGGAAATCATATAATAAGCCATTTTTATTTTTTTTCCGGCATCTTTCGTATTTTCTGTATTTTCGGTTTTATCATTTGTAATTTCTTCTTCGTACGAATTGCTGACCTCATCTTCTGCAACTACCGGTGCGGGAATCGGGGCAGTATAAAGCAAAGCGTTTGCAAAGTCGTTATCGTCGTCCTCAATCTCCGGTTCGAAATACTCGGTGTCATCTTCGTAAGCGGTAATAGGAGTAGTGACAGATGTATCCATAATATCATCGTATTCATCATCAAATATAGTATTATAGCCTGCATTCCGTGAGATTAAATCGATTTCAGCGGTATCGTCGAAAAAATTATTGCTTTGCTTGGATTTTATATCTTCTTCATGTTCTTTTTTCATTATTTCAAAATCCATTTTGCTAATGATTTCTTCTTCAATCGAATTTTTGTCTTTCAACTAATATTCACTGTTGCCATAATCAAAAAGTTCAAATAATACTATTTTCATTTAGATAAGTAGAAAAAAATTTTTCACAGTGGAGTGTTTCGCGCAATGCTTATAGCGCGAAATGAAATATTTTTTTCTATCCTTAATATTGAAAATAGTATATAAACAATTTGCGACGGCAAACAAACTCCTTTCCTAATAAATAAAATTTGTTTAATGTATGGCAAAATAATATACCTTTGTTAAAAAAAATGAACAACACAGTTTAGGATACATAGATGCCATATACATAATAAAAAAGAAAAGTCCAGAAAAGTCCATAGATTACAAAAAAGCAACTCCAGCATTACAAAAAAAACAAAGCAGATTTAGAAATGTTAAATATTTGATATTCTGTATAAACGCATCGTTTGTTAATATACAGCAATTATACCTAATTTATAATAAAATTTCAATAATTGTTTTAAATATTTTTATTTATGATTAATATTTGGTTAAAAATACCTTTGGAGCTCTTATATAATAAACAGCTTCAATATGGGTTTCTTTGGCTTGAATTTGCTTGATTTTACGGCGCAAGAAAACAATTAATGCTATCAATTTAAAATCAAAAAGTCATGTACAAAAACATTTCAATTTTGATACAAATATAGCAATTTGCAAGAGTATAAAGCCGAGTCTGCTTTGATTTTTTGTGAATTTATATTTCTATTCTAAAAAATATCTTGTACTTCGAAAACAATAATGCCGCATTACGATCAATGTATTGTTAAAATGCTATAATATTATCCGTTCAAAAGCCTGCGCAAATCTAATCCTTTAACTCTGTATTACATATTATATATATTGAAATTATTTTGTATATCATCTTGTTTTTATTTGCAAATTGATATATGCTAATATGTATATTATTATATAATGTATATGTGTCGAAAATACGAAAATTTCGGCACATAAATTTTCTACGTTAGTATATTAAAAACAATTTAACTATATTATAATGTGTATATAATGATATATTTGCGTTACTTTTATTCTCTACATAATTTGAAGGATGTGATTTTATGGAGATAGAAAGAGTAAGTGAAAACCAAATTAAGTTTATCTTGAACCAGAGCGACTTGAAAAAACGAAATTTGAAAATTGGCGAGCTTTCTTACGATTCTGAAAAAATTCAGGAATTATTTAGCGAGATGATGGAGCAAGCGATGTTGGAACATGATTTTAATTCTGAAAACACTCCTCTTATGATTGAGGCTACACCTATTTCCGCTGACAGTATCGTTATCATAGTTACAAAAGTTAATGGCCCCGACGATTTAGAAGATCGTTTTAACGCATTTAACACAAAAAAAGATTTAACAAAACTAAAGCGCAAATTAAAGCTTGATTCGAAGATCTTAAGCTCTTCTGATTTCAATAGCTTTATTATATATTCTTTTGATAATTTAGGAATTTTGTCGGAGCTTTGCAAAAGAATTATTGATAACTATGTTAAAATTAAATCCAGTCTATATAAATATAATGATAGATATTTTTTAGCGCTTGAGATTTTTGAAATTACGAACGACTATGAACTGCCTTTGGAAACATTGCTTTCCGAATATGGAAACAAGCATATTTCTACTTCGATTTCGGCGCATTTTTTGGCCGAACATGGCGAGGTGCTGATTAAAAGCGATGCTGTGTATATTCTTGCAAGATATTTGGGTTAATAAAAACACTTGTTTAAGTCTTTTACCGAATTTTCGGGATTTAAACTATTCTGCAAAGCCGGAGAATAGTATCAGATTAAACAAGTGTTCTTTTTTTTATTCCGGGATTCCTTTATTTTCATTTTCATAAATTTCAATTTTTTCCGTCTCTTCTATTTCCGTCTCTTCTGTTTCTATTTTATGCAAATCCGAATTCATATCTTTTTCCGAAACCTCTGTAGAGATTTCAGTTTTCGTCTCAATTTCTAAATTCTCTTTTATTTCCTCCGGTTCGGCTTTTATTTCTTCATCTTTTACTTTTTCGGAATTATTTATCACATCGCTAAGAAAATCGTTTTGCCCCAAAATAATAACATCCTGAGGTTTTTCGGTCTTTATTTCGGGCTCTTCATCCATCTCAATCAAACGGCTTCCCGTTTTGTTTTCGATTAAAACAGGCTCGGTTTTAGTTTTCTTCTTTTTCTCTTTCTTTTTAAGCTTAGGGTCAATTAATCTGCGTGAGAAAACAATAAAGAAATAAAACACGACCGCTACTCCGGCTAAATAAATTTCCACTTCATATATTTCATAGCCGTAAACTTGCGGAAGAATAACAACTGCCATATTAATAAGCGTGTGCAATATAATCGCAAGAATCAAATAAATCGGATTTTTCTTTTTTACGGTTCGCAAAACCAAAATCGTTAAACCGATATGAATGAATAAAGTGAAAACGCGCTCGATTCCGCCAAGAATAATATTAAAAAATTGTGCATCCAAAAGCTGTGCGACAATCAAATCGGCTTGTTCTTTCGGAATGGAGGCTAAAATAGTGTCGGCCGTTCCGTTGTTAATGGCTTCTGCGATTAAATAATTATTAATATTTGTGATGCCCACAAGCGAGATTGCCTCTGCGGAGGCGTGTCCGACTCCAAAAGCAAAAGCGTCTATCCAAAAGCGGTTCTTTTTCAAAGCAAATGTAAAACCAAGCAAGCGTCCGATTTCTTCAAAAAGTGCGGCACTAAGCCCTAAATACAGCGCATATAACCAAGGGTCTTTCGAAATATTTAAAATGAACTCCGTTTGGGAAATCGAATTCATTATGGGAATACGCAGTAATAATTGGGATACAATAAATACTAAAGCGCCGACAAATACAGGCTTCATAGCTCTCTGACGAGTAATCAGCAAATATAGTATAAAAAAAGCAGGTAAACCAAAGCAAATAATTATGTTAAATTGAAAGGCGTAAATTGAGTATTGTTCTACCAAAAAATCACTGCTAACTAAAACATATAGAAATGTATATACTTTAGAGTATTCCTATTTCAACGTGTCCTGCCTTGCTAAAAAGCTACTACAGTTTGATATAACACTCCATAGGCGTAAATTCCCGTGTTAGCCCACGGTACATATATACAATCGCTTCATTGGGCTATTTTGTATATATTACATCTTTCAAGATTTATGCTTGCTTGAAAATCCCTGTCTATTTTATTTCCACATTCACATTGATAGATTCTATCGCTCAATTTTAGGTCTGATTTTATCTTGCCGCAAATACTGCATAATTTACTGCTCGGATAAAACCTATCTGCTATTCTTATTTCTATTCCTAATTGTCTGCATTTATAAATAAGCCATTCTTTGAAATAGTAGAAATTTTGCTGTGCGATTGCTTTTGACAGATGTTTGTTTTTCATCATTCCAGATATGTTTAAATCCTCTATTGTTATATATTTTGGCTTGGTTTTCACTAAAATACTAACTACATATCGGACATACTCCTGACGTTTTCTTGCAAGCTCTTGATGTGATTTTTGCACTCTGAGTATATTTTTCTCTATATTTGCAGATTTTACAGTTAGCAGCTTTTCACCTCGCTTTTTTTTATTTTCGTATTTACGACTTAAACTTCTCTGCTCTCGTTTAAGCCTCTTTTCTAATTTTTTTATTTTTGAAGATTTATTCTTATTTTTAAATATTCGTCCGTCACTTACTGTTGCAAATTCCTTTATTCCTAAATCTATCCCAAATCCAATTTTCTCCGAGTCTATTTTTTGTGATTCCAATGCTTCATCTGTCAGCACGGAAACATAAAATTTATTGGCTTTTATGGACAGCGTTCCGCTTTTAATGATTTTATCCGTAGGTAGATAACCATATTCTTTCAGCCTTACATAACCAATTGTCGGTATTTGTATTCTATGCCTTTCGCATTTGATAATGGTC
>JAVBOA010000016.1:0-84006 GCA_031551135.1 Eubacteriales bacterium | reverse complement strand
TGTGTACCGCTCGTTGTGCGGGAATTTAAGCCTTTGGAGTGTCATATCAAACGAAAGTAGCATATGCCAAATCGGACACAATGAAAAAGGAATAAACTTTTATAATCTTGTTATAAGGTTTTATAAAGTTTTGACAACGGCGTTTAGATTGTCTACTTTATTAAAACTCATCGGAAACACGATTCTAAACAAACATTTGGAATTTCGGGTAAGACTTTTTAATGTTTTGGCAATGGCCGGCGTACTAATCGGAGTTTTGACATCAATCATGGCTTTGGTCACAAATTCCGGTATTCAAAATCTTCTTGTAAATGTATTTTCAACTATTCTCTCAATTATACTGCTTTATTATTCTTACCGCAGCGGGCGCTACCAGCTATGCTATATAATAACGATTACCGTAATTTTCATAATAGTTTTTCCTTTGCTCTTTTTTACAGCGGGAGGATATCACAGCGGTATGCCGTCGTTTTTCGTGTTCGCCATAGCTTTCACCGCTTTTATGCTGGAAGGCAAAAGCATGTTCATTATGTCGGCGATAGAAATAATTATTTATACAGGAATTTGTATTTATTCATATATTTTTCCAACATCGGTCAATTTTTTTGAAACCGAGATTGATATTTTGATTGATATCATGATGGGATTTCTTTCTGTCAGTATATCATTGGGTATTACGCTTTTTTTTCACTTTAGGATTTATAACGAACAACAAAAACAGCTTGAAAAAGCCCGAGAAGAAGCAATACATTACAGCGAAGCAAAAAGCGCATTTTTGGCAAATATGAGCCATGAAATCCGTACTCCTATAAATGTTATTTTAGGCATGAACGAAATGATTTTACGAGAAAGCCAGTCTTTTGAAATAAGCGGATACGCCTTGAGTATTCAAAGCGCCGGAAAAACTCTCTTGACTTTGATTAATAATATTTTGGACGTTTCGAAAATTGAATCGGGCAAAATCGAAATTATTGAGGAGCCTTATGAAACTACAGAATTGATAAAACAACTTTCTGTTATCGGAAATGAACGTTCCGAGCGAAAAGCAATAAAATTTTCCATATCGGCAGATGAACTTTTGCCGAGCGAGCTTTACGGAGATTTTATTCGAATCAAACAAATTATAATGAATTTTCTCTCGAATGCCATTAAATACACAAACGAAGGATGTGTAACGCTTTCATTCACCCAAAAGCCGAGCGGTAAAGAAGACGAAATAATTTTCTGCATTTCTGTTTCGGATACCGGAATCGGGATTAAATCGGAAAATCTCAATGAGCTTTTTGATGCGTTTACCCGTGTAGATTTGGCAAGCAACCGAAATATTGAAGGCACCGGACTTGGGCTTGCGATTGCAAAACAGCTTTCGGAAATTATGAACGGAAAAATTTTTGTTGATAGCGAATGGGGAAAAGGAAGTGTATTTTCACTTGAGCTTCCGCAAAAAATTATAAATATCGAACCTTTCGGCAATCATTCACAAATTTCAGCAATGCCCGCAAAATTTTCAAACAGCAGTTTTATCGCACCGAGCGCTATGATACTTGCAGTAGACGACAACAGCGAAAATTTGCAGGTTATAAAATCTTTGCTTTCCCGAACAATGCTTCAAATTGATTTGGCATCAAGCGGTGCAGAATGTATTAAAGCCGTTCAATCAAAGCAATACGACGTTATTTTAATGGATTACATGATGCCGGACATGGATGGAATTGAAACTTTGAAAAAACTGAAAGAGATTCCTAATTTTAATACGCCCGTAATTTCGCTGACGGCCAATGCCGTAGCCGGAGTTCGCCAAAAGCTTTTAGATGCCGGATTTTGTGAATATTTAACAAAACCAATTACATGGCAGGATTTAGAATCCGCTCTCGAAAATATTCTTCCGCCTGAACTTATTACAAAAAACACCTTTTCATATAATAATGATTTTATTACCGAAGAACAAAAATCCCTTTTCGAAAAAGAACTCGCAAATTACGGCATTACTCTAAATTCGGGATTACGCTTTTTGAACGACGATATTGTTCAATATAAAAAACTCACGGAATTTTTTACCGACAATTATCTCTCCGGCAAAACTAGAGCCGAAGAGCTTTCCTCCGAAAAAGACTGGAACAGTTTAAGATACATAGTACATTCATTGAAAAGCAAAGCAAAAGCCGTCGGCGCAACAAATCTTTATGAAAGCGCGCAAAGGCTTGAAATCCAATGCACACAAGGCAACGAGGAATATATAAAAGTTATTCTCCCAGAGCTGTTTTATGAGTGGAAACAAGCTTTTGACGGGCTTAATAATTTTATTAAAAGTATGGATTCCATTTTTATTACTCCCGAAGAAATTTCCGATTCTCCTTTTGATAAAGATAGATTCCTGTATTTTCTAAAACATAATATGCAGCAAGATTCACTTTCCGAATTGAAAAAACTTGTTTCAGAAAATAAAGATACAAATAATAAATTGCAAGCCATACGCCTCAAAATAGAAGATATTGAGTTTCGGGACGCAGAACGGGAATTTTTAGAATATTTTGGGGGTAATGCTGATGGAAATTAAAAATACGATTTTAAAAAATTCGATTTTAATTGTAGATGATGACCCTGCACTATTAAAAATGGCCGGCGAAATTTTGCGCGGTAATTATAATATAAGCTCTGCAAAATCCGGCAAGCAAGCTGTTGAGCTTCTGAAATCGGGGTGTTTACCGGATATTATTCTTCTTGATATAGATATGCCGGAAATGGACGGCTTTATGACTTTTGACGAAATAAAAAAAATCGAATCCGCAAAATATATACCGGTTATTTTTCTGACAGGTATCACCCAATCCGAAGCCGAACTTCAGGGGATTTCTTCCGGTGCTGTAGACTATATTAAAAAGCCGTTTGTAAAAGAAATCCTTTTGGCCAGACTAAAAGTGCATCTCGAAAATGGAAAAAAGCTACGGCAGCTTATCGAAATGGAAAGAAATAAAATTGAAAACGGCATTGATAAAGATAAATTTGAAATCATCGCAAAGGATTTGACAGAAACCGAAAGAAAAATAGCTCTGCTTGTTGTTTTGGGATATACAAATCAAGAAATCGGAGAATATTTATCTTATTCTTATAATTATGTAAAAAAAATTGTCGGAGTGATTTTCGAAAAATGTGCTGTCAGCAAACGCAGCGAATTAAAAAAAATGTGCATGTGATAAAAATTATAAGACCTTGGGTTTAATGCCTTTGCGCTCTGAAAAATATTTTATGGAAGCTGTTTTATGCAGCTTCTTTTTTTATGAAATTCGAAAAAGGTTACTTTCAGAGTGTACCTAATTCCTCATAAAGATGATATTTTTATTATATAAAGCAATTCCGTTTAGTATAAGCAATTCTGGAATTGCAGCCGCAGTTTCATTTTTTGCTGACAAATCATGAATTCCTCTCACAGTCAAGTGATGAAACTTTGTTTTTATAGGCAAGCGAGGTTTCGTTTATGCATTTCTTTCTTTTGAGCTTATAAAAATAAAAAAAAATGAAACTGCATCAACATATATTGAATTGCTACTAATATTTCAAATTAAACTCGGCAGTGTTGTAGGTGGTGATTACTATAAAATGGACGCTTTAGCTTCAATTATTATGCGCGGCAATATCCGCATAAATAAAATTATCTCTGATGAAGCAGGAGGAAAATTAGAAATTATAGGAATCAATGAAAAGTATCGCGAAGTCTTGATTTCGTATGCTGATGTTTTCTACAGTCAGCTTGATGAAAGCTTTATCGGGCAGAATATTACGCAAATCTACGAAATCACACTAAAAGGATTTTGTACTTCACAGCATTTTAGTACCGTACAGAATTTTTTAGCGGATTGCGGCGCAGATATCGGATTTCTAAAAGAAATGACTAAACGCGGCAGCCACCTTTATTTGCAAAATTTAAATTTACGAGGAGTATCGGCAGAATACCTTGTAATAGCAAAAACTCTGATTATCTCATAATTACTTTATATTTATTCTTGGAAAATGAATTTTTAAAACTAATACAGATATTATATGGAGGTAATATTATGAAAACTAAAAAATGGAAATATAAAATTATTTTTGCTGCTTTTGCTTTGATTTTCAGCGCATTTTGTTTTACAAATGTTTTCGCAGGAGATAACAGCATCTCGGTTTTTGTAGACGGCGAAGAACTTTATATGGATGTTCCGCCAATAATTACTCAAGGCAGAACAATGGTTCCGCTGCGTGCAATCTCTGAGGCTGTCGGCTGTACCGTAGAATGGTACGATGCGGATAAGCGTATTGTTGTATATACGCCTGCCGGAGGCGACCCGCTTTTGGTAATGCATGTAAACGATCGCGTTGTAACCGTTAATCACCACAACGGAGAAACCGGTGTTGTTACAGGCGGAAATGTTACAATAGATGCACCGCCGATTATTGTAAACGGCAGAACTCTTGTACCGCTTCGTTTTATCGCCGAAACAATCGGATTTGAGGTTGAATGGAACGAAGCCAGCAGAACCGTGTACCTTAGATCTGCGATTTATGAAGAGCACGCCGACGGAATGTTCCCGCGCGGTATAGTATATAACGAGGATTTTTATATCCAAGGCGATCCGGGGGATGGACTCACAAGCGAAGAAGGAGCTTTGGAATTGACATACAGAGCTTTGGTAAATTATTATGAGGATTTCTTGGTCGAAGGTCCGATAACTATTACATTGGTTGGGCTTAGTGATATCGACGGCGAAGAATGTTATGTCTATCAGGTAAATGACCCGTATTACAACGAATTTCTTTTTGCTGTAGGTTACGACAGCTATAACATTTACGAATATGTAAACGGAAATATTCGTGTTTGGTAAAACAAATTTTGATTTCAATCACCTGAGAATTTGACATGAAGAAATGAACATAGATCATGCGGTTCCCGGAAAGGAGCCGCTTTTTTGTCTCAAAAAAATCTTTTTGTTTTCCTATTAGAAAATAGATCAAGAAGGTGTCAAAAATGAAATTTGTAAAAAATATTCTTGGTTTCAACAGTCCATATTCTTGGGTAAAATGGTTGCGCATGGCCGCCGTTTTTATCGCCTTAATGATTTTAATTTTTATGTCTCCCCTAATATTTCAGGCAGGCTTGATTGGTTTAGTAATATTTATATTAATATTCGGACCGACTTTAGCTGTTTTTATAGGAATCTCAATGCTGGCCGGCGCAATTATCGGAGCTTTTCTGAGCGGACGCAAGCAGTCAAAAAGTCTGAAAGAATCGGCGGCCACAGGCTCCTCTGAAATAGTAAATCTTGATAAAATGCGAATAAAAGTTCAGATGATTGATTTGATTTATTATATCACAATCGGTTTGGCTGTATTCTTTGGGATTATTGTATTATTTTCATCAGAAAGCACCTTGTTCAGCATAATTTATTTTATTTTTGCAGGTATATTGATTTTTGTATTTCATAATTTAAAATCACCTTTTGTCAAGAAATACAAGGATAGCTTTAAAGAAGAGATTGTAAAAAAATCTTTGGCAAATATTTTAGAGAATATGGAATTTGAGCCGACTAAAACTCTTGACCGCACAATTGTGGACAATTCGGGGCTTTTTGGAAAATACAACGAATATTCCGGCAATGACTATCTTTCTGCAAGATATCAAGATACAAATTTTGTTCAATCTGATATTCATTTGCAGTTCAAAAGAAAAGAAAATTATATAGATAGTAACGGAGAAACTCAAACACGTATAGTTTATGATAATATTTTTAAAGGTCGCTTAATGATTTTTGATTACGATATTATTTCCGAAGAAGCCGTTTTTGTATACGATAAATCTTTGCGCAACGGAAATATTCCCGAAACCGAGCTTGACGCATTTAACAAGAAATTCAACATTGTTGCCAAAGACGCGACCGAGGCTTTTCGCGTTCTCACGCCGCAGGTTCTGGAAGGAATCGTTCTTGCCTCAGAAAAATTAAAAAATCCAATCTCGATTTCATTTAAAAATGACAAGATTTATTTGTCAATAACGGGTATTGATGCCTTTGAAGCCGTTGTAAGCGGCGATATAACTTTAATTGAGCAACGCAAACAAGTTCTCAGCGATATCCAGATTGTTCTTGATATGATTGAAAATATCTATCATAAAAACCGAAATGGGCAGGTGCAGAATAATGAAGCCTAAATTTCGCAAAATGCTGTATTATATAAATTTGTTTGTCCTGCTTTCATTTTGTATTTTGCTTTGCTCTTGTAACAATGCCGCGCCCGAAAAGAGCAGATCGCCGGAAATTAAAGATATCCCGCCCGAAATAATTCTGGCAAATTCTCCGTTTTCTCCGAGCAATAAGGCACAAAAAAGCGAAGACGGAATTTGGGAAATCGAATATGGAAATTTCCCGCATATGGACGGCTCTACAAGCCTTCGGGAGCTTGCTCTCAATTTTGCAAAAACTCAATTGGGTCTGAGCTACGAAAGAGCGCAAGCAATGATAAATTTCACTTACAAATCGTATGCTTTGGAGGCTTTTTTGAATCAAACGGAATTTCAATACCAAAATTTTTTCGATTCCACGCAGAATATTTATTTTGGCCCGTCGCCGGTAAATCTTCTTTTAGTCATGGGATTTTCAAAAAATGACAGTGATTATTTTGCCTCCAAAGGCATAAATGTAAAAAACGAAATTATTGCGAAAGACGCTTTGGTTTTTGTTACTCACAAAGATAATCCCGTTGAATCTTTAACCACAAAAGAACTTAAAGATATTTTATCCGGCATAAAAACAAATTGGTCGGAATTCGGCGGAGAAAATTCTGAAATAAAACTTTACAACGATTTTAATGAGATGCAGGGCGAAATAAATTATCTTCTGAACTCTAAAATTTTAAATGGCGCAAAGCTGACCGAAGCAGTACAAAATGAGCAGTATATTCCAAACGGTGTCGAGCCGGGCGGAGAAGGCTATACTATTTCAAGCCCTGCGGCTTATGAAAACAACAAAGAATCCTTAGGTCTCGCTTTTTACAGCAGCGTCGGCAAAACTGAAAATATCAAGCTTCTCAAAATTGACGATATCGAAGCAAACGCCGAAACAATCCTCGATAATTCATATTTGCTTTCGCTTGATTGTTCCGCCGTTTTTCGGGATTCGGATGCCGAAAATTCTCCCGGAAAATTTGCAGAGTGGATGCACTCCGAATCCGGTAAAGCCTGCATAGAATCCGCCGGATTTATACACGTTCCTATGATACTATTTCCATTTTAACAACTTTGTCAATTTTATATTTGCTTTTGGCGATAATATTTATTGCCGCAGTTTAGAAAATTATTCCTATCCGTCAAATTTCCAGATGAGGTGATCTTATGTCTGAAACAACTTCTGTATTTGTAGAAATTTTATTAGGCTCTATAACGATTATAGCAGGAATAATCATGATTTTTAGAAATAAATCCAGAAAAAGAACCTGTACATCTATCGCAAACGCAAAAGTAATTGATATCCTGGAAAGAGAAGAAAATGAAGAATACGAAACGATTTCCGGAAGAACCGAAATGAGATTAAAAACGTATTATTGTCCTGAATTTGAATATACTGTTGACGGAAAAACTTATAAAAAATCATTTTCAACGTATTCAAATATACAAAATATGAAAATCGGCGATGAACTCACAATATATTATAATCCGTCAAATCCAACGCAAGTAGATATTTCTGCAAGATATGACAACAGCTCCGTGACTACTCCGATTATATTAATTTGTGTAGGTATACTTTTATTAGCCGTAGCAATATTCACTATTTTAAACGCGTTTTAAACTTCGGGGGTGCGTCATGAACTCAATTACTGAAAAATTTAAATCAAACAGAAGATTAATTAATATTGCAAAATTTGTTCTGATATTTATTATTCTAAAAGCGATTTCTTGGGTTTTAGCTCAATTTATTTTTATGATACCAATCTATATTTTTCAAATACCTTATTTTATTATTTCGGACTATACTCTCATTTGCACTATTATAATCATGGTATGTATCTTAGCAAAAGAGAGAATCGGCCGCGAAAAAATCGCCGACTTGGAATTGAGCGAAAGCGGAGATTTAATTGCAAATGAAGAATTAACCGAAATGAAATTTATGCGCAAAAAAATTCTCAATACTAAATTAATCGGTAACATTATACTTTTACCGGCAGTGCCTCTGATTATTTATTGCTTTATTTCCCAAAATACCGCAGTTGTTATCATAACAAATATTTTGATGCTCGTAGGAATTTATGTTAGAATCGTAACCGTTTCATCGCTGTCCAAAGAATATAGTGCTAAATTTAAATCAGCCTTCGTGCTCCCTGAATTGAAAAAGAATTTCGATAATTTGACATACGAGCCGGACAAATTCTTTGGCTATGATATGTATAATTTTGCCGGAGTTTTTGAAGATATAAATTCTATTTGGGGAAATGATTTTACAGAGGCGGATTACCGGGGAATACATTTTCAAATGTCGGATTCGAGGGCGGACGAAATAACTACACATACATATCAAGATAAAGACGGAAACACAAAAACCAAAGAAAAAATCAGAAAAATTTTTTCCGGCAAAGTTTTCTCCTTCAAATCGAAAGAGAATTATAGAGATGCAATCTATATTTTAAAAAAAGATTTCAAAAATACTGCTTTCAACAAATCGATATCCGATATCTTTAAGAAAAATTCATATCAAGATATGGAGAAAATCTCTACCGAGCTGGACAATTTTAATCAGCGATTCAATATTTTTTCAGATAATCCGCAGGAAGCTATGAGAGTTCTCACGCCGCAGGCTATAGAATCTATATTTTATGTTGATAATCTTATGAATAAACCGCTGATGTTTATTTTTAAAGAAAGTTCGATATATATTTTTATAGATTATCTTGGCGAAGATACTTTCGACGCCTCCACAAAAAGAACACCGTCCGAAGAAAAGCGGAAACTGCAAATTGATATAAATTTGATAAAAGGATTTCTTGAAACAATGTATTTTAAAAAATAAATTTTAACTTTATACTAATTCCCATTTATTTCTATTCTTTAAAAGGGAAATAGTATAAAACTTCGGGAGGACTGATTATGGAATTTTTGATTCTTGGTTTAGTAATTATTTTAATTATTGTTTGGACAATTTCAACATCAAACCGTTTTCAAAGACTGCTTGTAAAAATAAACGAAGCGGATTCGGGAATCGACGTTGCTCTGACAAAGCGTTACGACACTCTGACAAAGCTAATTGATATTTGCAAGGCTTATGCGAAACACGAAACTGATCTTTTAACAAATATCGTTAAGCTCAGAAAAGGCATGGATATAAACGAAAAAAAAGAAGCTAATCAAAAAATGGATGAGATTTATTCAAAATTGAATGTTATCGCAGAATCTTATCCCGAATTGAAATCCAGCCAAAATTATTTTCAATTGCAAGAATCTGTAGTAGAAGTCGAGGAGCATTTGCAGGCGGCGCGACGGATTTATAATATGAATGTTTCTGCTTATAATCAATTAATTGTATCTTTCCCGAGTTCTCTAATAGCCTCGTTTCAGCATCTCGGCAAAAAAGAATTTTTCGAAGTAGAAGAACATAAACGCGCCGATGTTGAAATGAAATTTTAAGAAATTCTCGAGATTCATATTTTAAATAAATTCATCAAAAACGGCGTGAAAACGCCGTTTTTATACTATTTTCATTATTAAGGATAAAAAAAATATTTCATTTCACGCTTGAAGCATGCGTGAAGCGCTCCGCTGTGAAAAAATTTTTTCTACACATTAAAATGTAAATAGTATTATATGTTATAATATCAGATATAAGGAGGAATTTTATGCTTGGATTAGCGTTGGAAGGCGGCGGAGCGCGCGGCTCTTACCATATTGGTGCGTTTAAGGCTTTTCTCGAAAACAGCTTTGAATTTGACGGTTTTGTCGGAACATCTATCGGCGCTGTAAACGCCGCAGCTTTAGCACAAGACGATTTTGAAGCCGCTTACGATTTGTGGACTTGCGTTTCTATGGAAAATTTATTCGACGCGGATTTAGAATTGCTTACAGAAATCGGAAACTTAAAACTAACGAAAAATTTCTTAAATAACGTCAGCCAATCATTAAAAAAAGTTATAAAAGACGGCGGAATCGACACTTCTAAAATGAGAGAAATCATAAGCTCCGTTATTGACGAAAAAAAATTGCGCAATTCCAAAAAAGATTATGGATTGGTTACAATCTCGGCAACGGAACTTAAGGCACATGAACTTTTTATAGAAGACATACCGCAAGGCGAGCTGATTAATTATATTATGGCTAGTGCGTCTTTTCCGGGACTTAAACCGGAGGTGATTAATGAATGTACTTTTACCGACGGCGGACTTTATAATAATTGCCCGATAAATTTACTCTCCACAAAAAAATACGACGAAATCTACGCTATTCGAACTTTTGCGCCAGGTAGGTTTAAAAATATAAAGCACAATAATCTTACGATAATCGAGCCAAAAGAAGATTTAGGCCATGTTATGATATTCGAAAACAAACAGATTATGCGAAATATAGATATCGGATATTTGGATACACTTAGCGTGATAAAGGATTTTAAAGGCAGAAATTTTTATATAAAAGATTATTTAAGCGGCAGCGAAAATATTCTTATGAATATCAGCGACGAGGCCTTGAAAAATACCGCGAATCATCTGCATTTAAAAGAAATACCAGGCAAGCGCCTTTTGTTCGAGCTGATAATTCCGCAATTGGCAGGATTTTTGAAGCTTAAAAAAAATTATTCTTATTCGGATTTTTTAATCGCCATGCTGGAATATTGGGCGGCAGAAACCGATATTTTTAAATATAAAATTTATACGGCCGACGAATTTTTTAGAAAAGTCAGAGCTAGTTTTTATTCGAGCAGCGAAACACATTTAAATTTTCCTGGCATTGCGCTGAAATCTCTTACCAATAAAAATTGGATTGCCATAAAAACTCTTTTAGATGATATTTTAAATTGATAAAAATAATAAGGCGGGTTTAAAACCACGCCTTTATGTTTCGAATTGAGTCAGAAAATCAATATTCTCACGCTCTATTATATTGAATTGATAATATCCTCCCGTAAAATCACGGTTTATATAATACCATGGTTTTCCTTTAAAATACGCATTTTTATAAGCTTCATCAAATCTCATTCCATGTCTTGCGTAGATTTCTGCTTTTGCAAGTGCCATTTCGTCTCTGCTCATACTGCTGATATCTTCATTTGTAATTTTTCTTATAGAGCTGAACGGCAGAATAAATTTACTGTAATCGTCATAATAACTGAAATTTTTGGCTGTCACCGTGTAAAAAGTTTGCGTAGAGCCAATAAAAGTTCCGTCATCCATTTTCACTTTTACTATCATATTTTCCGGGTCTTCCAAATATAGGCTTGTATAAGTTGCGATATAATCGCCTTGCCCTATATAAATCACTTCATCCGCAAGATACTCATAATCCCATTCCGAAATAAAGAAATTTTGCTTCGGAGAATCTTCAACAAGTTTATCATCCATATATTTCAATTTAAACTGAATATCAACGACAGGATAATTGGATGTATTTAAATTTGTAATTTCGATTTTATATCTAGTCAATTCTTCTTTTGATACTCCCATTTTTGTATCAAAAATACTTTTCTCTTCTTTTGGCGTAATGTCCTTCGCTATTTGATTTTCTTCACTAGCATCCTTGTTTATGATAGTTAAAATACTAAAAACAATTGTATTTACTAAAATAAGCGCCATTACAACTATTACGGCTATTTCCTTAAATCCAAGCTTATTCGTATTCTTTTCCTGCACAATGATTCCCCCAGAACCTTTTTTTCTACCGTATTCGTTTTGAATATTTTTTTCTTGTAAAGCATTAAAAAAAATATCTATAAATATTATATATTAAATATATTTCATTTCATCATCAATTTCATATCAATTATAATGACGAGCGGATGTGCCTTGTTTTCGTTTATCACTAAAAATCCGTGGATGCGGAATTTATTTTTTTGTATAAAAAACGTGAGTCGGAGAATTATATCGAACTCACGTTGTTTTATAATACTATTTTCATTTAGATAAATAGAAAAAAATTTATCACAGCGGAGCGTTTCGCGCAATGCTTCAAGCGCGAAATGAAATATTTTTTTCTATCCTTAATATTGAAAATAGTATAAAATTGAAACCCGGCAATTGCTTGCCAAAATATCCAGAAACGCCGCTTGGAATAAACGGCGTTTCTTAGGGGGTCTGGGAGCAAAATCCCGAAAATTATCTCATAAATAAATACTTCAGTTTGTTAATAATTATTACTGTAGCGCCCAATAATACTACTAATAACATAGGTGCAAACCTATCAGTTGTAATAGGATTGTCCTTATCTCCCGGAGTAGAAGGAGACGGTACATCCCCAGGATTCGACTCACTAGGAACATCTGTATACGGAGGTACTATTGAAGGTGTTGTTGTCACAGTTGCTGTAGTCGTTGCCGGCGGAGTAGATTCGGTCGGTGTCGGGAACGACGGCGGCTGAGACGAAGTTGTCCATGTTGATGTTGCAGGTGTTTCTGTATCCGTAGTTGGTGTTCTTCTTGTTGTTTCATAAGTCGCTGTCATCGTACCCGGTGAAGGAGAATACGATGGCGGGCGGGAATATGTTGAAGTCGATGGCGTGTAGGTATATGTTGTCGTTGTTATTCCCGGAGTTTTTGAAGTCGTTGTCTTAGAAGTAACAGGAGTCTTTGAGGCCGGTGTTGTTGAAGTCGGCGGTGTTGACGGAGTAACCGTTGTAGCCGGAGTTGGTGTAGTCTCTGTAGTAGTGGTAGTTGCAGGCGTAGTAGTTGTTGCCGGTGTTGTTGTTGGGCAAGAACTACTTGGCGGACAAGCCGAAAGGTCTACATAAACATACACAAAATTCTCCCAATATTCAGCGGACAAAGGCGGTGTAACCGAAACCACTTTAATAATATCGTAGCCTCTTTCTGCCAAATCACGTTTGTCCTCATCAAGAACCTGATAATTATAAAAATCCTTGTTGCTCAATGCAACTTCGTTGTAAACTCTATCATTTAATACAATTTTTTCTCTGCCGTTTTCATCTACATATAAAAATCTCACTGTAACGTTTGTATAACCTTCTATACAACATTTCTTGCAATATACGTAGATAATATTTTTATCTTTTTCGGCAGACATTTTTGTAAGCTGCTTAATGCTGTCTATATAATATGATTTATCATGAATTTTGTCTGCATCTTCTCTTAAAACAACATAGTTAAGATACTCTGTGCTGTTTACAGGAACGTCGTTATAAACTCTGTCCGGTAATAAAGAAAACTCTTTATTGTCTTTATCAAATGCGATAAATTTAACGATAACATTTGTTTTTTCTGTACTGCCTTTAACAATAACATTTGAAATGATTTCGTCAAATTTTTCAATTTTATAAGTCGGATCCATTATTGTTGTGATTTCATAAGAGTGCTTTTGAAAATCGTTGTCTGTATAAGGCCCATTTACTGAAAAATAATAATTAAAGTCTTGCGCTGTAGAAAACTCTTTCATGCCGACCGGATAAAATCCCCAAGTTGACATGATAGCAAGTTTTGCTTCTTTATTGTTTTTAATCGATTCCGGACGTCTCTCGCCTGTTGATTCACGTTTAAATTCATAGTTAGAAATAGTCTCGCCCATAAATTTCGGATCAAGCTTTTTCATACCGGATTCATTTTTATCTAATTTTCCTTCAAAAAAATCTAACGAATAGTCGTTAAATTTAAATCCCATATTGAATTTTTCAACAGTGTATCCCGAATATGGAATTATATTCACTTTTACTTCAATAGTTTCGCCCGGCAAAACTTCGGATAAAGTTTCTTTGAAATTCTGACTGTAATAAACATCTCTGAATTCAATTTCAAAATCTGTGACAATCTTTTCATGCATCAAATTAAGTGCTGCGTTTGTTTCGCCGTTGAGCGCAAACGATACTGCAAAATTTTCTTTTGTTTGAAAATTATTGATATCGATGGATGCGCGAATGTAAAGCTTTCCGTTAAGTGTTCCAAATGCTTTTACAGCATCGGATTTTATATTTTCGTTAAAATTTACATAAATCTTATTGTCAATTACTTTCACTGTACCTATTGAAGGTACGGAAATTTTGCTGGCTGTTGCCGAATCAGTTAAAAATATTTCATACGCGTTTTTAGAATTATCAAATAACAAGCCATTTGCCGATACAATGTAATCCTGATTCGGTATGATAGCATTGCTATCCCAATCCAACTGAACATAATATTTATTTGATTTTTCATCAACCAATTCGCCTTCGTTTACAGCAGTATAAGTCGAGTTATCTTTAGTTTTAACCAAAGAGATTTTTTTAATCACGTCTGTGGGGCTGGATGCCAATGTTTTTTGCACGACATACGGCAAAACATTACATACCACCACAAAAACCGCAATTATTAATGCAATTCTTGCTTTGTTATTTCCTCTCATAATATTTTCTCCCCCTATTTGAAAATATCAAAACTATAAAAGTGAATCAACACTTTTAAGATCATACTATTTCCAGATATGCTATCTAAATGAAAATAGTATTAGCTTAGCAAGCCGCTCTTTTTTCTGACATAAGCTTATTGTTATACATTTAATCCCTGTTGCTTATGTCTTTTTTAAATTCGCTATATGCTAAACCTAGTTTAAACCCATATATCTAAATAATTCTCCAAAAATATTTTCCATTATCCGTATTGCGCTCCGATAAACAATTTGAATTGTTATAAACAGTGCAAATAGGGACATTAACGGAGATTACTGTATATACTATTTTATACTACAATATTAAATTACTAAGCTACTTACAGATTTATTACACACCAAAATTACAGTAATCTAAAATTACTGAGTTATTGTAAGTATATTGTAATTTATTTGTTATATCAGCTTCAGAGACGGCTTGATTCATTCTGATTTTATGCCTCGGAGTTTGAAACTCACTATAGGCAAAAAATCCAGCCATTTTATTCTCAAAGAATTATTGTATACGCCTTTGCTCGGCAATAATAACAGTTCGATTCCCAAGCGTAAAGCATTATTCGAGGCGTCGGAAAGAATTTTAAAACGCTTTCTGATTACACTTTGGAAAATTTCATAAACTCCTTTCTTTATATAGCATTTTATCGATGCATAGCAGTTCGATTTTTCATGAATATATACTTTATTAAAACGGCCGGATTTTATAATTACGGATAGAATAAGAAGCAAAATTTCCGATTAATACTATTTTCATTTTGATAAGTAGAAAAAAATTTTTCACAGCGAAGCGTTTTGCGCATGTTTCTAGCGCGAAATGAAATATTTTTTTCTATCCTTTATAATGAAAATAGTATAAATAAAGTGATATTTCTCTTATTATAATTTTCGCCTGTCTTATCTAAATAACTAATTAATTATCGATTTGAAATTCCGTCTGCTATATGTAATTATACTATTTACATTTTTCTATTCTTTAGAATAGTACAAGGTTTATGTAGTTTTCAATAATAGCTTTATATCACGCGCTCTTTCGAATATAATTATTGAAGAAAAATATTGAGGAGGAATGTTTATGTACAAAGTATTGCAAATTGAATCTAACGAAAATTTTTATCCTGTTTTGATATTTGATGAAAAAAATTTAATTTTAGTCGATACAGGTTTTCCGCTGACTTCAGAACTTATAATTTATGAAATAGAAAAATCCGGCTTTTCTGCCGAAAAATTGACCGGAATAATTTTTACACACCAAGATATTGACCATATCGGATGTATTAAAGAATTCAAAAATCTGTCTCCAAATGCCGTGTTAATGGCTTCTGAAATTGAAGCCTCATATATCGAAGGCGCAAAGACCCCCGTAAAACTAGCGAGAATGGCGGAAATTTTTGATTCCTTGAATCCGCAAATGCAGAATTTTTATCCGATATTTAAAAAATCATTCTAGAACCGATATACAAAAATTGACCGTCTTTTAAAAGATGGCGAAATTCTCGAAGGCGGCATAAAAATAATTCATACTCCCGGACATACCCCGGGGCACATCTGCTTATATTTAGTTGAAGAAAAAATATTGATTGCCGGCGACGCACTTAATATCGAAAACGGTCATTTAAGCGGTCCAATCCCTGAGCATAGCGCAAATTTACCCGAAGCAAAGGAGTCTTTGAAAAAGCTTTTGGAATATGACATAAAATCTGTTTTGACATATCATTGTGGAATTTTTGAAGGTAATGTAAAATCCGAACTGGAAAATTTGATATATACTGACAAACACTGATTTCCGCAACAGACGAATATTTTTTCTCCAATTCGCAAATCCTATCTGTATAAAATAATAAGGAGTTAATTTATATGGAAAGTCAAGTTGACCCGAAAGACCCAAGGCAATCGAAATCAAATACCGGCCCTTCGCCGGAGGGTGTCGAGCCGATGAACAACAGGAGAAATATAAAAAAATCAGGTGATAATGAAGATATTACAGACTAAAAACCAAAGTATAAGGATGGTGGGAAAATGTCAGATAAATCTGGAAAATCAAAAGATAGCAAAAACGAATCTTTAACAAAAGAAGATGAGGATTTTAAGCGTAACGCTCCAAACGAATAGAATATTTCTTTTAAAAAAAGCGCAACTACCTCTGCGCTTTTTTAGTTTACATAAACTCTTTTACTTCATTTGAAAAATATGGTATAATAATATTTCTACAAAAGATAGTAGTATTCAATGGAGGAGATAATATGCCAAAAAAAATTTTATTTTTCATTCTTGTTTTATTTGCCGCAACCTCAACTGTCTACGCAAAAGCCGACCCGCGAATCTCGAATTGCTATAACGGAGTAATAGAATACGCCGACGGTACAAAATTCGAAACCGACACAGATAATTATATTTTCTTATTTATCAACGGCACACTTGCGAAAAATGTTAACACTATAATCGAAAACAGCCGCTCTCTTGTTCCGATTCGCGTAATAAGCGAAAACCTTGGATCTAAAGTGGATTGGGATAATAATACCCGAACGGTTACAATAAGTGAAAATAATATTAAACTTAAAATCGGAAATAAAACAGCCAGCGTAAACGGTAAAGAAATAACTCTCGATGCCGAGCCGAAAATAATCAATAATCTGACTTACATTCCGCTGAGGTTTGTAAGCGAAAATTTAAATTGTAATGTACTCTTTTCCGAAATATTTTCTGAAAATAATCTGATCCATAACAACAGAATTATTTATATAGACAAACAAACCGACGAGCAAATCAAATACTCTAAAGATGAAGCCGCAAATATCTTAGAATCAAAGCTTTCAAAGCATTATGAAGATTTCGAGAAAAATTTAGATAAAAATGCTTTTGGTGAATCTGCAAATAGCTCGCTTAAATTTTTACGTGACTCTATTGATAAATTAAATTTCTCTTTCGAAATTTCAAGATATTATGTTTTTGACAGCCCTTACAGATTTATTTTCGATAAATATACCGGCGATATTTTTGTTTTCAAAGGCGGAATGGACAGAGCAATTATCGATTACAACGAGAACGACAAAAATTTCTTTATAAAAGGATTTTTCGCAGATTAAAAAAACGTGAGCCAACGAAAATATTTTCGCGGCTCACGTTTTTTTTATACTATTTTCAATATAAAGGATAGAAAAAAATATTTCATTTCGTACTAGAAACATTGCGCGAAACGCTCCGCTGTGAAAAATTTTTTTCTACTTATCAAACTGAAAATAGTATTAACTGTATAAATGACATGCAACAAAATGATTTTCCGAAACTTCTTTCCATTGCGGAATATCTTTTGAACAGCGGTCAAAGCATTCGGTACATCTTGTTCTGAAAACACAGCCGCTCGGCGGATTAACCGGACTCGGAATATCTCCCTCGATTATCCTTTTGCTCATAAGGCTCGCCACAGAAGGATCCGGAATCGGCACAGCCGACATAAGTGCTTTTGTATACGGGTGCAGAGGATTTTCGGTCAGTTCGACAGATGAAGCAAGCTCCGCCATATTCCCCAAATACAAAACTAAAATCCGGTTTGAAATATATTTAACCATTGACAAATCATGGGCAATAAATAAATATGTCAGCCCAAGTTCATCTTGAAGTTTTTTCAATAGATTTACAATTTGTGCCTGAATCGAAACGTCCAGTGACGAAATCGGTTCGTCGCAAACAATAAATTTCGGATCAAGCGCAAGCGCACGGGCAATGCAGATACGTTGTCTTTGTCCGCCCGAAAATTCATGCGGAAATCTGTTTTTATGCTCGGAATTGAGACCGACGATTTTCAGAAGTTCTTCGACCTTTGCCTCACGGCTTGCCTTATCGCCGATATTATGTATATCGAGCGGCTCGGAAATAATCGAGCCTACCGTCATTCTGCCATTAAGCGAAGCGTATGGGTCTTGAAAAATCATTTGCATGTCTTTTCTGAGCGAATGAAGCTCACCGAAAGACGATTTCAAAATATTTATATCATTATAATAAACTTCACCGCTGTAATTATCGTCATAGAGGCGTAGAATAGTCCGGCCTGCGGTTGATTTTCCGCATCCCGATTCGCCAACCATACCCAAAGTCTCACCGGGAAAAATTTCGAGATTAAGATTTTTAACAGCCTGCAAAACTCCGGCAGATACATTAAAAGATTTACATAAATTAACGGTTTTTATAAGAGGTTTCATTTTGCCGCCTCCTTATAATTTTTGTATTCCATCGAATTCAGCCAACATGCCGCATAATGATCCTGATCATATTCGTCCGGTATATTTATTATATCCGGATTGTTTTCTTTACAGACCCTCATCGCATGCTTGCATCTTGCATAAAAAGAGCAGCCGACAGGCGGTGAGAATAAATCCGGCGGTGTTCCCGGAATCGGCACAAGAACTTTGTCACGGCTCATTTTCATATTCGGTACAGATTCCAAAAGGCTGGAAGTATACGGATGTTTCGGATTAAAATAAATCGCTTTTGCGTTTCCGGATTCGATAATCTTTCCGGCGTACATAACAACAACCCTGTCGCACATTTCCGCAACAACCCCAAGGTCATGAGTTATCATTATAATTGAAGTTCCGAGCTCGTCTCTCAAATTATTCATCAGTTTAATTATCTGCGCTTGAATCGTAACGTCAAGAGCGGTTGTCGGTTCGTCAGCAATAAGTAATTTAGGTCTGCACGCAAGCGCAATCGCAATCATTGCTCTTTGGCGCATACCGCCCGAAAATTCATGAGGATATTGATTTACACGTTTTTCGGGATTCGAGATTCCAACTAAATCTATCATTTCAATAGCTTTTTTCAAAGCTTCGTCGTTGCTTAAATTTTGATGAATTTTCAGCGGCTCCATAATCTGCTTACCGATTTTCATCGTCGGATTAAGGCTTGCCATAGCATCCTGAAATATCATAGAAATTTCTTTTCCGCGGATTTTTCGCATTTCGGCTTCCGGTAGTTTTAGGATATCCCTGTCACCAAAAATAACCTCTCCGCCTTCATAAACAGCCGGCGGCTGCGGCAAAATACGCATTATTGCGGAAGATGTAACCGATTTTCCGCATCCGGATTCGCCCACAATTCCCAGGACTTCTTTTTTATTTACAAAAAAATTTACTCCTCGAACTGCCTGAACTTTACCAGCATAGGTCTGAAAAGAAATTTTTAAATTTTTTATATCTATTAATTTTTCCATAATCATACCTACTTTCTGAGTTTAGGGTCTAAAGCGTCACGCATACCGTCGCCCAATACATTAAACGAGAACATAAGCAAACAGATAATCGTCGCAGGGAATAGCAATTGATAATAAGTACCGGCTACAACTTGCTGAACAGCGTCGGATGTCATAACGCCGAGGCTAGGATTCGGAGCCGGAATACCGAGGCCTAAAAAGCTGAGTGTTGCTTCCGAGAAAATAGCACGTGGTATTGTGAGAGTAACATTTACAATAATCGGTCCCATTGCATTTGGGATCAAATGTTTTAATAAAATCCATTTTGTATCGGCTCCGAAAGATTTCGCCGCCTGAACAAATTCCAATTCTTTAATTTTTAAAACTTCGCCGCGGACAATACGTGACATTGGCACCCAGCCGGTAATCGACATCGCCGCAATCATGGACGGTACGCCCGGTCCCATTACTATCATTAGCAAAATAACCATCAGCAAATACGGTATGGAATATAAAATTTCTCCGAAACGCATCAGCACATCGTCGATTACTCCACCTTTATATCCGGCGATACCGCCGATTAAAATACCGAAAATAAAATCAAAAAGTGCAGCCATAAACCCGATAAACAAAGAAACCCTTGCACCAAGCCAAAGTCTGATAAAAATATCTCTTCCCGAATCATCTGTACCGAACCAATATTGCGAATTCGGTCTGGTTTCCATATTATCATAATCTTGATAAGAGAATGATTTATCAGAAATTATCGGCCCTATAAAAGCCATAAGAAATATAATAGCTAAAATACACAAACCCAACATTGCAAGTTTATTTTTTTTCAGTCTGATCCATGCGTCTTTCCAATAGCTGAGACTTGGCCTTTTTATAGATTCCATATCATCTAAATTTCTGTCTGCCAACTCAAATAAAGATTCATCCATTTTAAGTTTATTTTCATCCATTTTTAGCACCGCCCAGCAATTTGATTCTTGGATCTATATATACATAAGACATATCAATTATTAATGTTAAAACAATCAAAATTGTAGAGTAAACAACTGTTGCAGCTATAATTAAAGGATAATCCCTGTTCTCAACAGATTTTATCAAAGCCTCGCCAAGGCCGGGAACTCCAAAAATACGTTCAACTACAAAAGAACCTGTAACAAGATTTGTCGTGATTGTACCGAGCGCCGAAACAATTGGTATAATCGCATTTCTAAAAGCATGTTTAATTACAATTGCGTTTTGTTTCAAGCCTTTGGCGCGTGCGGTTTTAATATATTCTTGATTTATTACCTCCAGCATACTGGAGCGCATTAACCTCGCTATCGTGGCAAGCGGCAGAGCGGATAATGCCAAGGTCGGCAAAATCGAATTTGTCCATCTGTCGAACCCCCTAAAAGCACCAAATGATAACACGCCGAAATGTGTTGTAAAAACAATTATTAACAGCCTTCCCATAACAAAACTTGGCACAGAAACACCGATAATTGCTATAACCGTAGCTACATAGTCTGCGGTTTTATTATGATTTAAAGAAGCGATAATCCCCAAAACAATCCCGAGAACCAAAGCAACCAAAAGAGCTTGCAGGCCGAGCTGCAGTGATACAGGCAATCCATTTGCTATGTACTGATTGATATCAACTGATTTTGAACGCATAGACGGCCCGAAATCTAAAGTTATGACCCTCTTTAAATAATTAAAATATTGTACGATTATTGGCTGGTCGAGTTTATAAAAAGCATTCAGGTTATCTATAACTGCCTGCGGAAGATTTTTCTCACCGGCAAACGGATTACCCGGTATGCCCATCATCATTATAAAAGTTATCGTTACAACCGTCCAAAGCGTGAAAATTGCGTATAATATTCTTTTAAACAAATATTTAAGCAAAAAAATTTCTCCTTTCATTATGTATTTATATTCGCAATGTAAAGCTATCACTATATACAAAAATCCGCCAAGACAATCGAGTCATAACAAATTCTTCGTAAATTGGTGGTGCAACATTGAACAAAATCTTTAGATTAAATTCCTATTTTCCCATTTTATGAAAATCTAGACTCATAACGTGAAAACCGCCATGCGGTTTAAGCTGCTTCGCATCTTGTTCAACTGCGTCGAACTCCATAAAATTTCACAATCAAAGATTTGATTATATTCGTAGATTTTCATGCAAAAAGCGCATGAAAAAATACTCATAACGTGAAAACCGCTGCGCGGTTTAAGCTGCTTCGCATCTTGTTCGACTACGTCGAACTCACGTTAGATTATAACAATTTATCTTACATAACGCAATTCCAATATGAACTAAATTTTGAAAATCTTTAAAATTACCTAAAAAATAGGAACGCATAAAATGCGTTCCTATGCTATTTAAATTTTGTTATTTAGTGATATCAGCGTATCTAAATTGAGGATATCTGTTAACAGGTTGGAATATACCAGTTACATTTGCTTTCAAGCAATATGGAAGCGAGTAGAAATAAATAGGCATAATTGCCATTTCATCCATAAGGATTTTTTCTGCTTCTTTCATAGCTTTAAAACGTTCTTGTTGAGTAGCGCCTTTTCTCATAATTTCAACACATTCGTCATATCTTGCATTTGTCCAAAGACCGTCGTTTTGAGAACCGGCTGTAACAAATTGATCCAAGAATGTCATAGGGTCAGCATAGTCACCAATCCAGCCCGCACGTGCAACTTGGAAATCTTGACCATGACGTCTGTCGATAACGATTTGGAATTCTGCGTTTTCCAAAGTAACGTCAACGCCAAGGTTTTCTTTCCACATGTTTTGAATAGCTTCAGCTATTTTTTTATGAGAATCAAGAGTGTTGTAAAGGATAGTGAATTTTAATTCTGTCATACCCTCTTCGGCAAGACCTTCTGCCAATAAAGCTTTTGCTTTTTCAACATCTTCAGCAAAAAGAGGTCCTAAATTTTCTTGATAGTCGCCTTGACCGTCTTCAGAGTCAGTAAAGTCAACAATACCCGGAGGTGTTACACCAAATGCAGGTTGTTGTCCGCCTTTAGTAATTTTAGTTGTAATAATTTCTCTGTTAATGGCCATAGAAAGCGCCTGTCTAACCTTAATATTATTGAAAGGTTTTTGAGTTGTATTGAAATAGTAATAATAAGTAGCTAAGTTATCACCGATTGTGAAATCAGCTCTTTTTTCTGTTTTAAGTTGCTCAATTATTTGCTCAGGAAGCGGATAAGCTATGTCTAATTCGCCTGCTTCATATTTTTGCCATGAAGATGTTTGGTCATCAAGAATTATAAAATCAACGCCATCCAATTTGATTTTGTCAGCTTCATAATACTCAGGATTTTTTCTGATTTTAATAGATTCTTTGTTAATCCATTCTGTTAATTGGAAAGGACCGTTACATCTGAAAGTTTCAGGCTTTAACCACCAATCTTTATTAGCTTCTACCGCCGCTTTTTGGGTTGGTAAAAATGTATAGTGGCTCATGTAATCTTCATAATAAGTAAACGGAGATGTAAAATAAATTTCAAGTGTAGATTCATCAACAGCTTTTACTTTAACATCTTCAACTTTTCCTTTGCTCTCGTTATATTCCTGTCCGCCTTTGATAACATAAAGATAATAAGCGTATTCAGAAGCAAGTTCAGGATTCAAAACATTTTTGTAAGTAAATTCAAAATCATGAGCAGTTACCGGAGTTCCGTCGTTCCATTTAGATGGTTTTAATTTAAAAGTAAATTTGTAACCATCTTGGTCATTTCCGTTTTCGTCTCTAATAACTTCAGCTGCAAGAGCAGGTTCAACGCCGCCATCCGGAGATTTTCTGAAAAGTCCTTCAAAGCAATGCTCTACAATCCAAGAGTCATGTGTTCCCTGTGCAAGGGATGGAGATAAAGAACCCGGTTCAGATGTGTTATTCAATTTTAAAATTTTTCCGTCCGAAGATACCGGTGCTGCCGAAGCTGCCTCAGATGTAGCCGGAGCTTCTGATGTTGCTGCTTCCGTTGTTGCCGGAGCTTGGGATGATGTGCCGGGATCGGACGTAGTACCGCAACCAGCAAGACTTGATACTGTCATCATACCAACCAATAACGCAGAGATAACTTTATTGAATTTCAATATATTTCCTCCTTAATAAAAATTGTAGTAGATTTGAAAAAAATACAGTGAGCATATGATACTATATTTTTATGTATCAAATCAAATTTTATATGCATGTATTATAAGACATTTTTTTAATTTAGTAAACTATTTTTTGTATAAATATAAAAAACATTATAATATTAAATTAAATCATTAATTATTTTTATGATATGCGTCGTATTATGAGTAATTTTTTCAAGCGTATCTTATAGTTTTAATTATATTTTAGGCAATAAAGTATACATAATTAATATATTTGCATTTTGACAATATTAATACTTCACAAAAAAAATATTTTTTTCGTGATTAATCTTTAAGTTCCAAAAATTTTTGTTACATAAATATAACCATATCTTAACTAAACAAAAATATTGTGTAAAAAATATAATTTTCTATGATGCATAATATATTATTATTTTATTTTTATAGTGCAAGTACAATGTAATATAAAAAAATTTATTACAAGTTTATAAATTTTAATAAATATTTATTTACACTCACTTTCCCCATTTTGAAATTATTTTTTTCAATACTTTCATTTTTTTATTTTTTCAAAATTTCTTCATTAAAAAATCTAATTTAAATTTACCTAAAAATTTAATTTTTTATAAATAAACGACCCGGCAGCGGAAAACTGTCGAGCCGTTTATTTTTGTTTAGTGTAAGCTATAAAACATGCTTTATGTTTTATTTATTAAAAAAACCCGCGGCCGCAATAATTTCATTGCGTGCCCAGAATGTTTCCGGTACGTCACTGAATTCATTTGTTGCCGTTTTATCGTCCGCTTTTATTCCAAGCACTCTGTTTAATATTACAACAGCTTCCGCTCTTGTAATAGGCTGGTTCGGTCTGAATGTTCCGTCTTGATATCCCGAAACCCAACCGTACGAAATTGCCGATTGCAGATGTTTATAGTACCATGCGTCTTCAGATACATCCCCATAACTGATTTTTCCGCCTTCTTTTAATGGATGAATCAAAGACAATACTGTTATAAATTCAGCTCTGGTGATTGTTTTTTCGCCGCGGAAAGTTCCATCTTCATATCCGTGCAAAATTCCTAGTGCAGAAAGAGTTGTCACCGCTTTACCATACCATTGAGAATACTCAACATCATTGTAAACTGTCGCTTGTTTAGTGTCATGTGCATTAGGATTTTCCAAGAGCCTAAAAATAATCGATGATACTTCGTAACGCGTAACACCTTTGTTCGGCTTGAAGGTTTTGTCTTCGTATCCGCTAATATAACCCTTGTCTTTATCGTTTGTAAGTTTAGGGTAATCCTTTTCCTTTTCAGTATTAGGATTTCCTGCCGGTATTTTATCCGGTTTTATATCTTTTGTTCCGTCATCAACCGGTTTTCCGACATTTTTTGTTCCGGAATCTGTAGTTGCAGGAGTCGTCGCAGGCGTAGTTGAAGAGCTTGTTCCGCTGTTTCCGCTACTGTTTCCGCTACTATTGCTGTTACTGTTGCTTCCGCTATTGTTGCTGTTGTTATCGTTGTCACGGCTTCCGATATATTCCCATTGAGCATAAAATACCATATTTGATTTTACGTTATAAATAGTATCGCCCGGCTGCAATATAGCTCCGCCGCTTCTGCTTGTACTCCAGCCGATAAAGTTATAGTTTCCATGGCTGAATGAATTTGAAAGTAATGTATAGTTTGCTCCGTTTGCAACATTAACGGAATTCATTGTCCCCGATCCGTAGTTTGCATCATATCTGATTGTGTATGAGATCGGTGGATTTAAAGGATTAACCGTTACTCTAGCTACTTTTGAGGTTGTGCTTGCTGTTTTGCCGTCTTTTTCGTTTGTCACAACACAATAATAAATATTTTCTCCTGCTTTATTAGTAGGAGGATTGAAAGTCGAGGATGTCGCGCCTTCTATTGGTATTCCCGTAGTTTCGTCGATTATAGTTCTGTACCATTGATAAGAAATTTCTCCATCATCAGACACATTCGCCACAACTTCAAGAGTTGCCCTTTCGCCAAGATTTACGGCTACGCTATCAGGTTGTTTTGTTATTACCGGACTTACCGGCAATTCTTCGGAAACAGTAACGCTTGCGATAGCTGATGTCACGCTTGCTGTTTTTCCGTCTTTCGTATTTGTAATGACAACATAATAATTTCTTGTTCCCTCTGTATCTGTAGGAGGGTTAAATGTTTCCGAAGTAGATAAAACCGTATCAGGGTCATTTTCTTCGTACCATTGATAGCTCAATGTTCCGCCATCACCGGCAGTTGCTTCAACTGAAAGTTCAACAGTACCATTAAGATTAGCTGTTACATCTGCAGGTTGTTTTGTAATTTCAGGAGTAGCGGCTGTTTCCGATGCTGTGTTAGAAACAGTAACAGTCGCAATTTCTGATGTCACGCTTGCTGTACTGTTGCCTTTTGTATTTGTAACAACAACATAATATTTAAAAGTTCCTTCTTCGTTCGTAGGCGGAATAAATGCTGAATCTGTTGCTCCGTCTATTGAATTTCCAGCTGTTTCATCAGTTGCGGTTTCATACCACTGATAACTAATCTCTCCGCCATCAGATACAGCCGCCTCAACTTGCAGACTCACTTCATCGCCAACAGCAACTGTCGAATCTTGCGGTTGTTTAGTTATTTTAGGGATTTCTATAAAGCTTATACTGATACTATGATTAGCTGTAACATTTTCAAATAAATATGAATTTTCTGTTACCTCGACGCTAGCTCCGTCAACCAAAACTTCGGCTATTTCAAAACCTTCGTTTGGAGTAATGGCAAACGTTTGATTGTCGCCTTTAACAACTGTAATTGCACCGGTCGGCTCGATAGTTCCGCCTGTGCCGGACTCCGCCGTAATTGTATAGGTAACATCAGGCACTGTCATAGTAATTATATATGTTTTGCCTGCTTGAGCATCAAATTTTATAGTTTCGCCGTCTTTTACATACGCAACATTTGCGCCGTCGAGTTTAACAATAACTTTTTTCTCGTCAAACAAAGAATAGCGAACTTTGCATTCTCCGGATTCATCCGGTGTTACTTTTGCGGTATTAAGCGTTTTATCAGCCCATTCCATATCAACTTCATAAGCACCCCTTGCACGGATACCCGAAACATATCCTGTTGACCATGCCGTAGGAAGAGCCGGAAGTAAATCTATAGTATCAAGATGGCTTTGCAATAAAACCTCATTAACACCCGCTGCATATCCGAAATTTCCGTCAATTTGGAACGGAGGATGAAGATCAAAAAGATTTCTTGCCAATTTACTCGTAATAAGGCTTTTCATTAAAGTATGAGCGTGATCGCCGTCCAAAGCTCTTGCCCAGAAATTTATTTTCCAGCCCATACTCCAGCCTGTCGCTTCGTCGCCTCTGCGGGTAAGTGTTACTTTTGCGGCATCGAGCAAATCTTTTGTATTGCTGTTGATTTGTGTTCCCGGATAAAGTCCTACCAATTGAGAAACATGCCTGTGATTAGTCTCTACACCCGAACCGCTGTCTGTAGGATTATTTTTCCATTCTTGAATTTGACCATAAGTACCGATTTGAATCGGAGAAAGTTTTCCTCGCATTTCAATTAATTTATTTCTGAATTCTGCATCTGTACCTAAATCTTCAGATGCCTTAATTACATTTGTGAAAAGCTCCCAAATAAGCTGCTGATCATAAGCGATACCATAAGATAAAGGTCCATGCTCCGGAGAATATCCCGGTGCGGCAACGAGAGTTCCATCTGTATCTTCACGCAGAGCTTTTGTCCAGAACAAAGCCGCTTCACGCATTACCGGATAAATTTCATTCTCCAGCATTGCTTTGTCACGGGTAAAAGTATAATAATCCCAAAGGTTTTGAGAAATAAAAGCATTATTCGCAGGAGACCAGCCCCATGACCAACTCCAGCCGGGTGCCGCTAAACCAAAAATATTTCCCGATGTATGCACGGTCCAGCCACCGTCTTTTATTCCGAAATATTTTTCCGCACCGATACGTCCTGTAGGAACTATAGATTTTACAAAATCTATAAGCGGAAGAGCTGTTTCTGCTAAATTAGCACTTTCCGCCGGCCAGTAGTTCATCTGCAAATTGATATTATAATGGTAGTCAGATGACCACGGCGGATTATTTGCGTTGTTCCATTTTCCTTGCAAGTTTGCAGGAAGAGTTCCCTCGCGTGAAGATGATATCAAAAGATAACGTCCGTATTGATAAAGTAAAACTTCTGCCATTCTTGCAATCGAATCTTTTTGATTGGCTTTATAAGCATTAATCATTTCGTTTGTCGGAACGGTTGATTTTGTATTTCCGATATTCAAATCAACTCTGCCGAAAAGTTCTTGATAGTCAGCTTTATGAGCCGACAAAAGTGCGTCATATCCTTTAGAAGCCGCAGCTTCTATTCTTTGAGTAACAGGCTCGTGCGGGTCGATACCGTTTCGATATGTAGAGCTTTCTATACCTGTAAACTCATTTTTGTAATCTGTCGCGGCAGAATAGAGAATAATTACAGAATTTGCACCTTCAACATTAACTTTGTCTCCGGAGCTACTAAGCGCGCCGCCTTCATTGATAACTTTGAATTGAGCTTCATAACGCATACCGTTATCTTTAAGCTTGCCCTTCATTGTTACTATTCCGTTTGAGGCTGTAATGCTTGCATCCAACGCATTTGTTTGTGCAGATGATGCAGAAACACCAAGATTTAATTTGCCTGCCTGATCCGCAGTTATTTTCATAGCCATTACGTGGTCAGGATAGTTTGCAAAATATTCACGTTTATACTTAACGCCGTCCAACTCATATGAAACTTGAGCTGTTCCGTTTTCAAGGTTAAGTTCACGTCTGTATTCATTTGCAGTTTTATTTCCTTCAATTCTATAATCGATATCAAGATATCCGAAATTTTGATATGCACCATAACCATTTTCAGTGCCTTGCAGATATCCCATTTTATTTACGGCAGTATCATAATTGCCGTTCTTCAAATCAGAATAAATCTCATCTATCTTGTTGGAAGCGCCTGAATAAATACCATAATCATAAGGAGCTGAACCTGATGAATTTGTATATCTGGCTGTTCCGCCCGGGCCGCCTGTCCATAAAGATTCTTCATTAAATTGAACCGATTCTTTAGCAATGCCGCCTGTGATCAAAGCCGCCATATATCCGTTACCGATAGGAAGACCTTCGTTAAGAGCGTCTGAGCCGGGTTCGGTATACCATAAGCTTAATTCTTCTTCCGGTGCGCCTGCCTTTGTTCCAAGACCTACAAAACTCGGCTGCTTATCAGGATTATAAGTCAAGCGAAAATCTTCAATATAGATTGTTCCGGCAGAGCCACGAAGTCTGATACCGATTTGACCGGGTTTGATAGGAAAATTCTGATAAGTACCCGACCATACTTGCACATCATCGATTTTTATTGTGTAATTGTTGTCTTCAAAGGCAAATTTAAATGTATGTCTGGAACCGTCTTCAAGAGGTTTTTCATTCGTAGAACCCATATTAAAATATGTTGTTTCACTTCCATCAGAGTATACGGAGGTCCAGAGCTTTCCGTCTAAATCCCATCCGACTGAGTTTTTTCCAGCTGCATTCGGTGTTCTGAAAACAACGCCAAAACGATTGTAAGGGTTTGGATCCATACGGAAAGTAACAGAAATTTCACCATTTGTTACTTGAGGTGCTTTTGTATCTATAAGAACGTTACCCGCAGCAGAAGTCCCCGGTCCAAATATTTTTACCGCCGCCGGATTAGTTCCATCACCTGCAAATGCAGAAATCCGGGTTGCCGGAGCATAAGCCGAATTAATATTTACCCATCGAGTAGGGTCCGATATATCGCTTATATAAGTCACTAAATTATCCGGTTCTTCAGGTTCTATCATTTCAAGTGTTGTATCAATAATTTCATTATAGAACAAACGATAATCTTCGATATAAATTGTCTCAGATGCTCCCCAAATACGGAATCCAACTTGACCCCAATTCGAAAAAAGCTCGTCATTTGTTCCACTATAGATTTCAATGCCGTCAATTTTGACAATCAATTTCTTATCATTAAAATCCATACTTAATTTGTGTCTGTCTCCTTGAGCGTTCGTTGCATCTGTTTTTCCTGCTCCGCCCCAAGTTATTTCTTCATTATTTTGGTATATAGAAGTCCAAAATTCTCCATTCATATTCCATCCAACAGAATTATGATTAGCAACATCCTTTGCACGAATTACTAAGCCGACTCTATTGGATGTATTTGCATCCATGCGGTATGTCATTTCAATTCTTCCGTTTTTCACTTGCGGTGCGGAAGTATCGATAATTAAATTGCCTGCTGCATCCGTGCCCGGTCCGGTAACTTTGATCGCCGCCGGATTTCCGCCGCTTGCCGGTATTGCTGTAATATTTGTGTTGGAAGCATATGTTGGATTTATATTTTTCCAGTGAGAAGCGTTTGTTATATCACTGACATATGGCGAAGGAATAGTAATATCATTTGAAATCACTCGAAAATCCTCAACATAAATTGTCTCAGTCTCTCCCCAAAGACGTAATCCGATTGAGCCGGAATCCGTTAAAAGATCGGATACACTTTTACCGCCGAATTTAGTACCATCTATATAAGCTTCAGCAGTTTTATTTGTAATAATGATACGCAAAGTATGTCTGTCGCCATTATCATTTATTTTTGCAAAGTTTCCGGATCTTGGCACATATCCAATTGAAGTATAGGATTCAGTACCTCCTGAATAACGTGACGAAAGAATATTGCTACTTGCGCTGATATCCCAAATAACCGAATTGAAATTATTCGAATCGACTATTCGATTAGCCAAGCCAACTCTATTGCTTGGATTTGCATCCATGCGATATGTCATAATAATTTCGCCGTTTGTGATTTTAGGTGCCGCTTTATCCACAAGAATATTTCCTTGACCAGACGTCGCCGGTGTAGAAATTTTTATTGCGGCCGGATTACTGCCGTTTGCAGGTATTGCAGTAATCTTTGTGTCACCGGCATAAGTCGCATTTATATTTTCCCAGTTTGAAGCTTTATTGATATTACTGATATATGTTTTCGGTCCTGTCACTTCTTCCGCAAAAACCGGCAGAGTTATCTGCGGAATCGTCAGCGAGAACACCAGTACAAATGCTAATAAACTTTTAATTTTATTCATCCCATTACTCCTTATTAAATTAAGATTTTTATGAAATTTTGTAATAAAAATGGAGTAGCTTTGATTAAATAATATTTAGCCAATTTTTTAAAAAATGCCCGATAGCCTTGAGAGCTACCGGGCAAGGTGTCAATTGATTAATATATAGTTAAATGCTATATAGAGTTATTAGAACTAATAAATTTTACTTGAAAAATCCGGCAGCAAGCATAATATCTTTATGTGCCCAGAATGTTTCCGGTACGTCGCTGAATTCATTTGTTGCAGTTTTGTCGTCTGCTTCTATTTCGAGTATTCTGTTTAATATTACAACGGCTTCCGCTCTTGTAATAGGTTGGTTCGGTCTGAATGTTCTGTCTTGATATCCCGAAACCCAGCCGTACGAAATTGCCGATTGTAAATATTTATAGTACCATGCGTCCTCAGGTACATCCCCAAAGTTTGTTTTTCCGCCTTCTTTTAATGGATGAATCAAAGACAATACGGTAATAAACTCAGCTCTGGTAATAGTTTTTTCTCCGCGGAAAGTTCCATCTTCATATCCATGCAAAATGCCTAAAGCAGAAAGAGTTGTTACAGCTTTACCATACCATTGAGAATACTCAACGTCATTGTAAACTGTCGCTTGTTTAGCGTCATAAGCGTTAGGATTTTCCAAAAGCCTAAAAATAATCGATGAAACTTCGTAACGTGTAACACCTTTGTTCGGCTTGAACGTTTTGTCTTCGTATCCGCTAATATAACCCTTGTCTTTTTCGTTTGTAAGTTTAGGGTAATCCTTTTCTGTATTAGGATTTCCTGATGGTGTTTTATCCGGATTTACAGTTGTTGTTCCGTTATCAACCGGTTTTCCGATATTCTTTGTTCCGGAGTCAGAAGTTGTCGCAGGTGTAGTTGAAGAGCTTGTTCCGCTGCTGTTACTTCCGTTACTATTGCTTCCGCTATTGTTGCTGTTGTTATCCTTGTCACGGCTTCCGATATATTCCCATTGAGCATAAAATACCATATTTGATTTTACATTAAAAATAGTATCGCCCGGCTGCAATATAGCTCCGCCGCTTCTGCTTATGCTCCAGCCGATAAAGTTATAGTTTCCTCGGCTGAATGAATTAGAAAGCAATGTGTAGTTTGCTCCGTTTGCAACATTAACGGAATTCATTGTGCCCGATCCATAGTTCGCATCATATCTGATTGTAAATGATGTCGGTGGAGTCAAAGGATTAACCGTAACTTTAACTACGTTTGATGTTGTGCTTGCTGTGTTGCCATCTTTTTCATTTGTCACAACACAATAATAATTGTTTGTTCCTGCTGTATTCGTAGGCGGATTGAAAGTCGAGGATGTTGCACCTGTTATCGCAACACCGTGCTCTACATTTCCGCTGTCTGTTTTATACCATTGATAGCTGAGGTTTCCGCCGTCATTTACAATTGCTTCTACAGAAAGAACAGCAGTTCCATTTGTATTTACGGTTTTATTTTCAGGTTGTTTTGATATAACAGGTACTGCCGCTTCGTCAGTTGCCTCTTGCGAAACGCCTACAGTTACTATATCTGATGTAACAGATGTAGTGTTATCACCTTTTTTGTTAGTAACAACAACATAATATTTATTTGTTCCTTCCACATCTGTAGGAGGATTAAATGTTTCTGAAGTTTCGCCGTCTATTGGTGTTCCTGCGGTTTCATCCGTTGCGGTTTTGTACCATTGATAAGAAACTTCTCCGTCATCAGTAATACTTGCCTCAACTTCAAGAGTTGCCGGTTCGCCAAGATTTACAGCTACACTTTCTGGTTGTTTTGTGATCACCGGAGTTACCGGCAATTCTTCAGAAATAGTCACAGTTGCAACCGCTGATGTAACACTTGCTGTTTTACCGTCTTTCGTATTTGTAACGACAACATAATATTTTTTCGTTCCCTCTGTATCTGTAGGAGGGTTAAATGTTGCCGAAGTCTCGCCGTCTATCGGTAATCCCGCACTCTCATCGGTTTCGTACCATTGATAACTTAATGTTCCGCCATCGCTGACAGTCGCTTCAACCGAGAGCGTAGCTGTATCATTAACATTAGCTGACACATCTGTTGGTTGTTTTGTGATTTCAGGAGTAGCGGCTGTAACAGGTGCTGTATCGGAAACAGTTACCGTTACGAGTTCCGATGTAGCAGTTGCAGTTTTTTCATTCAAAGCGTTATTGTTAGTATTTGTTACAACAACATAATAATTTGTTGCGCCCGCAGAAGTTGTAGGAGCATTATATATTGCCGCTGTTGCGCCCGGAATAGCAGTTCCGCCTGTAGCTGTATCCGCTTCTGTTGTGTACCATTGATAACTAAGAGTTCCGCCGTCAGTTACAGATGCTGTAACTGTAAGTGCTGCGTCATCATTAAGATTTACCTCCATGCTTTCAGGTCCTGTAAGTACAGGCACTTGAGCAGCATTCGGAGACATTTGAACAGCAAAGTTATCGATAATCAAGCAATTTTTGTGAAGAGAACCCGGTGCAGCGCTTGTTCCGACCAAAATACAAGTATTATTGTCACCTGCTTTTGTAGTAAATGTTAATTCAACTTTACCCGGATTTGCTTTATCTGTCGCCGTAGCCAAACTTTGTTCTGCCAAAACAGAATCGTCTCCAGCCTGAGCTTTAACATAATAAGCATTGTTAGGTAATGATGTATAATCTAAAGTCACTGTATATTTTGTATTTGGCTCAAATTTAACCGTATTCGGAGTTGTACGTAAAATAGGTCTGGCATCCTCTTCATAGGTTTTGAGAGAGAAATGACCGCCGATAACGTAGTTTTCAATTTGAGTTGTAACTCCATCAGGAGCTTTTTCAGCCAAATGTGAATGGTTTCCTGTATTTCCGATATAAACAAATGCTCCAAGACCTTCGGAAACATTTTCAAAGTCTTCGAAATAAGCATATCCTTCCGGAACAGTTGTTTTAGTAGGATTTTCCCAAACACGTGCATCATCGAATACTACCTTTTCAGCTCCGGCATCAAGTTCGATATTAAATACAGCCGTATCGGAAGTTGCCGTAAAACGAACTTCAATACGAGTCATGTTTGGATACTCAGTACCTCCGTTGTATTTCCATTTGCCCGGTTCATCACCATTAACCAATTTTGTATTGACAGCGGTTCTAGATACATCAGTGCCGCCGCCGTCAGTTACTCTGAGCGTAACATTTCTAGGTGCTGAAGTTGTAGGATTTGCTCCTATTTGCAGCCAAACCGAAGCAGTATACGTTTTACCGGCAGTAAGCCCTGTTATCTGATTACTGATTTTACCGGCAGCGGAATTCGCTTCGAGAATTCCATTCCAGCGTTTGTCATTTTTCATTGTAAAATTGGTTTCATTATCTGTTGTCCATTTACCAAATTTATGAGTATCAAAGCCCGGATCTGCTAAATAACCGCCGCCTGCTTCAACCGAACCAAAATCATGGGCATCCTCAGTCAATTTTCCGCTACTCTTATAAATAATATATGGTGTTGACAGGCTTAATGAAGATAAATCCAATGAGCCACCGCTTACAGCTAATGCAGAATTTACTAATTCTTTACCATTATCAGTAAGTTTGTAAACTTGTACACTTGTTTCGGAACTCCAGCTGTTAGGCAATTTCCATGTAGTAATATCACCCTTCGAATTCCAATAATAAATTTTTTCTTCTGTAATAGGATTCCAAGGAATAAACAATTGTGTTTTGCTTCCTTTTATCTCTACTTTTCCATCACTGTCTATATAATCCATAACAGCAACTTTTGTGCCGTCCGGAGCATAAATTTCTGTGTTATTTGCATTTTTAACAACTTTTGCTCCGGCTTTTCCGGATACTGTACCTGTTCCGCTTACCGCGGTAGGAGCACCAAAAGTTATTTGATTGTTTTCCCAACGTGAAACAGGGAAATATTGCATATATTTAGAAGGTAAGTTTTGGTTATAGAATACTTCTACACCTTCTTTTATACTTGTTCTGTTTTGCCATGTACCGATACCCGGCTGTACTGAACCTCTAAGCATATCACTTACATAAGGACTCGTTGCAGGAAATACATCCTTAGTATTGTTGTAAATAAAACGGAATATCTTAGAGCCGTTGCCGCTTGTTGGATAATAGAGGTCTGTTCCCCAGTGAGTCCAAATTACATCTTGTTCCATTGGACCGGAAAACTCTGTTGCATTCATCCAACCGTACATTTTTGTCAATACTTCCGAAACTTTTTTTGCACGCCAATCTGCGCCGCTGTAAATATCTACATAAATCCAAGCCAAATTAGGCACCGTTTCTTTAAGTCTTCCAAAACGTTTTGCCAATTCTCCGGATGCTAAATCTTTGGTTTGATCAAAATAAAACGCTTGATCTACCCAGCCCCAGCCGCCGGAATTCGGATAGCCGTTAGCATCAGTATAATAAAAATCTTTTGGCGGTCCATAGAAGGAATCCAGTATATATTCGCCGACATTCACATGAACGCCGATTTTCATATTGTATTTCAAACCTTCATTAATAAGAGTGTTAAAATCTTTAAGCCCGCCTTGACGAATACCAATATGATCTCCAACGTCAGGATGTGAGTCATCATGACCTTCTGCCGCATAGCCTTTTTCCAAAATCATTTGGCCAAATCCGTCGGTAAAATTATAAAGTTTCTTACCGTCATCAAGCCCGCGTAGGAAATAGTTTTGTGCAAGCGAGTTAAAGTTAAACGATACATAAGAGAAGAAATTTCTGATATCATTTCCGCCGTTCGGCACTGGAGCATATTCACGGTAAAGATTTGCCGCGTCTTGCCAATCTGCACTGCCGCTACCATTATTATCTTCTGTTAAGAGAACACGAAAACTGATTTTTTCAGGTTCAAACGCATTCGCAGCTTGCGGAAATTGTGCAGCGACGCTTTCCGTAATACCGCGGTATGTCCAAGAACCGTTATTAATCCATATTTTTTTCGGAATCTTGTTACTAGGGTCAGAATCATTATCTCCAACAAGGGTAACCATATTACGAGTCGGAGTATCTGTAGAATCATTGATAAGACCTACAGCTATATTTTCATTTTTATTTGTTAAAAATGCAATTGAATAAGGAACAACACCCGGACTGCGGTCATTTATATTAAACATTAAGTCTGCTGTATTATTCCAAGTTCCCGGATTTATAAAGCCATCGCATAAGATGTTTTGGTTTGCAGCATTTGTGCCTAAAACTCCGGTAAATTTTGCAAGTACAGCTTTTGGCATCTCAAAAGTATAAAGTTTTGTTTTTATTTCGCCGATAACCTCTATATCACATGCTAAAGTTGTGCCCACAACTTTATAATTAAATTTAAGGTCGATATAAGTAGACTCATCATCAGGGTCTTCAAAAGTTCTAACATTATACGTAACACTGTCGGCTGTATTAGATGTAGATTGAACAACTGCCAGCCATTCTTCACCATTTATTTCAAGTGTATGAAGAAGTTCTTCTTGTGCTTTAACAGTTTTGCCGCCCAATTCGTATTGAACCGGAATAGGATAGCGGTTATCCATCGTAACATTCATTTTGTCTGATGCGATTTTTATACCGCTATAAGCCGGCAAATCATCCGGCACAGTAATACCTAAATATTCTTTGTACTTGATTGAATCGATGTAAAGAGCCTTTTTATCGTTAATGGAGCCAACACCGATTTTACCTCTGGTCATAGGATAGCTGGCATGATTTGCAATATACGAACCAACTAAAACTTCCTCTGTACCATTATTGATCCAAAGTTTGATTAATCTGTCTTCATATCTAACTTTGACATCAAAATATTTATTTGGTTCTAATACAGGGCCTTTTCCGACGATTCCGCGAATACTACCAATATTATTTGCATCTCGGACAGACCATTCAGAAGTTTTTGCATCATAATATAGCACAGCATATGTTGTCGCAGAACTATAACGCGTCAAAATCGCTATATTTCCCGCTGTATCCTTCATTTCACCCGGGAAATTTATAGGGTCATATTCTGTCTTTATTGATGTTTCCGGAACGGATTTCATTCTAAGTTCATAAACCGCATTTTTGGTTACAGAACTTGTTGAATCCGCCAACATTATATTGCCTGCCGGAATATCTAATTTTAAAGCTTTTCCGTCTGTTGCAGCTTCGTCGTTTACAACAGCCGACGGATGAGCAGCATATGTGTTAGCATTTATCCAGTTGCCTGTTATTTCGTCTGCATAATCTTTTATATAATCAAATGCGTCTGAGTCAGGTTTATCAACTGCAAATTCCTTTGGCAATTCGCTTTCTTCACGAATCGGTCCTACATAGAGATTATCTATATAAATAGATTGTTCAGCAAAAAATGAACGCAAACCGAATCCGCCGGCGTTTGTGTTATATTGATCCCAAGTAATGTTGTCTGCTATTTTCACGCCGTCAAAATATACAGTCACATTTTTTCCAAAGTGAAGCAAACGTATAGTATGCCATTGTCCCGGCGTAAAGATACCTTCACTTGTCAATTGGGTGTAACTTCCTGGTTTTTCACCGAACCAAGCCGATCCGGAGCGTGTAAATTCATTGTAGCTTGCTCCTTGTACTCGGGTCAGTAAACCAAAGCGGATTTCTTGAGTCGGATCAACTCCTGAACCCGATTTTACAGCTTTTACTCTCATCGCATATTCGCCGTCAATGATATTTTGAGGTAAATCGGTAGAATACACTCTATTAGGAATTCCTTTAAAATCTATTTTCAAAGCTTTTTCATTCATCGCACTAGGATCATAAACAACTGATGGTTTCGGAATGTAATTGGCTCCTGATTCAATGTTTTTCCAGTTTAGAAGCTGAAGTTCACCTTCTCCAAACGTTGTATAAACCGGCTCAACAGTACTTGGCCAAGCCGCAATAACAGTAAGTTTTGCCGCTGTGGAGTTGATTTCCTGACCGTTGAACGATACGATACAACGATAAAAATAACCATTATCAGCAGTAGTCGGTGTAAATGAATAAGTATCAGATGTTGCGCCCGCTACATTTGTAAACGCACCATTTGCAGCAGTAGAACGCTGCCATTGATATGTCAGTTCTCCGGAAGAGATTTCCGCTTTTATAGAAAATTGAGCCGATTCTCCTTGTTCTGCAAAAACAGCAACAGGATTTTGTGTAATAGTCGGCAATTCTCCTGCCGGATTAACAGTAAGAGTTACAATATCAGAAATTATCGCTGTACCAACACTGTTTTTTGTATTAGTAACGACACATCTGAATTTTTTACCGTTGTCAAGTAATTTTGCAGATGAAATTGTGTATGTAGAATTATTGTTTGTTCCATCCGCATCTATCCAAGATGTTCCATCAGTTGATTGCTGCCATTTATAACTCACAACCCCTGTTCCGCTTGCCAAAATACTAAAAGCTGCTGAAGTTCCAGCCATGGCAGTTGCATCAGTCGGTTGCGTTGTAATAGTCGGAGCGTCAGTTGTAGTAGTTTCAGTCGAGGTTTTTATATAGTCAACAAAATAATCCATATTTGAAGCCCAACCATATATACCTACATATCCTTCGTCAGCCATCCATCCTGGCCAATCGAAGTCTTTTACAATACATATATTATCTACATAAACAGATACTTTTTTATCATTAAAAATCGTTCTGATTGTATACCATGTATCCGCTTTAATTTCCTGAAGCGCTGTTGCACTGATCGGATCTTTATAAGTAACACTAGACTCAGCAAGTAATCCATTTTTCGTGCCGCCTTGTTGTCCCATAAAGTTAATTCCGTTGAATTTTCCATCAGCACCCGGAACGCGGAAAGAGACACCTAATGTGACATTCGAGCCAGCTGAAACAGGTTTTACTTTCATGCGAGTTTCATAAGTTCCATTTTGAATTTTTCCAAAGTCTTTACAAACCGGAGTCATGCCTTGCGAAACATTCGCTATCTTCAAAGCCTCTCCGTTTTCAGTCCCGGCATCAGGAACGATTGATAAACCTGTTACTGACGAACCATCTTTGTTTATCCAAGTTCCCGTAGTTCCTGTGGCAAAGTCAATTCTGTCGAGCGGTGCAGCTTCGACGGACGTAGCAAAAGGCCATACCGGATTAAATTGAGTTATAAAAAAAACCAATGCCATAATAAATGCTAAAATCTGTTTTTTATTTCTCATCTCTATTCTCCTTACAAAATAAATTATTATAGTCATATAAATTTTTAAAAACCGGATAGCACCTCCTTAGATAAAATGGATTCTGGATATTCGATATTTCCATAATATTGCATACCGCAACAAATATAAATATCGAATAACCCCAAAACCCCCAGTTTTTCAAAAATAAAATCTCTGCAATTACAAAATTGAGTTGCTTAAAACAGCCAATTATTAAGGATTTCCATATGTTGCATTTTATTCCGAAACCGCTAAAGTAAATTTCAATCACAGAATAAATACTAATCAAAAATTCCATTTTTCGAGATGAGCTTAATAATTCGATATTTTTGTATCTTTAATATTTTCTATCCCAATTCCATTTCATTTTTTGTACATTATGTATATCAAAATCCTCGTGAAAAACATTTTAACTCCATTTATAGAAAAAATCAATCAAAAATGTTATGAAGTTTATGTAATTTGAGCAGTATCATAGCTATCGAAATATTATTCAATTTATCGCATTTTTATTCAATATCAAGCGTAATTACCGACAATTTTAAGTTAATGTTGTATAAATATTACCAAAGAATAAAATTACAAGCAAATTTTTTTTGTAATTTTAGATTAAATATTTTTTGTGATTTCAACAGCAAGATTACTAAAATTTCATAAAAAAAGTGAACCTTATAAAGGTTCACATAATATTATTCAAGTCTGATAAATCAAGAAAAAATCAAGATATTTTTATCACAATTACATATTTTTTACTAAATAAAATTTCATGCATCTATTTCATATAAAGTATTTTAAAAAACTTATCAAATAGTACGGATTATGATTCGTTATAATCTATGGTAATTTTTAGCATTTTTTTCTAAATGTAATCACAACCTTAAATAAATCACCGTCTACAACGATATCGATGAAGCCGCCGTGAAGATTGATAATGCTTTGGGCAATCGATAATCCTAGACCGTTTCCATCTGTGCTCCGGCTGTCGTCGCCGCGCTTAAACCGGTCGAAAAGTTCCGATTTATCAAATTTTATTTCATGATTAGAAATATTTTTGAAAGTAATTATAACTTCATTTATTTCTTCTTGAACATCTATATAAGCTCTTGTACCGCTCAAAGAATATTTGATTATATTATTCAGAAGATTTTCGAAAACACGCCAAATTTTCTTTCCGTCCAATTTCAAATAAATATTCTCGCTGTCAAATTTTGTCCGCAAATCTATATTCGCATCTTCCAATTTTCCGCTCAGCTCGCCGACTGTTTGGTTTATTAAATCACAAACATTAACTTTATCGAGATTCAATTCGACTTCGCCTGCTGTTAATTTACTGGCTTCGAATAAATCCTCTATCAAATATTTTAGCCTTTGGGATTTAGCTTCCAAAATCTCAAGGTATTCATTTGTATGCGCACCCTGCATTCCTTCTTTTTTCAAAAGCTCCAAATAATTAATAATTGAAGTCAGCGGAGTTTTTAAATCATGCGAAACATTTGTAATAAGCTGAGTTTTCATGCGTTCGGCCTTTATCATTTTATTGACCGACTCGATAAACCCACGGCGCAGATTATTTAAATAATAAATTTCCTGCTTCGCCGGATTTTGTTCCTCAATATATTCGTCCGAGCCCTCATAAATCTTTTTAATATAGTAGCAAAGCTTGCAGTATCCGATTGTAAAATCCATGTAATATTTATAAAAAAGCATTGCAACAGCATACAAAGCCGTCGCCAATAGTACAATCGCGGGTTCGTTTTCAAGCAAAATCGCAAGCGAACCAAAAACATACAAGCCTGTGCCAAAAACTCCAAATATTACGAACATCGAATAAAAAAGAATGATAGTAAAAATTTTTCCTGATTTATTCACATAATGAAAATCCTTAAAAATTCTTCTGATAATTTTAAATTCCGGCTCATTTTTTAAATTCTTAAAATTTTTGAAAATATGTTTTATAAAATATACAAAAAACATATAGGCTTTAGTTCCAATAATTACATCAACAAAATATCTCATATGGGATGGATTTTCCGAAACCAAAAAATAAAATATCGGAAAAATCACAAAGCCCAACAACTTCAATATAAGCGGAAATTTTGCATAAAAATTATAAATTATAGCTGAGCCGCGCTTGAATGCGCCAAAATCATGCCTGCAAATAAAAAGCAAAACCAAGAGCGAAATAAAGCACAGAGATATAAACGCGCTCAAAAAGTCTTGAAACGCATATACAGACATTTGTTCATTACTAGCAACAGAATCAACACTGCTTATTAAAGTATTAGTAGCGAAAAAATATCCGTTGATATTATTTTTTCTGAAGGATTCGTTGAGTGGCTCGTTATTAAAATAAAAACCGACTTTTTCCGAAAACAACGGAAAAACAAAGGCGGAGTTCAAACCATTTATATCCCTCTCATAAATTTCTATTTCCTTGTCCGATAAGCTCGCCACTTTTCCTTCGTTACAATAGTAAGTCTTACCATTATTATCTCTAATCATGAACCCGAAATTCTTATTCGATTCCAGATAATTGCGTATATTATAATAATTCTTTACGCTCTCTTCCAATACGGTGCTTGCTTTTGATTCGTTTGATTTATATAAATTTTCGTAAGTCACATCAATTAACTTAAGCTTCTCATCCCGCAAAGCAATTATTTCCTGTGCGGAAGTAAAATTATAATTCTGTCCTGTCGTTTCGTCATAATATTCTATGCTGGTGAAAGAATCAACATTATTCTTTTCATTATTAAATCGATTCAATAATTCACCGAAAACCATTTCAACGTTGGCGCGGTCCAGCAAATGTTGAGGATTTAATTCGTAATCCGAAGAATCAACGCTAATCTGTTCTTTTAGTTTGGTTTCATCAAAATCATATCCGTCATATTGCGTGAAAAATAAATAAATATTTTTTGCATATCTTTCCGGAGAATCGTTTTCGGGCAAAGAATACATCTGAGATTGATACATATCCTCTATATTTCTGTAAACTCTGCGCCCGGTGGAATGATTACTTAAAAATAAAAACCCCGTAATTATTCCTGATAAAAACAAAAGCAGCAATAGATATACAATAAATCCGTTTTTCGGTTTTCGGACTTTTTTAGTTTTTTCAATTATTTTATACTCTTCTTCTTTCGCTTCTTCAATTTCCCTTGCGGGATCATTACTTCTCGATTTTATATCCAACACCCCACACCACCTTTAAATAAATCGGTTCTTTCGGGTTGACTTCAATTTTTTCCCTAATACGCCGTATATGTACCGAAACAGTATTTTCGGAATTCATAAAGTCTTCACCCCAAACAGTTTCATAAATATCTTTAATAGAAAAAATCTGGTTTTTATTTTCCATTAACAATTGCAAAATTTTAAATTCTATCGGTGTTAAACGCACAATTTCCTCGTTTACATAAACCTCTTTTGTTTTTTTGTTTAGATAAAGCCCACGAATATTAATTTCGTCGTTATCCGCCTTTTTGTAATTTTCGTATTTGATATAGCGTCTGAGGTTTGATTTTATTCTTGCGATCAGCTCTAAAAAATTAAACGGCTTTGTAATATAATCATCGGCACCCAAATTCAGCCCCAAAATCACATCTGTATCTTCCGATTTTGCCGTTAAAAAGATTATCGGGATATCCACTTCCTTTCTGATAGCAAGCGTCGCCTGAATCCCGTCCATCTTCGGCATCATTATATCCATCAATATCAAATGAATTTCTTCGGTCTGCAAAATTTCCAGAGCCTCATGTCCGTTTGTAGCCTTAAAAATATTAAAACCCTCGTTGCTTAAAAATATATCTATAGAATTTAAAATTTCCTTATCATCATCTACTATTAAAATGTTTGAATTTATCATTGTTGTCCTCCTCACTGATACTATTTTCATTTTGATAAGTAGAAAAAAACTTTTCACAGCGGAGCGTTTCGCGCAATGTTTCTAGCGCGAAATGAAATATTTTTTTCTATCCTATATATTGAAAATAGTATAATTTATATTTTATCAAAAATAGTAAATGATTTGTAATACTATTTCCATTTTGATATTATAGAAAAAATTTTTTCACAGCGGAGCGTTTCGCGCAACGCTTCAATCGCGAAATGAAATATTTTTTTCTATCTTTTAGAATGGAAATAGTATAATGTATTATAATTATTATGATAAATTAATCTTCTTAAAAAAAAATTATTACAAATCTTAAAATTTTCTTAAGCTTTTGTTTTTTAGTAGCTGAGCCAATATTATACGTCAAAGGAGTAATTCCCGCACTTAATTTCCTTGAAATTTAGCGTATTTTCAAGTATACTCATAACATAAGTCATTGAGAAAACTGGGTGATAAAATTGAAAAAGTTGTCCGTCTATTTGGATAACTGTTGTTTTAACAGACCATTTGATAATCAACAAAATGTAATAATAAGAATTGAATCCGAAGCTAAATTGTTTGTACAGGAATTAATATTGAAAAATCAGTTGAATTTAGTTTGGTCTTTTATTTTAGATTTTGAAAATAAAGATAATCCTTTTTTGGAAAGACAGCAAAGAATATCTGAATGGAAAAACCTCGCCTGTATTGACTGTATTTTAACGGATGAAATCAGAACTCAGGCTTCGTATTATATGAATTTGGGACTAAAGCAAAAAGACGCTGCACATATCGCTTGTGCTGTTTCAGCAAATGCAGATTATTTTTTGACTACGGATAAAGGAATTTTAAATAAACAAATAACCGAAATACAAGTAGTTAATCCAATCGAGTTTGTTAGGAGGTATTTAAATGATTAGCGATACCGTAATAAAAACTGAAGGTATGAAAATTTTAGCGGAAAAGCTGGGTCTGGTTAATGCAGAAAGATTCATTGCTCTGATTTTGCGAGAACCATTTGATTACACTGAGTGGCAAAGGAATTTATATAAAGATATCAGCCTTGATGATTTTCTTAACGATGCAATGAAATTTAGGTCAAATAACTAACAAGTTCATATTTAAATTCAAGTTTTAAGCAGTTTCATTTTTCACTATTTATAAAAAATGAGACTGCTTATACGAATACTCGGATAAAAACGATTTAGTCGTCGACTCGTATTACAATAAAAAAAGCCCTAAAAGGGCAGAATAGACTTTATTTACTTTCATTTCTTGTTTGCAAAGCCATTTTCGCTTGGAGATTTCTTTGGAACTGGTCAATGATTACCGCCAAAATAATTACAAGACCTTTTATAACCATCTGCCAGAACTCCGAAACTCCGCACATTACCATACCGTCATTTATAACGCCGATTACAAAAGCTCCGATAATTGTTCCGCCGATTGTTCCGATACCGCCGGACATTGAAGTTCCGCCCAAAACAGCTGCGGCAATTGCGTTCATTTCCCAAGATTCGCCCGTAGCAGGATGAGCGGCAACCAATTGCGATGACGCTATTATTCCGACAACGGCCGCACAAATCCCCGAAAACGCATAAACCATAATTTTAACGGTACTGACTTTAACACCGGATAATTTTGCGGCTTTTTCGTTTCCACCAATCGAAAACACATGCCATCCGAAAGCGGTTTTTTTCAAAAACACAGCGGCAATCAGAGCTATCGCTATCAAAATCAGAACACTGACCGGAATCAAAGTGTTCGGCAAATTCCGCCCGAAAGCCTCGAAGCCCGTGTTCCCCAGAGCCGCGTTTCCGGTTATTTTCGAATATGTAGCGCCATTCGAATGAATCATTGCCAAACCTCTTGCGATATACATCATTCCCAAAGTCGCAATAAACGGAGCAACATTGCATTTTGTAATGATTAAGCCGTTTACCGTTCCGATTACCGCGCCCAGCAAAATCGTTATTAAAACTACCGAAAAAACATTAAAATACAATGTCACGCCTAGAAATTTCAGCGTAAGGCCTTTTTGCAAGAGTCCGCCTGCAACCATTCCGGCCAAGCCGACTATCGCACCGATAGAGAGGTCGATACCTCCGGCAATAATTACATAAGTCATGCCGATTCCCAAAATTCCATAAAGTGCAACGTGTTTTGCAATGAGCATTGCAGTATTTATGCTGAGAAAATTATTTGCGTTTATACTGAAAAAAATTAATAATAAAATTAAAACAATAAAGGTCCTTCCTTTTAAGAGCGTCATAACAATTTTATTATTGGACGATTTATTAGCGGTCATTTTATACTTCCTCTCTGATTATTGGTCTTTTTTCAAAATTTCATTCTCAAGAAACCGGTTGATGCTCGTGGTGTCCTTTGTAAGACGCAAGCACAAGACTTTCCTCAACAATTTCGTCTCCCAAAAACTCCGCTGTTTTTATACCGTTTGATAAAACAATAACCCTGTCGGCAATAGCAATAATTTCTTTCAGCTCGGAAGAAATAACGATTATCGAAAGCCCGTTTTCCGCATATTGGTTTATAATATCAAAAACTTCGGTTTTTGCGCCGATATCTATGCCCCGGCTCGGCTCATCCAAAAGCAGGATTTTGGGATTTGTCAAAACCCCTTTGCCAATAACGACTTTTTGCTGATTACCGCCCGATAACGAAAGAATCGGCAGTTTTTTATCCGCAACTTTTATATGAATATCTTTTATTTGCTCGTCAACTTTTTTCATTTCTTCATTTTCATCAAGAAAAATAAATTTTACATAATTTTTTAGGCTCGCCAAAGAAATATTCTTTTGAATATTCATTGTTTGAACCAAACCTTCACGCTGTCTGTCTTCGGGCACTAGCGCAAAGCCTCTGTCTATTTGTTCCGAAATTGATTTTATATCCGCTTTTTTTCCTTCTAAAATTATTTCGCCCGTGTGTTCCGGACGCAAGCCCATTAAACATTCGAAAATTTCTGTTCTGCCGGCACCCATGAGTCCGTAAATTCCTAATATCTCGCCCTTTTTCAAATCAAAACTAACATTATCCAATAAATATCCGCCGCCCGATTTCGGCAATGTCAAATTTTTTATTTCCATAATTTTTTCGGCTTTATCCCATTCGATATTCCGGTCTTTTTTCGGATAAGACTTGCCTTCGCCCGTCATTTGCTTAACTATCCACGGAACATCGATTTCACTGACCTCCGCATCCGCAACATATTTTCCGTCACGCAAAATCGTTACATGGTCGCCGATTTCCATAATTTCTTCAAGCCTATGAGAAATATAAACAATAGAAATCCCCTCGACTAATAATTCCCGCATTATTTTAAAAAGAATATTAACTTCCGCTTGGCTTAGAGAAGAAGTCGGTTCATCCATAATCAAAATTTTCAAATCATCGCTTATCAAATTTCGTGCGATTTCGATCATTTGCTGTTGCCCTACCCTTAAATCTCCAATCAAAGTTTCGGCATCAATCGGATGCTCAAGGCGGTTTAAAATTTTATTTGTAAGTTCTATATGTTTTTGATTGTCCAATCCGAAACCATGCTTTTTTTCTTTTGCCATAAAAATATTTTGATAAACGTTTAGATTCGGAAACAAGCTTAATTCCTGATGAATTATTCCAATGCCGTGCGCTCTGGCATCGTTTGTATTTTTAAAGCTCAGCGGATTTCCGTCCATAAAAATTTTGCCTTCGCTCGGTTGTTCGATTCCGGCGATAATTTTCATTAAAGTCGATTTTCCTGCGCCGTTTTCGCCAATCAAAACATTGACTTTCCCTTTTAGCACATCAAAAGAAACATTGTCCAAAGCTTTTGTTCCGGGATATATTTTGCCTACATTTTCGGCACGCAGACAGACTCCGTCCGGATATTTAATATCGTCCATACATGCCCTCCTAATTCACAGTCAGAACAACAGGCGTAATCAAAATTTCTTCATTACTGTTCGCCGTAAATGTTCCCACAAAATTAATTCGCTTACCTTTTAAAGCGCCTAAATCGAGCTTTTTAATTATTTCAGTATCAATAACAGTATGTAATGATTGCGAAACCGCCGCCCATTCCTGCTGATTTTTGTAATCTCCAAATTTGATAAAATCCAAAGAATCCCTTACCGAAGAGCCTTTATAAACAGACCCGATTTGAAGTTTTATGATTTCTTTGCCTTCATGAGCGTCAAGCTTTATCGTCATATATCCGGCTTTTTTTTCTTGATTTACTTCTTCCACAGTTCCGCTGCCTTTTACGACATAATTAATTTCGCCTGACGTACCCATAGAATATTTCCCGTACTTATCCACAAGAGATTTCAAATCTCCGTTCGCTTCTTTCAAAAATTCCGGCAATTCAACGGCTTTTGAATTTAGTTCCGGCAAAACAGCAGATTCCCAAATTTCAGCAACATTATCACCAGCATTAAATTCGGTTTCACCGGTAAGTTTATTTTCTTCACCGATTTTTACAACCGTAAAACATCCCGTTAGTGCTGTTGATAATACCGCTGTTATTAATAATAATTTCAATAAAGATTTTTTCATTTCGCCTCAGCTCCGTTAAAATTTTTTAAAAAAGACATAGAAATTTTAGAATACAGGGCGGAGACAAGCTCCACCCAAGCGAAATATTATCCTTTGAAAACAAATGCAGATAATTTATCAACATTGTCTTTTGTAATAGCAACACAATCAACTAATTGTTTTTCGTCTAAACCAGTAGAGCCTTCTTTTAAATATTTGTCAGCTTGTTCAACGGCCATTTCCGCTATTCTTGCACATTGCTGAAGAGCCGTTCCCGCCATAGTTCCGGCTTTGATTTCTGCGGCAGCTTCGTCCGAACCATCAACACCGATAATAACGATATCTTTAAGTCCTGCTGCTTTGATAGCGGCGGCCGCGCCTACTGCCATTGTGTCATTACCGCATACTATACCTTTAATATCAGGATTTGATTGCAAAATTGTTTCAACTTTTTGATAAGCTTCGGTTTGTTCCCAGTTAGCAGTTTGCTGAGCAACCATTTCTAAAGTATCGTATTGGTCGATTACTTCGTGGAAAGCTTGCGAACGAACGCCTGCGTTTGTGTCGGATTCTTTGCCCAAAAGCTCAGCATATTTGCCTTCTTCGCCCATTGCTTCAACAAAAACTTCTGCAATAGCTTTTGCGCCTTGGTAGTTATTTGCAACGATTTGAGAAATAGCAACGCCTTCTGCATTGATTTCACGGTCAATCAAAAATGTAGGGATTCCTGCGTCTCTGGCTTTTTGAACAGCCGCAACGGTAGCGTCGGCACCAGCATTGTCACAAACAATAGCCGCCGCTTTATCGGCAATCGCATTATCAAATAATTCTGATTGTTTTGTTGCGTCGTCGTCATGAGAAACTTTTTTAACTTCGTAGCCAAGTTCTTTAGCCTTGATTTCGGCTTGATCCGCTTCTGTTTTAAAGAACGGATTCGAATGAGACGGCGTAATTATATACATAATGTTCGAGCCGCCGCCTTTCAGAGCTTCTGTTTTAGGGGCTTCGGATGTAGCAGGAGCTTCCGATTTCGGAGTCTCGGTAGTTGCAGGTGCCTCAGATGTCGCAGGTGCTTCCGATGTTGTCGTATTATTTGCTGTAGTTCCGCATGCTGTCATTGATAAACCAACTATAGTTGCCAGTAAAAAGCTTAACACTTTCTTTTTCATTTTAATTTCCTCCTCAAAGTTTTAATTACGTTATGATTAATGGGTTTTCCCATAAAATCCAAATTATTTTTATTTAGCAATATTTCAATTTATATTTTGAGATGCAGATATAACAAGTCTAACAACATTTTTCCAATTCTCATATTTACATTCTTGCAATTCAGCTTTCATTGTCGATTGAAATACAGTTCTGATTTCTTTCGCAAATATTTCATCTTTCTGATAAATTCCTGTGGTGATTCCGGCCATATAAGCTACACCAATCGCCGACAATTCTTCATATTTTGGTCTGGAAACCGGAATTTTCGAAATATCCGATTGAAACTGCATAAGGTATGAATTTCGGGTCGGGCCGCCGTCGACACGCAGTTCTTTTATTTCAATTCCCGACGAATTTTTGATTTCTTCGATAACGTCTGTAATTTGATACGCAATGGATTCAAGAGCCGCTTTCACAATTTCCGCTCTGCCCGTCGTGCGGGTCATTCCCCAAATCATAGCTTTTGCTTTGCTTTCCCAATACGGTGCGGAGAGTCCCGAAAATGCCGGAATTAAATAAGTTGTATCGTTTTCATTTGCCGATTTCGCCAATTCTTCGGTCTCTTCTGGAGATTCAATTAAATGCAAATCATCTTTCAGCCATGTAATTACTGCGCCTGTATAATTTATATTTCCTTCCAGGACATAATTTACTTGCCCGTCAAAGGAATAAGCCACGGAAGAAGCCAAGCTATCGCTGAAAGAAATTTTTTCGCCGACATTTACCATAATCGAAGAACCGGTTCCGTAAGTTGCTTTTATCATGCCTTTTTCGTGACAGCCTTGACCGAACAGCGCTCCGTGAGAATCGCCCATAACCGCTTTTATCGGAATCGCTTTCGGTAAAAGTCCGTCAAAATCTGTAAATCCGAAATCTCCGTCAGAATCTGTAATTTCCGCAAGGCAGTTCGAATTTATTCCGAATAATCCGCAAATCTTTTTATCCCATGTTAATTCTGAAAGATTAAGCAATTGAGTTCGGGAAGCATTTGAAAAATCCGTTTTAAAAACTTTGCCTTTTGTAAGTTTATAAACAAGCCAAGAGTCGATTGTTCCGGCGCATAATAATCCGTCTTGCATTAAATCCGTTGCTTCTTCTACATTTTGCAAAATCCACGCGATTTTCGCCGCCGAAAAATACGATGACAAATTCAAGCCGGTATTGTTTTTTATTAAGCTTGAATAATCTTTCAAATTATTACAGATTTCCGCAGCTCTGGCGCATTGCCAAACAATCGCATTATATACAGGTTCCCCGGTTTCTTTGTTCCACGCCAATGCCGTTTCCCGTTGATTGCTTATTCCCAGAGCTTTTATTTTATCCGTTTCGATTCCCGAATCTTCAATTAATTTTTTTACGATTTTCAAAGTATTTTCATAAATTTCGTTCGGATTATGCTCAACCCAGCCTTTTTCATTTATAATCTGCTCATGCGGCAAATCCTCGCGCGCGATTATTTCTCCGATATCATTGAATAATAACGCCTTTGTCCCCTGCGTACTTTGGTCAACCGCCAAAACATAAGCTTCCATCACAATATCTCCATGATTTTCTTCGCTATGCCTTCGCCGTTTAATCCGTAATATTCAAAAGCTTCCTGAGAATTTCCGGTAATGACCGGCTCATCCGGCAGAGAAAGATTTATTACTTTTTTCGGACAATTAGCCGCAATAATTTGGCTGACCATCGAACCCAAACCGCCATACGGCGAATGTTCTTCAACCGTAATTACGGCTTTTGCGTTTTCTGCCGCTTCGATTACGGCTTTTTTATCAATCGGCTTCACGCAATACATATCAATCACGCTTGTAGAAATATTTTTCACCTTCAACAATTCCGAAGCGTCGAGAGCGTGTTTGACCATTTCTCCACAGGCAATTATCGCAATATCCGTTCCTTTTTCAATAATCGTTGCTTTATCTATTTCAAATTCAATCGAGTTTTCGTCATAAATATCGGGCACGGCATTTCGCCCTACTCTGATATAAGCAGGTTTTTCGTCTTTCAAAAGCGCCTCGATAAGGCATTTCGTCTGATTCCTATCGCTTGGCAAATAAACACGCATATTCGGAATCGCTGACATAGCCGCAATATCCTGCGCCGAATGATGGCTCATTCCAAGCGCGCCGTAGGATATTCCACCGCTTATGCCGATTAGTTTTACATTTGTATTCGAATAAGCCACATCAATTTTCACCTGTTCAAAACTTCGTGTGGATATAAAGCAAGCCGGAGAAGCCGCAAAAGCCTTCATTCCGCATTTAGCAAGACCTGCCGAAATGCTTACTAAATTTTGTTCAGCAATACCTACTTCCAAAAACTGATCTGGAAACGCTTCTGCGAACGGTGCAAGTGAAGCTGAACCTCTTGAATCACTGCATAAAACAATAATATCTTTGTCGTTTTTCGCATGTTCCATAAGAATTTCACAAATCGCTTGCCTATTTGGGATATTATTCATTTTCCGCCGCCTCCTTCCGTCTCAAAAGCTCTTCCGAAATAATTTTATATTCTTCGGAATTCGGAACTTTATGATGCCAAGGCACTTTATTTTCCATGATTTCGCCGCCGCCGAAACCTTTTATCGTGTTAGCGATTATCGCCGTTGGTTTATTTATATTTTTGGCTTCTTCCAAAGCCGCATCCAATTCGGTGAAATCATGTCCGTTCACTTGGATTACATGCCATCCGAAAGCATTTATCCGTGCTTCCAAATCCTCATGCGCCATAACATTTTCGGTATTTCCGGAAATCTGCAATTTATTGCGGTCAACAAAAGCGCAAAGATTATCCAATTTAAAATGCGCTCCTGCCATGAAGCCTTCCCAAACCGAACCTTCCGCAAGCTCGCCGTCGCCCATAATTGTATAAACACGGTTTATGATATTTTTCTTTTTGGAAGCAAGCGCCATTCCGACACAAACCGGAAGACCGTGCCCCAAAGAGCCTGAGTTCATTTCCACACCGGGTAATTTATTATTCGGATGTCCGATATATTTAGAGCCGAATTTAGAAAAATTGCTCATCAAATCTTCTTTATCCAAAAAATTTCTATCTGCCAAAACAGCGTAATATGCTTCTACCGAATGACCTTTGCTTAAAACAAAAATATCACGATTCGGATTATTTATATTTTCCGGCGAAATATTCATATGTTTATAATAGAGAATCACAAGCATATCCATAACGCTGAAATCTCCGCCGATATGTCCGCCTTTTGCGTTACAAATCAAATCTAAAACATATTGCCTAAGTTCAAAAGATTTACATTTTAAGAGATTCATTTTTTCGCCTTTCCTTCCCAAAAAGAATTATTCTCCACGAAGATAAGCTTTTACATCTTCCTCGATTGGGTCATATAAATCGGCTTTGATTCCAATATATTTACAAGCTTCGTATAAAACCGGAACAACATTTTTATGTATACCGACACAGTGATGAATATACGGGCCTGTTACGATTTTTTCTTCCAACCTTTTTATATTTTCAACTTCTATCCAAATATAAGTCCCCATGCATTTCGGTCCTTCGATTCCTTTGGCGTTGCCTAAAAGCAAAGAATATTCGCCGTTATCGCCGTCGAATCTGCAAAGCGTGAGTTCGCCGTGACGCGCTTCGGCGGTAATACTTCCCGGATGCTCAAAGGCCAGCGGATAAGTCAGTTTTGCTTTTTCTTTTGCTATCGAAATCGGCCAAGGCCCGCAGTGCTGCAACAATTCGCCGTTTTCAACATCAGGATGCCTAATCGTCCAATCCGCAAAAAAGCTTCTGCTTTCGTCCATTCCGGCGGCTTCCACAAGCAAAGAAGTAATCGCGCCGTGAATATCGGTTTCGCAGACAACAGGGATTCCTTCATTATTCATCAAAGAATTTGCGGCGCAAGGCATAATACCGATTTCTTTTTGCAATTGATACCAGCATTGAATCGCCACGGCGTTACAGCCGTATTCTTCCGCAAGAGCTTTCATTGCAACTTTCAAGGCGGCAACATTTTCTAATTCGTCGTCTTTTATCTTAATTTCCATATTTTTTCTGCAATACTCAATTACTTTTTTAACTTCAGTGCCTTCTTGTTTGACTGCTTTTACTCTGTCTGTAAGTTCCGGCATCGGGATAGGAGAAAGCTGTATATTAAATCTTTCCAAAAGCTCGCCTTCGTTGCACATTGTTGTCCAAAAATCGAAAGGACGAGTGGAAATTTGAAGTATACGAATTTTTTTGAATGTCTTAATAACATTGCAAACCGCCATAAAATCTCGCAGTCCTCTTTCAAAAACAGGATCATTCAAGCGGCAATTCGTCATATAAGTAAACGGAACTTTAAAGCGTCTCAAAACTTTTCCTGTTGCGAAAAGTCCACATTGGGTATCTCTCAAGCGAACTCCGTTTTCGTCCGGTCTTTCATCCAATGGTCCCCATAATAAAACAGGAACGCCGAGTTCTTTGGCAAGTCTGGCGCAAACATATTCCGTACCAAAATTACAATGCGGCAAAAACAAACCGTCTATTTTTTCCGCTTTAAATTTGGCGGCGATTTTCTGCATATCGTCATCATTATATAGAAGTCCTTCTTCGTTAATATCCATTATGTCAACAAAATCAATATCCAGTTCTTTTAAACGGTCAGCGGTCAATCCCCGGTATTTTATCGCGTCCGGCGCGCTAAAAATACTTCTTCTGGTAGGTGCAAAACCAATTTTAATTTTCGCCATCTTCTTCCTCCTAAAAACTTTCCACAATACATTACGTCGAAATATTTATAAATATAATTATAAATATTTTATATATAATTTCAATAATAAATTACCAATATCCAAATTTTTATTAAAAATATAAGAATAATTTCAGAATTTTTGTATATAATTCACAAGTAAATTTCATATAATTTACAATTTTTCAAGTTTTGCGGCTCAAAAATATAAATATTTATATAAATATTTATATAAATTATTTTCATATAATATTTTTTGTTTATATAGTATTATAAAATTAAATTCAATTTGTAAATTATGATTAATTTAATCCTGCGTTGATTTAAAAATAATAAAATAAAGAGCTATATTGTTAAAAAACAAACCGACATAATTAAAATATTTGTGATATTGATTAATAGACGAGAAATAAAAATTATGATAGCATTATGTAAATATTTTATATGTCAGAGGTGTTAAATGAGCAAAGTCAATATAAATGATATCAGTAAAATTACAGGGTTTTCGCCTGCCACGATTTCAAACGCGCTTAATCATAAAGCAGGGGTCAACAAGCAAACTGTTTCGGAAATTTTCAGAGTCGCCAAAGAAATCGGTTATATTAACGAAAACTCGATTTCTAAAATAAAATTGGTGATTTTTAAAAAGAACGGTTTGATAATTGACGATACGCCATTTTTTACATTTCTGATAAACGGATTTGAGCAAGAATGCAGGCAATGCAGATATGAAATGGTGATTTATAATCTCGACCAAAGGGACCGTAATTATAAACAAAATATTAAAGATTTGATTATGGATGTCGAATCAGCTTCGGTGATTTTGGGAACAGAAATAACAGATGAAGATATCGAGCCTTTCAAAATGGCAAAAACTCCCGTTGTTCTTTTGGATAATTGGGTGGAATCGATGACTTTTAATGCTGTTTTAATCAATAATGTTGATTCTGCACGGAAAGCTACCGAATTTTTAATCGAGAACGGTCACAAAGAAATCGGTTATTTAAGAGGAGCTTACCGGATTAAAGCTTTTTCATACAGAAGCATGGGTTTTAAACATGCGCTTAGAAAAAATCAATTGCCGGTCAAAGATGAATATATTTTCACTATTTCTACAACAATAAACGGCGCGTACCGAGATATGCTTTCGCTTTTGGACAAATGCTCGAAACTGCCGACAGCTTTTTTCGCGGACAATGATATTATCGCACTTGGCGCAATGAAAGCACTTCAAGAACGAGGATACCATATTCCCGATGATATTTCGGTTATCGGTTTTGACGATTTGCCGTTCAGCCAAATTTCATATCCGCCGCTCACGACAATTCGTGTGCCTAATCAAGAAATGGGGCGTTTGGCGGTTCGCCGCATTGTTGATTTAATCCAAAACCCGAGCAATACAATTACAAAAACCGAAGTTTGTACAATTTTTATAAACCGTGATACCGTAAAAAATCTGCACAAAGATTCTAAATTGGCATACAGATAAAAAATATGGACTTATCTCATACTATTTTCATTTTGATAAGTAGAAAAAAATTTTTCACCGCGGAGCGTTTCGCGCAATGTTTCTAGCGCGAAATGAAATATTTTTTTCTATCCTTTATATTGAGAATAGTATCAAAACCGCTTACAGCGGTTTTTTTTAGTATTTTTGCTTCCCTTCTATCCTCAAAACAATTTCTCAAGCCAAATATTTTAAATACTTTACAAATATATTAATATCGTTTACAAAGTATTTTAAAATTGTTATAATATTTAAAAATTATAGATTTACTATATTTTTTTTATCTATTTAATCCATAGATTTATTTTTATTTATTCCTTAAAATAATATTTTTAATAAGTTTTTTGCAAAAATTACTTTTTTTGTAGTTATTTTGTGTTCTATAAGATTTTTGCGTGTTTTATGATATATAACATGTATACATTAATTAATTCTTTGTTCGGAGGTGAAAAAAATTGAATATCTTAGACTTAAAAAAGAACAAAATGAATAAGAAGCTCGACGGCTCATATTTATTTAAAATTGCTAAATTAATGGAATCGCATAAATTTAAAAATACTCCCAGTTTCTATGATTCTATAAAAGGCAAGGGTTTTAAAATAATAGGCGAATTAAAAAAAATGGATTTGTATAATGATTTTGTGGATTACGAATTTGATTTTGATTCTTATGCCAAAGAAATGAGTGAATTTGCATCCGCACTCTGCATTATCACAGAAGATGGTTTGATGGGCGATGTTTCTTTTGTTTCGCAATACTATAATTCGGCTCAGATTCCGATTATAATGAGAGATATTATTGTGAATCCAATCCAGATTTTTGAGGCAAAAGAGCTTGGCGCATCCGCCATAACATTACTTATGTCGATAATAAGCCGCGCTCATATTCGTCATTTTATTCAGCAAGCAAAAAGTCTGCAAATCGACGTGATAGCGGAAGCCTCAAATATACGCGAAATCGAATTGGCAATTGAAGGCGGAGCAAAAATTTTCAGTATAAATTTATATAATGATTTTTTTGATGAAGAGAAACTTGCGGATTTGTATAAATATTTGCCTGCCGGCGCACTAAAAATAGCTCATTCCTACATCGACAGCTTTAGAGATATCAAAAAAATAAAAGAAATCGGATTTGATGCCGTGATTATATCAAATTTTTTCGTTGCCGAACAACGCAAAGGAATTTACAAAATATTAGCGGAAAGAATCGACGAAATATAACACCTTTTTTATTATTGGTGTTATTTTTTTAAACAAAAAAACCATATTTCTATAGTTTTTTAAACGAGGGTAAGGCTATTAGTATAGCCTAATAGCCTTTATGTCACCAAAAGAGATGACTATATAAGTAAATATCCAATAGGGGGGAGGATATTTTACACAAAGAAATATGACCATCACAATTTATTGCCGAATCTTTAAATATTGTAGCATATAAATTACAACAATGCAAGCGAAAATTTAAAATAATTACAAATTGTTTTTAAATATTGGAAAAACAGCCAAAATCCGCAATCTTTTTCACCAAAAAATGTGATTGAAATGTAATCGATTTGTGTATATAATAAAAAAAGCTTTGCACTAACACAAAGCCAAATAAATTTCCCAAAAGAGGCAAATATGAATAATTCTTATAGATACTTTAAAAACGTTGATTGTAAATACTTCCCCTGCCACGAAATCAAAGGAAAGGATTTTAATTGTCTGTTTTGTTTTTGTCCGCTTTATTTGATGGGCGATTTGTGCGGCGGCGATTTCGAATATATCAAAAATGTGAAATCCTGCTCAAATTGCATTTTACCGCACAAACCCGAATATTATGACGAGATAATTTCTAAAATAAAGAATTTCTCCGGCAATGCGTGAGTTCAGCCAAGTCTGTAAGATCTTGAAGCTGTATCAACTTTAATCAAATGCCCAAAGCCCCCGATAGGATTTCGTGATAAACCAAAAATAATTTGAAAACGGTAATAAAGCGATTTAAACATTCCCGGTTTAGTTATTTTTGTATCTTTTAATTCTCCGGACGAATCGGCAAGCAAAATCTGAATCCCTGCTTCTTGATAGCGCAACAATATATGCGATAAATCTTCCATAATATGCTCGCTTATCAAAATAATTTTATTGATATTATTTTGTTTTAAATAATTCGCCGAAGGCATGTCCTGTGCAAAAATACTGTATCTGTTGTCAAAATACTCGCTCCCTTTGCTACGGGTTGACATTCGGTTTGAATCCAGCAAAAAAACCGGCGGTGAGGAATCTTTTAATAAATCCTTATGTGTCGTAATATATTGAGCGCCTAATTTTAAACCTCTTGTTAAGTCGCCAACTTCAACCATCACTCTACCCGAGCCGCTGACACAATTATACAGAGGTATCGGCCGAAAACCCGCTTTTACATAAGAAAGCCCATCCGTTATACTTCTAGTCCCTGGTAAATCAACAATAATGGCAGCATCGTTAATTTCTTTTAAACTAATTTTTGGTTCGTTGATCTCAATAGCACCTGTTCCTGTACTACCGGCAAAACTATCGATGTTCGCGAATAATACCGGCTTTGCCCAAGCCGTCCATAAATTCTCCGACGGTGCCCAAACTTTATAAATCGCTATACTTTGGTCCATTATAATCAATCCTTTAAAATTAAAATCGGAATATCTTCCGCCTTAGAGTCTATCAGAGCATACGGACTTATTCTGCCGTAAAAACCGGCGAATTTTCCATTTACAGTAAAAACGCCGATACATAAATGGTACGATTTTCCATCATCGGATTGTACCGGCTTGCTTTTAAATCTTCTTTGAGCAACCCAGTTTTTCGGATATTTCTGTACATCTTTTAAAATGGATTTATATTCTTTTTCAGAAATAGCTTCTTTTATTAAAATTCCTTCGCCCACTCTGCCCAGCGCAGGTTTGAAAATCCATGTCTCGTCGAATTTTTTCAGCTCTTTTGGGTCTATCGTCTGCGGCAATAATTTCTTCCAATATGGAATTTCTACCCCTAATTTATCCCACACAATCGGCAAGCGTTTTGATTGTGCGAAAATAGCAACCGGGTGATTACAGGAAGGCGTTTTTGTGTCGTAATAATCTTCCCAATGCGCACGTCTCGGCAGATTGACAAGCCATTCCAAAGGATAAAACCGTATCAAAGCCGACAATCTTTTCTCATCATTATCCAAAATGCTGTAAGCTTTTTTGTTTTTAAAAACAATCTGATCCGGCGCGGCGAATATTGTATTTATATTTTTTTTATTGAAAGAATCGCTTAAAAACTGCATAACCTGCCGGTCATCAGCATATGAAGTAGCATAGACAAATGCCGCTGTGGAATCTTTATCAAGCTTCGGCTCAAGTTCGTCAATCAAGATATCCGCAATATTTTTTTCGTTATCAGCGTTTTCAAAATATTTTTTTGCTATTTGCGGTAAAATTGATGCTTCCGCAAATCCGCCCGGCACATCGCTGTTGACTTCCGAAACCGCCCAGCCTGTTTCGGTTGGATGAAAGTCAAACCTCATTAAACGAATATTTTCTTCGGGATTATAATTCTTTAATCTCCCCAAGACCTTGAGAATTTTTTTTGAGAATCCCAATTCCTTCGCAAGCTCAAGTTTATTTTTATTTATAAAAGCCTCTTCAATTAAATTTGTCTCTTGCGCCAATTTTTCAGCCAGATCCGCAAGTTCGCCTGCGGTATTTTTGTCCATCAACACAACATGCCTCGCTACAGTATTTTTGTCCTCTACTTGCGGATCCCATTTGTACGCATTAAAAATTACTTCAAATCGATATTCGGAATATTCTTCTTTCGGGATTTCTGCCAGTTTCATATTTATCTCCTTAAAATAATAGCATAATTTGCTCATAAATCGGATTTTCTTTCATTGGTAAAGACAATAAAACCGCAATAACCGCATAAACTATATAAAAAATACCGATTAATATTGGATAAAGACGGATTTTATCAGAGTTCTCGTTATTATAATAAGGATCATTATTTCTATTAATCATTTTTTCTAAAATAATATGAAAAGCCGCCAAAAATAAAACCGGATATCCTGCTCCGAACTCCAAAATAGTATCATAAAAAGAAGTCCAGTCGCCTGCGGAAGCTCTCGCTAAAATAATCGCACTCGCAAATAAATAAAACCCAAATAAAATTCCGGTATTAATATTCCGCTCAACAGTTATTTTTTCGAAAGTACCGCTCAAAATATTTATAATCCAACCCAAAAAAAACCACGAAACCATTCCCATAGCTCCGGCAACGAAAACGCAATACCAGCCCGGGCCGTCACCGATATTCGCTCCGGAATAAATAATTGTTGAACCTAAAAAAGCAGACACAACCGGCATCAAGGCCGCCTTATTGTTCATATTAATTAAATCGTCAGCATATGAAATATCAAATAACATTGCAAGGCCGTACATTCCTACGGCTACCCAAGAAAGACCGAATACTATATAAAAAATTATATATAAAAAATCCCTGATGACATCAAAAGAAGCTAAAACTTTCAGCGTAAAAAAAATAATTCCAAGCGATAAAAAAGGCAAAATCATAAAAATTTGCTTTACAAAACCGATTCTGTCCTGCGGCCAAATATTTGTTGCACGACTATACCAGCCCTTATAAAAAACTATAGATATTATAAAAGAAAATACTAAAACAAGAGATTCCGAAAAGCTCATAAAAACGCTCCTTTATAATGGAAATAGTATTATACTATTTTCAATATTAAGGATAGAAAAAAATATTTCATTTCGCGCTTGAAACATTGCGCGAAACTCTCAGCTGTGAAAATTTTTTTCTACTTATCAAAATGAAAATAGTATTAGTCGGTAAAAAATCAACCCGCTATTTTTCAAAATATTAGCATATCCTAATTCTATTTCGACTTCAAATCATACAACAATTATACTGCTTTGTTATTTTTACTATTAATAATATTTATAGCAAAAAACGGCACTTTCGCACCGTTTTTATAAGTTTCAATCAATATGTTATCTCGATAAAATTTGTATAATATCTGTCTGCATAAACGTCCTCTATCCAGAAGCCGTATAAATACTGACCGTCGACCGGAACAATTTCTATTTTAAAATCATCGCCGACCGTAAATTCATCGCCGTCAACCCAAGTGCTTGCGTAATCGTATTTAGCTAAATCTTCTTCGTTTTCAACAAAAAGCTGAACATAATACTGCAATTGAAGTTTATCGCCTTTTTCGATAGGAAGCATATATTTCGAAGCAACACGGCTTTCCGAAACCGGAAGCGCTCCTATAATTTTGCCGTCGGGATATTTTTCATTAAATATTGCAAAAATATCAACCTCTTCTCCGTTCAAAACCGCCGGTGTAGAATATTTTACGGTACCGTCATAATTTTCATATTCGTAAAAACAAGCCCTTTGTCCGCCCAATTCTGCCCAATATCCATCAAAAGCGGTATTTATTTTGCCGTCCTCCGCAATATCCACATTCGAGCTGCTGCCCAACATGATATAATAATCGTCCTCGTATTTTGACCAGATTGTTAAATTTATTTCGTTTATATAATCCAGCATCTCAGGGGCAAGATTTATTGATATATCCGAATCGTCATTGACTTCCGGCTGAATTTCGGCTATTTCCTCAGAATAATCAGGAGCTTCTTTACTCAAAAGCTCTTTTGTATAAGAATTCAGAAAATTATTAAATTGCGGATATTTTTTTAATGACTTATAAATTTGCAAGCTGTATTCGGCTATATCCTTGTCCAGATACGGAATATATGTAGATAAGCCGTTTGAATTCGAAACAATAGAATTATTTTCTTTATAAACAACAGTTTCGTCTATACTTTTGATTAAATTTTTAGATTCTTCCGGATACATGCTCTGCATTTTTTGTGCCAAATGTTTTATATCGACAATATCATAAGAGCCGCTGTTTTCACCGCTGTATCCAAAAGATTTTGTACCTTTTCTGGCTTTTGCTATTTTATTAAAATCACCGTTTTGAATCGAATCATATGCCAAATTCATGAATTTTTCAAAATTCGCATTAAGCTCGTTCATTTTACTTAAATCAATAGTTGATAATGTCGCATCTTGACTCGAGTCCTCATAAAAAGCAACATATTTTGTAACAATCTCTTTGCCGATTTCCGCTCCCGTCAAATTCGGATTTTCGCTAATCGTTTTCAAAAAGCCATAATCCCAGCCGTAGCCCGGCTCAGTCTCTTCCGACGCAATCAAATAATTTGCATATGGCTGCATACTGTCCGCAATCTCGATTGTTGCCATCAAACAAGAATCAAAGCCCACAAATTCAAGCTTTTTGTTTTTCAAAACAGAATTGTCAAACGCCTTTATTATTTGAGGTACAGACATCGACTGGTCTTTATAAAGCTGATCCATACCATAGCCGTGAATTGTCCCGCCGCCGTGGTTCCAAAAAACAAAGCCGTTTTTCTTAGCCGGAAAAGCTTTTGAACAATAATCTATAAAATTAGTCATCAATTCGGGATTAAGCACAGAGATTTTTCCAAGCGAAACTAATTTGACAATCCCTTTATTGGTTACTTTATAAATTTCGGTATCAGAAGAAATCGTGTCGTTGTTCCAATAGGAAGTTCCGCCCGTCAAAACAATAACATTTAAATTTTCCGAATTGAATCCAGAGCTATACATTTCCTGCAAATCTCTTGTGGCGCAGGCGTATTTTGACTCTAAATCAGATCCGTTCAAATAAACCATCAGCGTAAAATCTCTTTCTTTTTCGGGAACAGCATCCTTTAAAAAAGTAAAACCGTTTTTGGCCGCGTCATCCTCCAAAACGCTTACCGCCTGCACAGCCTCCGTGTCGGAGATATCACCGGCCGAATAACAACCGCCAAATATAAATAATGTCAATAATATTAACAATAACTTTTTCATAATATCCTCCCTATGCACAAATTCCGCCCCTAAGCGAATTATATATATAGTATAGGATAAAATCCAAAATTTTTCAATTAATACGAAACAATCATATTTAGCGGCTTAAATTTGCAAAACATTTTATAAAACTTGCTTTTATTCTCCATCGAAAGTTATTTCCTTTTCATTAAAGAAAAATTCCCAAAAAGAAGATTCGGGTATGTCCTTAAAATAATCGTACAGTGGTAAATTTTCGGGATTAAACTTTTCGATATCAGGAATCAGGTCTAATTCGGGAATTTCTATCGGTTTGGTCATCCTGCCGCTGATTTCATTTTCGTCATTTGTCCCGATATCAATATTCTTATCGATATATTCGCTGATTCCGTTGTCATTCCCCATACTGTTGTTTTCAATATCACTTTGCCAAATCACGTAATTATCCAGTTCTCCTGTAGGTTTACCATAATTTATTACTGATAAATCAGGTGCACTATCGGCCTCTTTTTTGTAAGAAATATATTCTTCGCCATCCGCAAGCGGCATAATTTTACTGATTTCGTCGCGCGTGCGGTTTTGGTTCGTAATCTCGTCATTTACCAAAAAATATGAATAATAATAATTATCCGGCGGATTATCGACCGGGTCATCCCAAGTTATATCGATTTCATAAAAGGCATCTTCAAGTTCTACCAGATTCCACGAATGCGGCTGATCGGTGACTCCAACAATTACCGCCGACGGAATCCCCAATTTTTGCATATAATATTGAAACGCCGCCGAATATCCGGCACAAACCGATTTTCCCGTTACAATAGCGGAATACGAAGATTGGTCCATTGCTTCTTGACCTTCATAATCATTAAAATTTGTAAGAATATCGTGTATGAATTTCATTTTGGAAAGATTGTCATCCAGATTTTTTGCGTGCTCCAAAACAGATTGTGTATTTTTACGAAAAATATTTTTCGACTCTTCCAAATTTTCTGCGGTATCATTAAAATGAAGCCTGATTTTTGAAACTATTCCTTTTTCGTTATGAAAATAATCGCAAACATAATCTAGCCAGAAAATTTCCGGATTATCATATCTTACGGATTCGAATATTTTTGCAAATTGTTCTTTTGTAATTGTACTTTCCGGCTCAAATTCAGAGTTTAAATAAAGCGAATTAAAATAAACTTGGTCATAAACTTTTTTCTCATCAACCGATAGGGTATTTCTATATGATAAAAAATCGTTGTTTTGCGGATTTCCGTAAACATCAAATTTAGTGATTTTAAATTCGGTAAACTGAAGACTGTTATCGATATTTTCTTCCAAAATCTCTTTCGGAATTTCTTCGATTATCTCTGTATAAAAATCATTAATTTCACTTGGCGCATCCATAAAATAACTACGTATATTAGATTTTATGACATTTAAATAAGGCATGTTTTCAAAAAGCTCATCAGAGAACGAAATATCTATTTTAACTGAATTTTTTTCGATATAAAAGAAGTAGAAACCATAGATTATGCAAGCCATAGCAATTAGAAGAAATATCTTTTTCATATGTTATCCTCCAAAAAAAGATTTACTGCAATTTATACTATTTTCATTTTGATAAGTAGAAAAAAATTTTTCACAGCGGAGCGTTTCACGCATGCTTCAAGCGTGAAATGAAATATTTTTTTCTATCCTTAATAATGAAAATAGTATTATTGTTTTGGGAATAAAATTTTGAGTTTATTAAAAAGTATGAATCTTGTCGAATAGAGAAATGTTATAGCGTCTGCTTTGCTAAAAAACAAATCATTGGTATTATTTATACCAATGATTCGCTCCAATAAAAAGTAATATATTTTGAAAAAGAAATTATTTTAGAAATTAGAGTTAATACTATTTTCATTTAGATAAGTAGAAAAAAATTTTTCACAGCGGAGCGTTTCGCGCAATGTTTCTAGCGCGAAATGAAATATTTTTTTCTATCCTTAATATTGAAAATATTATAATACTATTAATATTCGTCCTCGTCATCGTAATTATCGTCTTCATCTTCGTCGTAATCGTCATCATCATAGTCGTCGTAATCGTCATCATAATCATCTTCGTCGTCGTCATAATCGTCGTCATCATAGTCTTCATCGTCGTAGTCTTCGTCGTCGTAATCTTCGTCGTCATCTAAATACTCTTCTTCGTCGTCCTCATCACCGTATAATTCTTCATCATCATCAAGAAAGTCTTCATCATTGACAATACGTTTATCAGATTTCTTTACTTCTTTTGGCTCACGCTTTGGTCTGTTTCCGCCAAACATAAAATCACCTCGTATAAATTGGTTTTTTTAATTTTGTATTTTGTAAAAAATTTATTTAAAGCGGTTTGATATCTTTGTATTTTATCATAAAGGCAAATTTATAATCAAAAAAACAAACCGCTTAAGAACAATTTTATAACCCTGTTCGGAAAATTAATATCTCCCGTAAAGTTCTACTTATATTTATATTCATCTAAACTGTTTCTGTTCCGCAATTAGGGCAAAAATTTGTTCCGACCATAATTCTGCATTTCGGGCAAAATCTGCCGTCTTTCGGCGTTTGCTGGGCCGGAGTTTGCTGGGCCTGTTGGTTTTGATTCATAGCGTTCATCATTTGCTGACCCATTTGCAAGCCCATGCCCATTTGAGCGGCTGCCGCCGCAGGATTTCCCCCTGCATTAGGATTATCAAAACTGTCCGCCATAGATATAGCCGCATATTTTCCGGTATTGGTAACAAAAGCATGCGACGCAACTTTATCTGCCATATCCTGAATTTCTTTCGGATAATTAATCGAGAGAATATTTAAATCAGCAACCCCCAACCCGATAGACATAAGTTCTTTATCCATTTCTTCCGCCATTTTTTTGGCTAAAGCACGGCTGTTTGACTGCAAAGTAACAAGAACATTTAAACCTATAGAAAGCTGACCGTTTAAAATACATTCCGCAATAATCGGATTCAGCTCACCCATAATACGTTCCGAAATATCTTCAAGTGAATAAGTAGATTTTACGCCGGCGATTTTTGCAATAAAAGTCAAATAATCTCTAAATTCAATGATTAAATTTCCGTTACAGCCGATAGGAATTCCCGAAGGCACTTCCGGAGAAGGTATCATTATTCGTTGGCGAGTTCCCCAAGGAAGCAAAAGTTCTTTTGCATTAACAAAATAAACTTCGGCACGCATACCGGTGTCGCCGCGCAAGCTAAACCAACCTTTTAATGTAGATAAAAACGGTTCAATTTGTGTTACGATATCAAAATTTCCCGGCTCTTTAAAAACACCTTCGATTCGTCCGTCGGCATAAAAAACAGCATGCTGACCTTGGCGAATAACTAATTTAGAACCTTTTTTGATTTCTTTAGCGGGCCATTTATAAAACAAAACATCATCTCTAAATTCTTCCCACTCGATAGTATCTTTGCCTTGTCCAAACCAAGCCATACTATATTCACTCCATTCTAAAAGTTCATGCGAAAAACCGCATCACCAATTGACTAAATGCATTTTCATGCGTATCAAAATATAGTTTAATGTGAACTGTAAATATGGCGTGTTCACATTATATTATTGTCAAATTCCGTATAAACTATTTCATAATTTTGATTAAAATTATAATATTCTTCCTGTTCGTTAAAATATGTTGTCAAGAGTACTACGACAATGATTGCGGCTATTACGGCGGCAATTATTTTCGGAGCAGAATACGGACGGTTTCCGGAAATTCTGCCGGTTTCGCCGTTTATCGCATAGCTGTACGTTTTGCTTTTGTAGCGGAAAGCCGAAGTATAAACCGGCAAAAGCAAATGCTTATATGTTACGTTCGAATGTGTTACATGGATAGATGTAACGTTAGCTTCTTCGAATCTCATTAAAATATCACTCATTGCAAGCGCCCGCATTTGGCTGTCAATAATCCCCTTGGCTTTTCCAAAACCCTGATCAGCCTTGATTTTATATATCTCTGCGAAATATCCGGATAGATAAGCCATCGAAAAAGCTTTTGTGTTTTCGATTGTGTTAAATGGTAAAATTCCGTCCAAATGTTTTGATTTATCGGATGCGGAAACCTGTATGTCATCAAAATTTTTGTAAACTACACCGGCGACGGGATACCAGTCCACATGCCTTTGCATATTTCCTTTGCTGTCTCTTACCATGCGGACTTTTCCGCCCATTCCCGCATATTTCCCGACACATTCCGCATCAAATGTCCAAAACGGCAGATACATCGGCACTAAACCCGCTTCGGCATAACTTCTTTTGAAATCGTTCGGCGCGAACCAGCGTGATTTTACCCAATTTTTAAATTTTTGGGCGGCATCGTTTTTATCAATGCTAAATGGAATAATTCCTTCCGGCGGTATTCCGGAGCGTTGTTTGTCTTCAGCGATTTGTGTCGAGCCGCACATTGGGCAGGTTGCGGAAAACTGCTTTTCCGAAAAAGTGATTTCGGCACCGCAGGTTCGGCAATGCGCCACAGCCAAGCCTTCAAAAGGAATCGACTCGGCTTCCCTTTTGGCATATTCGCTGAAATCATATTCTTTTACGCTTTCGGATACAGTTTCGATATCAGCCTCGGTCTTGCAGGACACACATTGAAACTTTTTTGTATTAATATTATATTTTAAAGTACCCCCGCAATTTTGGCAAACAAAACTTTGGGTTTTTATGGAAATTTTAGTTTCTTCATCACTTGTATACGACATACACAGTCCTCCTTATGCAAGCTTAGAAGCAAGGCTATACAATTTCAATATTTACATACAATCCCAAGAAAATAAAATCAGTTATTTTTGAGCAGATAAAAATTTTTTTCCGCATTTTCAATTTCAGCCGAAAATTTTTCTGTTATCCGCCGCATATTTTCTCCGCTCTCTTTTAGATTGTTATAGCGATTTTTTAGTTCTTCGCGTTCTGCGTCAAGCCGCTGTTTTTGCGCAAAATAAATGTGATTTTCGTTTCCGGTTTTTACAGTCGCTATAGCATAATTATCATATTTTTTTTCCAATTCGTCAATATCTGTTATTTTTTTCAATAATCGCTTTTCATTGGCTGTAACGGCTTCTGATATCGCTTTTAGCTGCCCAATTTTATTTTTTAAATCAGAAATATATTTTTGTATATCAGGAATTTCGCTTTTGGCTTTCGTAATATTCGAGAATTTTCTTAAAAAGCTCATCGAACACCTCCTCGAACTGATTATTTCATCAAAAAAAAAGCAAAACGTATTTTACCAAGATAAACGAATAAATCTATAAACAGTTTATTCTAAATCAAAATTTATTTTAATTATTTTCAAATGGTTACAATTTACTTACTTCTCCTTTAAGTTTATAAAGTCCAAACACTTATATGATAGAATAAATAATATTATTTCCATTAGAATGAAAATAGTATAAGGAAGGTTTCAGATTTAGCATTTTAATTTTTCTGCACGACTCGCATTTTGATTACATAAATTTTTATCCCAAAAACAATTTTTGATATTTTAGAAAATCGCTAAACGGAGGTATTATGAAAAAATCCATAATTATCACAATTTCGCTTGCGTTTGTTTTTGTGTTTATATTCGCAAGTGCTGTCAAAGCTTCAAATATTTCAAGCTATAAATTGGAAAGCAAACATTTTTATTGGAACGCTGATACAGAATTATTGAAAAATAATATCAGCCCCGAAAATTTTGCTTTATGGCTGTCACGGCTTGATACGGTTTACGAAACATACACAAATTTAGTCGGGAAAACTCCGGCAAACGGAGAAAAGATTGAAATCTCATTGGAATACGACGAAAACAACTATATCGGCTGGGCATGGGCTTATGTCGGCTCTAACAAAATCGGCTGGGCCTCGGCTTATGTGGCAGATGAAATGCGTTCTATAGACAAAAAAGGAGACTGGAGTTTCGGTATAATGCACGAAATCGGACATTTGTTTGATGACGGCACAAAATGGGATTTTCATTCCGAATTTACCGCAAATCTCAAGCTTCTTTACGCTATGGAGACCACGTCCGCAAAAACTGTACATGACGAAAATTTGCAAAGCGGCACGTATTACAGAAAGCTTTGGTATAAAAATGCGCTTAAATCCTATAACGAAGGTAATTTGGAATCGGCGATTTCAGAAAGCAATGATAATCTGATGTTTTATTTTTCGCCGATTATCGATAATGTCGGCTGGAAAGTATTCGAATCCGCTTTCCGCTCCTATTTCGATAATTCCTATTTGAATCAAGAAAAAAACATTTACAGCGGTCCTGAGGATGCTGTTAAACTCGCAAATCTACTCGATAGACTGACGTATTTTAATAACGGCAAAAATGTTTTGGAATATTCTCTCGACAAAGGCGAAACTCTGCGCAAAATGTATCCTGTCACAAAAACGCCGCGTACTTCGATCGACCATAGTCAATATAGAGACTCTTCATACAGAAGTTTTTTTGTACCGGAATTTATTAATAAAATCGACGATTGGGCGTTTCTTGATTCCAAAAATCTTGAAAGTGTTGTAATTCCTCCATCGGTTACAACAATCGGCGTGGGAGCTTTTTACGGCTGTACAGCGCTTAAAAATTTCTATATCTATTCGCGTAATGCTTCTATCAGCGACTCTGCTTTTTTGAATGAAAGTGGCGGGATATTGGATAACATCACTGTTTACGGCTATTCCGGCAGTACGGCCGAAAACTATGCAAGGCGGAATAATATAAAATTCGTTGCATTGGCGGAACAATCGTCTGATATGGTTTATGTTTCTATAGACGGCAAAAATGTTGCTTTCGAATCCTACAATATAAACGGAAATAATTATTTTAAACTCAGAGATATTGCGTTCGCTTTAAACAATAGCAAGAAACAATTTGAAATCGAATGGAATGCCAAGCAACAAGCGATATTCATGACAAGCTCGAAGCTTTACACAATTGCAGGCGGAGAAATAACCAAAAAAAGAGGCGGAACTGTCAATCCTATCCGAACAACAGCGAAAGTCTATCTGGACGGCAGGGAATTGAATCTTACAGCTTATAATATTTTAGGCAATAATTATTTTAAACTGCGTGATGTCGGTCAAGAAGTTGATTTCGGAATTGTCTGGAACGAAGCCGCAAGAACAATATTAATTGATACAAATAGCAGATATCAGAATTGATACTATTTTCATTTTGATAAGTAGAAAAACGGCGCATATGCGCCGTTTCTTTAATCAAATTTTGAAGGTAATTATTTTTTCTTTTTAATAACTTTAAGCCTTGTAAATTCGTCACGCTCACGTTCTTCCAAAGTAAGCGTTATATTTTTTGTCAATTCTTCAAATTTCGGAATAGTTATATTTTTAAGAGCATTCGCCCTTCTTTGAGTTTTCTTGATGCTAAGCGCAAGGCGGTATGCGGCGGTCTCTACCATAGATAATTCTATCGTAAGATATTTTACACGGTTGAATTTTTCCACAGCCACATCAAAATTCGCCGTCGTGTTCAGCAAACCGTAATTCAAAGAAATCGGCTTTTCGTCATATCTTATATTGGGGATTTCCACGCCCATAATGCTCCGCGCACGCACAGTCAAGCTATTTTCTTCGGGCATTCCGTAAGAAATCGTCTTTACATTATTAATGCCCATTGTGATATTCGCTTCCTGCAACGCCAAATACGCCTCTCGGAAAGTCACAACGATTTCTTTTTGAATCTCTTCCGCTCGATTATTAAGCTCCAGAATTTCTTTAACCAGAACATTTCTTTTTTTGTCAATAAGCTCATAGCCCATTTTTGACATTTGAAGCGTCGATTTCGCACGTATCAAATTTCCTTTAGTCGGGAATGTATTTGCATCCAAAATTATCCCTCCTATTCGTTCGGATAAAACTCTTCGAGAATTTTCGTATTAATCCGGTCGAGTTCGGATTTAGGGAATATTTTCAGCATATCCCAGCCAAGGCCGATTGTTTCGAAAACATTCCGGTTTTGATATTTTCCTTGATTCAGATATTCGCTCTCAAAATTCACACCGAATTTCATATATAATTTATCCAAATCCGAAAGCTCATCCTCACCGATAACGGACGCAAGCGCGCGGATATCGCCCACATGCGCATATGACGAAAACAGCTGGTTCGCCAAATCCGGATGGTCTTTTCGGGTATATCCCTCACCGATTCCGTCTTTCATCAGTCTGGAAAGCGACGGCAGAATATTTATCGGCGGATAAATATTTTTTTGGTGAATATTTCTGTCCAAAACAATTTGACCTTCTGTAATATATCCTGTTAAATCGGGAACAGGATGTGTAATATCGTCGTTCGGCATTGTAAGAATCGGAATCTGCGTAACCGAACCCGATTGACCGTGCACAATTCCCGCACGTTCATAAAGCGAAGCCAATTCCGAATATAAATATCCCGGATATCCTTTACGTGACGGAATCTCACCGCGTGATGACGAAATTTCCCTGAGAGCTTCTGCGTAAGCCGTCATATCGGTCAGGATTACGAGAATTTCCATTCCTTTTTCAAAAGCCAAATATTCCGCAACCGTAAGCGCCGCTTTCGGCGTAATGATTCTTTCGGTAACAGGGTCGTTGGCAAGGTTTAAAAACATTACAACTCTTTCGAGCGAACCGCTTTCCTCAAAAGTCTTTTTGAAAAATTCGGCTACATCATATTTTACGCCCATTGCGGCGAAAACAATTCCAAAATTCGCATCCTTTTCAGCGGAGCCAAGTCCGGCTTGGCGCACAATCTGCGCCGCCAATTGGTCATGCGGCAAACCGTTGCCTGAAAAAATCGGAAGTTTCTGACCGCGTATTAAAGTAACCAATCCATCGATTGCCGAAATTCCGGTCTGAATAAAATTCCGTGGATATTCTCTCGAAACAGGGTTTAGGGGTTTTCCGTTTATATCAGCTTTTTTTTCGGCATAAATATCGCCCAAGCCGTCAATCGGCCGCGCCGCGCCGTCAAAAATCCTGCCCAAAATTTCATCCGAAAGCGGAATTTCCATAGGGTGACCGGAGAGCTTTACTTTGTTATTTGTAAGGCTGATATTTTCTGTTCCCTCAAAAACCTGTACCACAACTTTGTCACCGTCTATGCGTACAATTTGGCCGATTTTTCGTTCGCCCGTATTTACTTTTATCTCGACAATCTCTTCAAATGAGGCATTTTCCACGCCCTCATAAATTATAAATTGTCCGTTTATTTCTTTTGCGCCCGAATATTCAATCACAAAAAAACCACCTTTTATGCGTAAGCTGCGTAATAATCATTATAAAATTTATCTATCTCAACTTTGTAATCCTCAAATCTATATAATTCGTCGTTCGGCAAATCATATTTCAAAGAGATTACTTTTTCAAAAATATCTGATTTTTGAATCGTAGAAACCGTGATTCCCATTTCTATAAGTTTTTTGGTTTTATCATATAAATACAAAATTAAATCCATCATTTTGTCCTGCTTTACAAGCGGAACATAAGTATCATTTTTATGATAAGCGTTTTGCTGAATAAATCCCAAGCGTATAACCCGTGCGATTTCCAAAATAAGCCTTTGGCTGTCCGGCAAAACATCACTGCCGATAAGCTTTACAATCTCCATAAGTTTATTTTCTTCGGTCAGAATCGATAAAATCTCACGGCGGTTTTTTACAAAATCAAAGCTGACATTGTGATTATACCAATTTTCGAGATCCTCACTGTATTCGCTGTATGAAGTAAGCCAATTTATTGCCGGGAAATGTCGAGCATACGCAAGCGCACGGTCGAGCGTCCAGAAACATTTTACAAAACGCTTTGTATTTTGCGTAACCGGCTCAGAAAAATCGCCGCCTTGCGGTGAAACTGCGCCGATAATCGTTACCGAGCCTTGAGTATCATTAAGGTTTACGGCATAAGTCGCACGTTCATAAAACGCCGCCAAGCGTGATGATAAATAAGCCGGAAAGCCTTCCTCCGCCGGCATTTCCTCCAAACGTCCGGAAAGTTCACGCAGAGCCTCTGCCCAACGGGAAGTGGAATCCGCCATAATCGCAACATTATAACCCATATCACGATAATATTCCGCCAAAGTTATCCCCGTATAAATACTTGCTTCACGGGCGGCAACCGGCATATTTGAAGTATTCGCAATCAAAACCGTTCTATCCAAAAGCGGACGCTCTGTTCGAGGGTCAATAAGCGAAGAAAATTCCTCCAGAACCTGCGTCATTTCATTACCACGTTCGCCGCAGCCGATATACACAATAATATCCGCATCCGACCATTTTGCAATCTGGTGCTGAGTCATTGTTTTACCCGTGCCGAAACCGCCCGGAACAGCCGCTGTTCCGCCTTTTGCAATCGGAAAAAGCGAATCCAGAATCCTTTGGCCGGTAACAAGCGGAACTGAGGCCGGATAACGTTTTTTTATAGGCCGTGGAATCCGAATCGGCCATTCCTGCGTCATAGTAAGCGGAATTTCTTTGCCGTCGGAATCTTTTATTTTGCAGATTATATGTTTTAAATCATATTCTCCGTCCGATTCTACAAATATTACTTCGCCTTCCATTTTAGGAGGAATCATGATTTTATGCAAAACGGAATTTGTTTCTTTTATTTCAGCAATAATAAAACCGCCGTAAACATAATCGCCTTTTTTAACTTTAAATTTGACATCCCATAATTTTTCCATATCCAGAGATTCAACATTCACACCGCGGGAAATATACTGTCCGCTGCGCATTTCGATTTCTTTAAGCGGTCTTTCGATTCCGTCAAAAATATTCGAAATAATCCCCGGTCCAAGTATAACCGAAAGCTGTTTGCCTGTTCCGACAACTTCTTCGCCAACGCCAAGCCCTGTTGTGTTTTCAAAAACCTGAACCGTTGTAATTTCGGGGTCAGTTCCGATAACTTCGCCGATTAGCCTTTCTTTGCCGACACGCACGGTTTCTGACATCATAAAATCCTTTGTGCCTTTAACACGGATTACCGAACCGTTTATTCCAAAAATATAGCCTTTAGTCATAACTTTCCTCCTTTCTAATTTATTTTGATTTTATTAAAATTTTCTCTGATTTCGCTCAGCCTTGTTTCAAAAGAACAATCGAAAATGCGGTTTTCGCTGATAGATATTTTAAAACCGCCGATAAAATCTTCTCTGCTCTCTACACAGTCAACCCCGGTTGCGTTTTGTATTCTTTCTTTATGCAAAATATCATTCGCCATAAGATAGACGGTAGAAGCGTAATTAGGCGATTTATTTTTATTTATTCCGCTGATCAGGCTCAAAACATATTCTTCGGTCTTCATATATTCTTTTATGCGGTTTAAAACATTCGCAAAAATCGCTTTTTCCTGCGAGTTTCTGAGCGAAATAAGTTCCCGTTTCATATCGGTCTGCGCCAAAACAACTTCTTTTTGGGTTTCCCGAATAAAGCGGTTTTCTTCCTCTTCAAACCTTTGGTTGAATTTCCGTTTTGTATTATTGTAATAATCCGTGCAAGTTTTATTATGTTCCTTTGTTATTTTATTTAAAATATCACGCTGTTCTTTTTTTGCCTCATCAAAAACCAAGTCTGTAAATTTTTTCAGCTTTTCTTCAACATCCATACCGCACCTCTAATCAAATCTTTATACCGATAGATTCCCGAATATATTTTGTCAAAAAATCCGGACTGCGTTCCAATCCGTGCCTATCAGGGATTTCCACTATCAGCGGAAAAGAATTACTCAATCTAAATTCCCGTACTATATGATCAAAATTTCGGCTGACTTTTTCGGTCAAAATCAGCACTGCGATTTCTTTATCCGCAACGGCTAGCGAAAATTCATGTTTAAAATTATATTCGTCATGAACCACTACGCCTTTAATTCCGGCAAGACGCATTCCTGTCAATGTGTCTTGATTATCGCTTATCAAAAAGATTTTCACAAAATCACACCTTGCCCAAAATCATTATCGAAATGATTAATCCATAAATCGCAACACCTTCTGCAAGCGCAACGAAAATCATAGCTTTACCCATAATGCCCTCGTTTTCGGAAAGTGCGCCGAGGGCCGCCGAAGCCGCCGAAGAAACCGCAATACCCGCGCCCACACAGCTGAGTCCTGTTGCCAAAGCTGCCGCAATATATCCCAAGCCCGAAGCATTTGATGCGGTTGCCGCTACTTCAGAAGCCGCAGAAGCCGAAGAAAGCATTGTAATTCCGCCGATTAATAAAATTCCAAAAAAAGTAATTACATTTATCGCCAAAGAAGATTTAAAGCGTTTTTTATTTCTTTCACCCATGAAAAAAATTCCTACAGGTATGATAATAGCCAGAACTAATAAAAATATAATCATTATAATTTCCTCCTGAACACGTTTTGTTCTTGAAATATAGACATACGGTATTATTTGCGGCTTCTGAATGAACGAAAAGCTTTTCCGCTGCCTTTAAAAAATCTTGAAAACATTTCATAATATTGAAGTCTCAAACATTGGATGCCAACAATCAAGCCTTCCAAGCACATAACCAAAATATTACCGATTATCATTACGATAATATTTCCGCCGCCGGTCTCGTGCGACGCTCCGGCAAGCATTAAAACAACGGTCATCATACCGGCGTGACAAAGCGCGAAGGCTCCGACACGAACAAAGGATATTGTGTTTGTCACATAGCTCAGCAATATTTCAAATGTTTCAAAAAAAGTTTCCATTAAATAACTCGATAATTTTTCGTGGATAAGTTTTGGTTTTTTGTTTATAAAATTCGTTAATGGCTCTCTGAGCATTATAAGTAAAAGCGGTACAAATATTAAAATTTCGAAAATCCACATTCCGGAAATCGGCTTATTCAAGATTGTCATCACTGCCACGAATAACACGACAACATAAAATAACAAACCTGAAATTCCGTTCGGGTCAAAAAACAATGCGCCTAAATCCTTATTTCTTATCGAGTTTATTATATGAATTATAATTGCACAAATATTTAAAATCACACCAAACGCCACTGTTATAATCAAAATATCGTTCATAGATTCCAGCGGCCGAAGCCAAAGCGCCGGTATTATATTCTCGTAGCCGAAAATACTGCCGAACATCGCCCCGAAAAACGCCGATGATAATCCGACAACAGCAAGTATTGCGCCGAGCGCTGCGCCCTTCTTTTTGTAAAGTATATAACCGAATAACGAAAGCAAAAGCCCTTGACCGAGGTCACCGAACATTATCCCAAACAATATTGTATAGGTAATTCCCAAAAACGGTGTCGGGTCGATTTCATTATAAGACGGCAAACCGTACATATTTACAAAAAACTCAAAGGGACGAAATAAAAAAAAATTTGATAATTTTGTCGGGGGTTTGGATTTTATATTGGGAGATTCGTCCTTGATTATAAATGTTACTTTGTCATCGGATTTTAATTCCTCCTGAAGCGCCTCGGCATCCTTATCCGTCATCCAACCGACGATTATATAAAAATCATCTTCTGTACGTGCAATGTATTTCTGCATTTCCTCAAATTCGTATTGCTCTTTAATTTTCTTATAAGCCTTGATAATATCATCCTGAAAAGATTCCAGTGTTTTTTGTTTTTCATCTATAATATTGTTTATGTCGGAGTCTATTTGAAAAACACGTGTTCTTAAATTAGAATATTCTATTGATGGTTTTCCTTCTAAATCACGGTTTATCTCTATTCTCTCGAAATACAAAGATGCAAAAATCGCATCAACTCTTTCATGAATTGTTCGCGGAACGAAATAAATTCCCCAAATATAATTTTCGTCTGTATGCGTTTTTACAAAAATCAATGAATCATTTTCGTATAAAAAATTTCGGAACTGACGGTAAAGATTTACTGGCAGCCGCCCAAAACGGTAATTGATAAAATTAAATTTATAAAGGTTTTCCAAATCAAAATCCAAATCTATAAAAGGCGTAATTTGTCTGGATAATTCTTCAGAGTTTTTCTTTTCTTTCTCAAGGTCTTCTATTTTTTTATCATATTCATCTAATTTTGCTTTTATATTTTTAATTGTATTAAGCGCTGTATCAATACTAACATCTTCGTATTCGGCAATGTCTGCAACCGATACTTTTGCTTTTTCCGCCAGGCGTTCAATTTCTTTAAGCGATTCTACAAAATGATTAGTCGCCGAATAAAAAGTTATGTCTTTATTTACGGAGCTAAGTTCTTTTACTGCGTCCTCTATCTGGATATCATATCTTACAAGATATTCTTCCTTTACCCGCGAAATATCGGACGACGGCCCCATTATACTAACAAACTTCATTTTCTTAACCATTTGTGTTTTCACCTCTCTTTATTAAAAGATTAAGCTTTTTAAGTGATTCCTCCGGTCTCAAGCCATACCGGACACATTCAATCAAGGTTATTAAATTCCGGACTTCCTGACCCTTTTTATAAAAATAAGCAGTGACTTTTTGCAGAGAAAAAGGGTCTTTCCTCTCTGCGTCCAAGTGAATTTTATACATAAATTTATAATATGACAATTCGGGGTCATTCATAAAATACCCGTCGAAAACATCTTTGTAGCATGTTTTTCTGACATAATCAAGAAAATCTTCTTCGCTCACGGCATCTATCAAATCTTCCAATTTATTTTGTTTCAGCCTATAATTTATCGGAATAAGATTTGTATAAATCCGGTCTTTATCGATATTATAATATTTTTTCAAACGGTAAATGTACATAATATTATGAATATCTATATCCATGCCGTTTATGGCCATTTGCGCATTCAAATCTTTCTTACTTAGATTCTTGTTTTGGCTTTTCCAAATTTCATTATATGTATAAAAATCAAGCTGAGTTTCCAGCTCATATAACGACGGATTTTTTCCTTCCAGCTTTGCCAAAACTTTGTGAAATTCAGTATGCTCTAAAGCGTCCAATAATTCCGAAAAGGTTTTAACATACGACAATTGCTCAAAAGAAAGATTCTGATGAGATTTTGAATATACAGCCTTTTTCGGAATAGAAACTTCATCGACACGCTCATCATAAAGCGACCGTAGGAGCGATTTTATAAAGCCAACTTTATATTTCAAATTAAAAGTATTTAAATATTTTTTAACATTCTCATCGGTCAAAAAAGAATAAATACCCATAAAATTTTGGTACATTGTGCTGGCAATGCTGCGCTCCATCGATATCCTGCCGATATCTACGGATTTCTTCAATACGCTTGTATATTCGACAAGGTAATTATCATCAAAAAGCATATTCGCAAAAGATTTGACATCTTTTTGAGATGCCAAATTAACATAGTCCTGATATTTTAATAAATTTTTTTCAAGAGCTTTTATTTTTGCGTATACACCGCCGTACGCCGCTGTTTCTAAAAGCATAAAACTCACCTGCCGATTATATAATTAAAAATTTCATCTTCCCAATTTTTTCTGTTTTTATCATAAGAATCTTCCATCTGTTTAATTTTTTCTGCTTTTTCTTTTTTGATTCTAATAATTTTCTCTTCGCTTTCTTTTTTTATTCCGGTCTCTACATTGGATATTCTTTCGTCAAAATCTTTTTGTAGATTATTCTCGATTTGCAAACATTTGTCATGAACATTTTTTGCAAAGTCTTCTTTGTTCTTTATCGCATCCGCCGTTATATGCTGTACATCATTTTCCAGTTGTACAAGCTTTTCTATTATATCATTATGCACAAATTCACCACCCTTTTGAATATATTACGCTTATTTTTTTTCGATTTCTATATAAATTATTCACGATAAAATACAGTTTTTCAAACGACTCTATGTGCATTATTAGGTGATTGCGAAAAAATATACAAAAAATATGAATTAAATTAGCTTTGTTTTTTCTTTGTCAATCTCTCTAAATCTTAGAAATACAGCTTTCACAGAATCCCAATAAAATAATTCTTTTCATCTATAATAATAGTATCGGTCGAAACCGGATTTTTATTTCCCGAAATTTATCGATTTTGTTTTCCATTTTTTTACGCAAAAAAGGCAGACACAAGGTCTGCCGCACGTAGCAAATTACAAAATATAATTTATGATATATAATGAAATGAATCCCGGAAAGCCCAAAAGTCCGACAATAAGTAATGTAACAAAATTTATCCCGACAAAAATGTTAAAAGCCGCCAAAACAGAATTTGCAATAACGAATCCAAGTGCACCGAATAGGGCCTGCACGGATACCTTAAAAATAAATTTTATCTGTTTATGCATTGCCAAAATCACCATAAAGCCAATGCAAAAAATCATCATGTATTTAATCATTTCCGAAGTGTCCAATTATTCCGCGCCCCCTCTGGCAAAGGCGTTTACCGAAATTTTTTTATCCCTGCATAAATTAATATAGTACTGGAAACGTAAATTTAATGCTTTTTCTTCAAACAAAAAGCTATCGATCAAAATCGGGTCGGTAATATTGTCCAAAATTTTTTGTACGCAAACAATGTCAGATTTTATTTTTTCTATCGCCAAAACAATATCATATTCCTCGTGAAAAACCTCGGGTCTCCCTTTTATGAAAATTTGTTTAATATCGCTAGCTATCGTTTGCATATATTTCCTCCTTTTGACTTTAGAGCAAGCTAATTTTCATAATTCTATTCTAGAGTATAGAAAAGTATTTTTGAAAATTGCTGTATAATACTATTTCCATTTTTCTATCCTTTAGAATCGAAATAGTATAATGATAAGATTTATATATAAAAAAATATATATACTAATATAGTCAAATATTGGTAAATATATTCCGAAAAGTAAATAGAATCCGCTCCACGGAAATATTCTTTTCTTAAAATAAATTAATAAAATAAAAAGGAGACAAATTCTAATTTAGAATATTATCTCCCTTTTGCATATCAATTTTATAACGATAAAATTACGCTGTAAAATTTTACAATTTTTTTTATTATGCCTCGAATTTGTTCTGCGGTAAATTTAATGCAAATTCTTCAAATTCTCCGTTTTTATACGAAAAACCTGCGTAGATATTTGCGCCCGCCATCGAATCGTCTTTTTCCATTTCGGATTTTTGAATAAACTCGAATGACGATAATAACGAATTTAACATTTCTATACTGTCATTAATATTCTTATGGTCTTTGTTAAAATAAGCCTCGTGGAGCATTTTATTTATATATAAATATATACTCAATAAATGCCCTGAAATAGTATATCCCATATCGAGTGAAGACATTAACTGCATTAGAAAATCCTGAGCTTTTTTAATATGGTATTCGTATTTTTCATTCTCCTGCGCTTGCTTAGCATCCTCTAAATTGACTATTGTTAGTTCAAATGTAATTAAAATTAATTGGAGCGGGCTTGCGTTTTTAATTCGCTCAACATAATTTTCTTTCAAATAATTCAATTCATTCACCACCAAAAATATTTTAATCCCCCGCGGTTTTAAGGTTTTTTGCTATAATTTAAAACCGTTTTATGTACTCTAATTCAAAAGCTGCAAGATTTGCTGCGGCCTTTGGTTTGCCTGTGCTAAAATCGAAGTAGCCGATTGCACTAATAAATTATTTTTTGTATACAAAGTCATTTCTTTTGCCATATCGGTGTCCATAATCCTAGATAAAGAAGTTTGTGCGTTCAACGAAAAAGTATCCAGATTTTCGCTTGTAAGGTTAAGACGATTTACATAAGAACCGAATTTCGCGCGCATTTCCGAAATTTTAGAGATAGCTTGGTCGCAATATCCCAGCGCATCCGATGCGCCCGTCCGTGTTGTATAATCCAAATTATCAAGCCCAAGCTCTACGGAATCTATTCGAACAAGCCCGACATCCATATCCATCAAATGATTTTGGCCTACTTGAACTTTTAAAATATGTTCGGTTTCGCCATTAGCTTTATCGACAACCGGACGAAGTAATTTTATTCCGTTAAACTCTGCTTTGTTTGATATTGCGTCAATTTCTTCAACTAAAGAATCAATTTCCGTCTGCATTTTTTGTCTGTCATCTGATGTATTTGTGTCGTTTGCGGACTGCACCGCCAATTCACGCATACGGTTTACAATATTATGCATAGTGGAGAGCGAACCTTCTGCCGTCTGTATCATTGATACAGCATCCAAAGAATTACGATTTGCCATCTCTATGCCATTGACTTGATTTTTTAGTTTATTGGCTATGCTTAAAGCTGCCGGATCATCTTTTGCGGAATTAATTTTTGAACCGCTGCTTAGGCGTTCGTTCGACTTTAGGGTTAAAGCGTCCGATTTTCTAAGCTTTAATGCGGATTGCATTGCTGCAATATTATTAGCTAATCTCAATCTGTTCCACCTTCCGAAAGATTATAATTCTCTTCGATTTCCGTATCTTCACAAATTTCTATATATTTTATTATCGACTCCAATATTTTTTCTAAATCTTCTTTATTATTTATAAAACCACCCACTAAACAAGCGCAAATTATAAGAAAAGATTTCAGAGGCTCTGCCTCCGAACCTCCGCAAGCTTTTCGAGAAAAGCTTGACCAAAAGCTTTAATCGAAACGGCGTAAAACGCCGTTTCAAGCAAAAGTTCTTTGCTTCTTTCAAGAAAGAAGTCGGGTTTAGGCTGAAAGCCCAAATCTTTTAAGCATCGTATATTACATTTAAAATAATATCGTCCGAATATAAAAAATCTTTATTTCGTTCCAATTTTTTCTGTGCTAAGGAATTATCAGCTTCGATTTTTATATCAGCCGTTTTAGCATTATCGGCGCTTTTCAAATTAATTTTGAACTTCAAATTCCCAAGCTTGTCGGATTTGATTGCTACCAAAACATTGATATCGTCTTTGTTTTCAAAGTCCTCATTCAAAATTAGCATTTTCAGATTATTTATTTTATTGCCGATTGTTACGGGAATATTTTTTTCCTGCAATCCGGCTTGCAAAGATATCATATTTTTAATTCGCTCGGTTATCGAAATATCTTCCGCCGGAAAATCGATTTTAGAATAAACATCGAAAATATAGGAATCGTCCAAAATATTCTCGTTACTAATAAAATCCTTGTTGTTAAGCGCATTAAAGGAGTCCGCCAAAATTTCCGGATTATTTAAATAATCGTCAGCAGCTTTTAAATTAATTTTATTGATTTCCAGATCGTTCGTATTCAGGAAATCAATCGATTTTTCGTCAGCATCTAAAAAGTCATATTTTTCTGTAGATAATATATCGTCATCTTTTTTCGCTTTATGAACGAATAAATTAGATAATAAATTCACCGGCAGATCGTTATTCAATTTATCAAATTGTATATTCTGGTTATTTTCAAGCATAAAATTTGTAAAATTATTTATCTCAAATTTGTACAAAAAAGAGCTGTCAATTTTTGATTCAATAATATTTTCCTCTGCTTTCAGGATTTCTTTGGCGGCTTTTATTTTAAAAACAGATATATCATTTTTATCAAAATAATCTTGCAGTTTCTGCCTATTTTCACCGGCGGAATTCAACTCTTTTTCCAAAACATTTTGGATATTTTGAATAATATTTTTCTCAGAGGAATTAATTTTCTCCAGCAATCCAAAATCGCCGTCCAAAGAAAAATCAAAATCTTTATTTCCGTTTAAATATTTTCCGGCTTGGAATAAAGAATTCAGCGTAAGTTCTGAGCCGTTATTTACCATAAACCCAATCGCTTTGCTGTTATTTTTGCAGATTGTGTGCAGCATTCGGTAAACCGAATAAATTGCGTCACGCGAATCCTCTTTTTCAAATTTCATAAGGGCTTCCTCAAGCGAATCTTTTTCCGTTGTGCCGTAAATCTCCTTGAACATGTCTATATAGTCAAGCATCTCATCAATACTCAAGCGTGACGGGTCTACATTTTCCTTGAGCATTTGCGCAACGATATTCGGCTTTAATTCGGATTTTATTTGATTCAGCTTATAATCAACGACTTTTGTTTTATCCAATAATTCCGGCGTAATCTCCAAATTATTTTTATATAAAATTTGAAAAGCGGCGCGGTTTTCCTCGCTGTTTGAGTAATTCATAGATTTCAAAAAGCCTGCGATATCCGCCTGAGTCAGCTTATCGCCAAAATTTGCAGAAACCTTTGTTTGAAAATTCTCGTAGTTTTTTAAAATAGATTTATTTATTCCATCGAGATTAAAATCAATATTCTTAAAAATAATATCTTTGTAAACCGGCGGCGTGATGAATTTTAAATTCTCAATATTATTAAATGCCGTGGAGATTTTTTCGATATTAACGGCATTTGTTTCCGTATTCATAAATTTCAGATTATTTTCATATAATAATGAATTCAGCTCGTTTAAGATTTTCTTAACCGGCTCGGTATTTATATTTATGTTTTTTCCGGCAAGCCGATAGCAAGATTCGGTCGTCAGTTTCAGCTGAATTTCAGCGATATTTTTCTTTAACTCAATTGCGTCCGCAAAAATATTATTATTTTTTTCTGAATACCTGAATAAATTTTCCGGAGTTAATTCTATATCGTTATCCAATAAATTTTGTATATTGTCGGGTTTTATATCCTTCAATTTTTCGGCGGCATTTGTGTTCTCTATAAAAATCCTGTATTGCTTATCCAGCTTGAATAAATCAACCGACAGCGGTTTTTCGCCGGCGGAGATTGCGTCAATTGTGGCGGTGGCAACGGCTTTTGGGTCGGAGATAATATTTTTCAGAAATTTATATTTTTCAAGATTTTCGCTGTTTATCTCAATTCCGTTATTGATAAAAGCTTTAGCGATTTCAATATTTTCGGAAGAAGCATCAATTTCCTGCTCGGAAAAAAGTTTTTTTATTTCGTCCTCGGCATTTTCGAATAAAATATCCGAATTAAAATTAGAAAAATCTGTATTTTTGTAGATAATTAAATTTTCCGGTGATATAATCATATTATCTTTAATTATATTCAAAACAGTCTTATCACTTGGATTCGCAGATGCTTTTATAATTTCTAAATTTTTATTTACATATTTTAAATTTGCCGCAGGGATTTCTTCGATAATATTATCTTTAGGAATTGTTTTTTTGTGGTCATCGAGTTTTTTAAAAGCCTCCATCAAAAGAGAAAGGTTGATTTTATCCAGAGAAATACCGGCGGCCACGAGTTCGTTTATAACATTTGCGTCGCCCGAAAGTTTGGAAAGTCTTCTTTTGAAATTCGCAAGAGCCTGCTCATCTTTGCTGTCAGAAATAAATTCCGACTTTTTAAAAAGATTCTCGATATTTTTGCTTTCCTGTAAGTTTTTCGCTGTGTCTTTAAATTCCGAATTTAAGATTTGCTTAAGTTTAATGCAGTTATTTTCTTTTGCAACGATTTTAAAAGATACCTTGTCAGAAACTTCGCCGACAATGTCTTTAGAATTAAAGTTCAGCGTTTTAGCATTTAAAAAACGTATCGAAGTAATATTTTTTTCTTTACTAATAATTTCACCGTTTAAAATATCGTTTACAGAGAGCGGATTCGCCTTGCTGTCATTAATCCGCAATTGAGCCTGTTCCGCAAATATGTTTTGGTGAATATTCTTAGTATTTTGAAACAACTCAGCTTTCAGAGAAAAACACCTCCGGAAAAAATTTTATAGCGTTTTAACAATATGATAGTTTGATTTTTCTAGATTTTACATTTTCAAAATTTAGAGCTGCTACTATTTCCAATGTAAAGGATCAAAATGAAAATAGTATAAATTTATTTCGGATTTATTAATATAATATTTATAGCAGAAAATTTTTCACCAAATCCGGATTAAATAAAAATAAAAACAAAAGAGGGATGTAACAGTTAATCTTAACATTATAAAACTTTATAAAACGTGTTGAATTATAAGGAGTTGATGGGAGATGATACGGACAGTAAAAGTACGGTTAAAGCCAACTGATGAACAGGAACATAAGCTATGGCAATCAGCAGGAGTAAGCCGATTTGCCTATAATTGGGCTTTAGGCAAACAAAAAGAAAATTATGCAAACGGCGGCAGGTTTCTAAGTGATCAAGATTTACGAAAAGAACTTACTGCCTTGAAGAAATCAGGCGAATAT
>JAVBOA010000032.1:0-26431 GCA_031551135.1 Eubacteriales bacterium | reverse complement strand
CGATATTCGACAAATCAGATGCCAAATGTAAGCTATGGCAACAATTTAAAGACCATATCAGTTTTGCTGTCAAATGAAGGGGCGATATCCGGGAATAGATTATCCGGATTTTTTCACAGCATATCACATGGTTTAATAAATTTGAGCGAAGCCACGATTGATAAATTCAATTGTGAGGCTGCGGAAAAAGTTGACATAGAAGCCTTAAAGAGAGATTTGAAAAACGGCGAAGTAATGCATGTAGACGAAACATTACTAAAATGTACGCAGGTTTTGGAATATGGAAACCCAACACCGAAGAAGTCAGACAAAAGTACATTTAACGTGACAATACGCACGCATTCAAACCAAACAACAACTTTGTACACCGTAAATCCACACAAGGATGACAAGGGTGTTCAGAAAGACGGGATAATTCCGTCCTTTTGTGGGATATTGTCACACGACCATGATAAAAAATATTATAAATATGGCAATTTTCATGCAACCTGCGGAGCGCATCTTTCGAGAGAACTAAAAGGCTTGCATGTACTATATAAAATTGATTGGGCAGATAAATTCAGAAAATTTTATGTAGGGATTAATGACTACAAAAATAAAACGGAGGAATGTGAAGCGGAAAAATTATTTGAGTTTGAAAGTACATATGATGACCTGCTAAATGAGGGAACTGAAATTTTAAATAAAATGTCGCAAGAAAGCTTTGGATATAAAGAATTTTGTCCAATTTTAAAGCGTTTAAAAGAATATAAAAACTCATATATGCTCTTTATAAGGGATTATAAAGCACCATTTACAAACAATCAAGCCGAACGCGATTTGCGTCCGTGTAAAACGAAGCAAAAGGTATCCGGCTGTTTTCATTCTTGGAATGGCGTTATTTGCTATGCAAAAATACGTTCTCATGATTTGTTCTGCATCATCAATTCCCTTTTTACTAATCCTGCTCCTTGTCCTGCTGAATAGTAACGATGAAACTAAATTTCCTTGAAAATTGTTTATTTCATATTGACATGTATGAATCCCTATGATATACTTGTTTTCGTTGCATGGGAGCATAGCTCAGCTGGGAGAGCACCTGCCTTACAAGCAGGGGGTCATAGGTTCGAGCCCTATTGTTCCCATCCATGTGGCGGAATAGCTCAGTTGGCTAGAGCATGCGGTTCATACCCGCAGTGTCGGGGGTTCAAATCCCTCTTCCGCTATTAAAAACCCTTAAAAATCAACATTTTTAAGGGTTTTATTTTTTACCTCTAAATAATATTTTACCTCTTTTTTACCTCTATGGAGAATTTCAAATAAAATCTTTGAAAATATGCTCCAATTTATCATTAGCCTTGATTTTTTCTTTTGGCACGACATGAGTGTACGAGTGTGTCATAATAAAGCTAACTGATAAAGCCTTATAAATCAAGGGTTTGTTATGTTAGCCTTGTTTTTTTTTAACAAACTTATTTGAAAAAATAGGAGGAATTTTATGACATGCAAAATCATCTCTATTGTTAATCAAAAGGGTGGGACAGGTAAGACGGCGACATCTGCCAATCTTGGAGTAAGCCTTGCCAATTCAGGCAAAAAAGTTATGATTGTTGATCTTGACAGCCAAGCGAATCTCTCAATGTGCTTGGGACAGGAACCGGAACTTTTGGATAAAACAATCGTTGACTTGCTAAGCAATGTTTCCGAAGATAAAGAAATCAACAAACAAGAATATCTTTTACAATACGAAAATATAGATTTCATTCCGTCTGATATACGGTTATCCGGAATGGAAAATACTTTAACTAACGTAATCGGACGGGAAAGTATCCTAAAAAATGCCATCGAATCCTATAAAAATGATTATGACTTTATTTTAATCGATTGTGCGCCGAGCTTAAATATTATTACAATCAATGCGCTTGCAGCCTCGAATAGCGTATTGATACCGGTGCAAAGTCATTATCTAAGTGCTAAAGGTCTTGAATTGCTGCTAAATACTGTTTCAAAAGTAAAAAAATATATGAACCCAGATTTATGCATTGAAGGAATTTTATTAACAATGTTTGATAAGCGAACGAATTTTGCAAAGGCAATTGCGTCAGCAATCAGAGAAAATTACAGCGATAGAATAAAAGTTTTTGAGAATATGATTCCTTTTTCGATAAAAATGGCAGAATCAACATCTCAAGGAAAAAGTATATTCGAATACGAACCTAATAGTCAAGTTGCTCTCGCTTATGCAAAATTTTCAGAGGAAGTGCTTTCGAATGCCTGAAAAACAAAAATCCATTCAATTAAAATCAACAAAAGATTTCGAATCACTTTTTCATCCAACAACTCCCGAAAAACTCAATCGAGAAGAAAATAATTCAGAAAAAATAATTGATATAAATATCGAAAATTTATTGCATTATCCAAAACATCCGTTTAAGCTTTATTCAGGCGATAAACTGGACGAACTTGCCATAAGTATAAGAGAAAACGGTCTGATAAATCCCGTTTTAATCACTCCTGTGAAAGACGAGTATGGAAAATACTATATACTTTCAGGGCATAATAGAGTTTCGGCATGTAAATTTATTGGGCTAAGTTCTATAAAATCTATTGTTATAGAAAATATCACGAGCGAAAGTGCAGATTTAATTGTTGTAGAAAGCAATTTAATCCAGCGTGAGAAATTACTGCCGTCAGAGAAAGCAAAAGCTTATAAGATGCAATTAGAGGCTTTGAAAAGCCAAGGAAAACGTATGGATTTAATTAACATAAAAAATGACGACACTTTGTCCCCTGTGGGGACGAAGTTAAGTTCATCAAAAAAAATCGCCCTAAAGAATAATGACAGCCGTACAAATGTATATCGTTATATCTGCCTAAATAACCTGATCGAAGAGATTCTAAAACTTGTTGATGAAGAGACAATTCCTTTAAGAGCGGCTGTTGAGCTTTCTTATATAAAATGCGAATCTCAGAAGAAAATACATCAATATTTCTACATTGAAAATGATTATAAAATTAATCTCGAGATTTCCAAAAAATTAAGAAATATTGATGAAAATAGTGAAATTCTTAGTTCAGAAGACATTGAGCAAATATTAAATAAGCCGTCAAAAGCGATTAATATTTCGCTTCGTATTCCGGTAAATAAATTCAAATATCTTCTTGAAGATATTCCGGTGAAAATGCAGACCGAATATATTATAAAAGCGATTGAATTTTATAAAAAATCAATCAATAAATAAAATTAAATTTATGCCTTGTTTTTAATAAACAGGGCTTTTTTTGTTGAAAATAAAATTGAGGGGAAATGGTGAAAATATGGATAAACTTAAAAGAGCCGTTATCAAAGAGGAATTGGTAACGCTTACAGGCGATTTTGTTAAGGCAGTGATATTATCGCAAATTTTATATTGGTCTGAACGTGTAAGAGATTTTGACAAATTCTGTTTACAGGAACAAGAAATCTATAAAAAAGAAGGCAAAGAAAAAGAAATAAATTTAACTTATGGTTGGATTTATAAATCTGCAAAAGAACTGTCAGAAGAAACTATGCTGGGGCTATCGGAATCGAATATCAGAATACATTTAAAATGCTTGATTGAAAAAGGATATATTTCGGAACGTCAAAATCCGAACTGTAAATGGGATCGCACAAAACAATATAAAGCAAATATTTATTTTATCCAGAGTGAATTAAATAAAATTGGCTATGCGCTTGAGGGCTATCCTTTACAAATAGAAGTTTCAGAGGAAGAAAATTTGTCAATTCAGGAAATTTCTTTTGAGGATGTTGGAGCAATTTCTGAAACAGAAACTCCGGAAAATGAACTTTACTCAGAAAATAATGTAAAAAGCGATTCTAATTCGAAAACTCCATCTTCTAAAATAGAAGTTCGTAGTTCTGTTTTTGAGGATCAAAGCGCGCAAAATGAAAGAGCAATACCAGAGATTATAACAGAGATTACAACGGAGAGTGAGGCCGCACCCACGCCCGAAATTTTTAAACGCGGAATTGTGAAGATGAATTTGAAGGAGTACCGGCATTTAGTAAATGATTTTGGGGAGAATACTGCCCATCGGTATATAGATAATCTAAACGACCATATGCTTTCTAAAGGCAAAGAAGATGCCTATAAAAGCCATTATCATGTAATTTTGCGTTGGCTCAGAGATGATAAAATTCTGCCATTTGTTAAATCTTTTTCTCCTTCAGGTTTAAACTCTGTTAGCGAACTTAAAGAAAAACTTGGACTGTAGCGAGGTGCGACATGAATATATTTTTTAATCCGGAAATAGAAAAAAATCTGCTGTCATGCGCAATAAACGATAAAATGTCAGCAATAAAGCTTTTGACCGAATTGAACGAGGATGATTTTTGCGATTCGTTGAATAAATGCGTGTTTATCGCGATAGACAGTATATTCAGGCGCAATTTACCTGTAGAAAACGTTCTCATTTCAGCCGAACTTGAGAGCATGAAAATTCAAGGAGCGCGAAAATATCTGGATTCAATACAAAGCTTTGATTTTTCGATCGACACTGTAAAAGGCTTGACTGAAAAAATAAAAGAAATGAGTAAACGGCGTAAAATATACAAATATGTTCAAGAGATAAAAAAAGCTTGCGAAAATGAAGCCGAGTTCGATAAAATTATGAATATTATGCAGAATCCGCCTGTCATCGAATCGGAAAACGCAAAAATTTATTCCAATTCTGAATTAATTTCTGATGCAAAAAGACGGCTTTTACAACGCAGAAACGATTCAAATAAAATTCACGGAATAACGACAGGCTTTAGAGATTTGGATATCCTAACGGGTGGCTTGAACAAAAAAGAAATGACTGTTTTAGGCGCAAGACCGTCTATTGGTAAATCATTATTAGCACTTGATATCAGCCGAAATGCTGCAAAAAAAGGTTTTACTATTGCGTATTTTTCGCTTGAAATGGGTAAAGAACAGCTGATTGACAGAGAAATTTCGCAGGAACTCCTGATAGAAAATGATAAAATAAAATATCCTCAGCTCTTGATTGATTCTGAGCTGGAGAAACTCGAAAACTCAAATATAAATACTGAATTATCCGGTCTTTATACAATCGAGCAGCCTGATATTACATTGTCCGGTATACGTGCGAAATGTTTAGAAATCATGCTGATTCATGGAAAACTCGACCTGATAATAATCGATTATCTGCAATATATGGCCGGAAATGGAATTAATAAACGTGAAGTTGTTGAAAATAATTCGAAAGGCTTGAAACAACTCGCTAAAGATTTAAATATCCACGTTTTATGTATTTCGTCGTTAAACAGAGTCAGCGAAACAACGAGCGACAAACGCCCGTCAATGGCTGATTTAAGGGAATCGGGACAGATTGAATACGATGCGGACAATATTATTCTTATGCATCGCGACAGGCTTGGAAAAGAATCGGATAAATCGCATACTGAGCTCTTAGTTGAAAAACAACGCAACGGGAAAACCGGCGTTATTTTTTTGCAATTTATCGAGAAATATATTACATTCAAGGATTCGGAGAGGAGATAAATTTATGTCAGAAATACAAAAAAATCTTTCTATGCTTTTGGAAAATGCAATAAACGAAGCTGTCAAAAAATATCTTAAAGAAAAGGAAAAATCTCAGCCGAGATATAAAAAAATCTGTGAAACTAAAAATATTTTAGAAAATTACCGTTCGCTTAAAGCTTATACTAAAGCTGCCGTCTATACGAAGAACTGCGAAGGTCTCGATTTAGCGGCAAACGATTCTAATGTTTACGCAATCTCTATAGCTGAAAGTCTTGAAAACACGAGATTTATATTGATGTATATCGATCATATATTAAGCTTTTACAAAGAATTATGTTCTCTTTCAGAAAATGAGGAAAAAATCTTTTATTATTTAATCTATGACATGCACATTAATTCCAAAATTCAAAATTGCGATCTTATCGCAAACAAATACAATATCTCGAGAGCGACACTATTTAGGTATTTGAATCGAGCATATATTCGCCTTTCATACTTGATTTTCGGGCTTTACGATATGAAAAATATTTTTATTAATCACCAATATTTTTTTAATCCCCGTTTTCAGCTTGATAATAAGAATTGAATACGCTACGATTAGTCTATAGGATTTAATGCAGTTTTTAAGAGAATAATGTCAACAAAGCTTTTAAATACGCTGTTTTAGCATATTCAGATATTGAGACCCCTGCTGCAATTTTTCAATATATAATTATATTATCAAGAATTGTAAAAATTTTTGGATGAGTCCGGGGGAAATTGATGAGAAAAACTGAGGAATTGTACATTTTAGCAAAAGACACAATAAATAAAATCACTTCAAATGCCGGTGAATGGCTGAAGTTTTCTGCTTTTTCTTCTGAATTATATAAGTATGGATTTGAAGAAAAAGTTCTTGTTTATGGACAAAGGCCCGACGCAAGTGCGATAGCGACCATGAATATTTGGAATAAAAACATGAATCGTTATGTCAATGCAGGTGCAAAAGCTATTTACACCTTTAAGGAAAATGAAAGAGGTCTTGAGCTTTTATTCGATATTTCCGATACAAACGGAGCTATAAACACAATTCCATATAAATGGAGTCACAAGCAGGAAAACAGCGAAATAATAGCAAATGAACTCATTTTAAAATACGATCTGAATACCGAATCCAAAAATTTAAAACCGATTATATTTAACGCCATGTCAAGTGAATCTAAAAATCAAATCTTTGAAAACAGTTATAAAATTAACGAACAATTGAAATATTCTCAATTATCAAAGGCAGGAAACGAAGATTCACTTAAAATTCTGGCTTATATTTCGGCTTTAACATCAAGCTCTTTAATAATGGAAAGAATGAATATTGATTTCAATAAAGAGCAGACCAAAAATAGAATCGATCAATACTTGAAATTTTTCGATACCGAAAAATCTGTTTATTGTTTAGGCTCGATATCAAATGATATGGCGAAAGATGCCTTGCTTCGAATCGGAAGAAAAACAATGGCTTTGTATAAAGCAGAAATATTAAAAAATGAGAGGAGTGCTTTTGATGAATTACAGGATGATAGAGGGAATACAAGTTCCGGAATGCGCAATACCGGAGAATTTTCCGGAGAACGGTACGCTTCAAATGTTGGACCAATCTCAGGCACTGGGGAAATACGGTCAAATGAGATTCCAATATCTGAAACAACACGAGCCGCTGAAATTTTCGGTGATGAGAGGACTTTTCGAACTGGACGAACATCTGGAGGAAGTGGATCGGAGAGCCGACGAAATGATGGAGCGTCTGCAAACGGAGTTACTGAAAACGAATCCTCTGCCGCAGACAGAAAACACGATGGAAATATTCAGACACCGCCGGATGATACAGGATATGGCGGAAGAAATAGTTTTGAAAGAAATAATCTACAGCAATTAAATAATCCGGAGGTTGAGGATTCCGAAAAGGAAGAATCGACCTTTTTTTATTTTAAAGAAGAAGGAGCTGATGAGTTTGAACCGGCTACGCTTGAAAACATACCGCAAAAACCGGAAGAATTTAATAATGTTCAGGAAGAAAAAAAGATTTTACAGGCGAGTGAAACGGCGGAAAACATAAGCATAGAAAAGTCGAATAAATTTAATGACAAAGATCAAAAATCAAGGAATTTTAAGATTTCGGAAGATATGGAGCTTGGCGCAGGCGGGGCGAAAACTAAATTTAAAAATAATATTCAGGCAATAAAAACTTTGAAAATAATTGAAGATGAAAAACGCCCGGCTACTAAAGACGAAATGAAAGAAATGGCATTATATATCGGCTGGGGCGGCTTGTCGTCTGCTTTTGACGAAACTAAAGAAAGCCTGAGAAATGAATATGCTGAACTAAAATCAATACTTATGGAAGATGAGTACAATTCCGCAAAAGCTTCCGTTTTGAATGCGCATTATACATCTAAAACTGTAATAAATGCTATGTATGACGCTGTTTCGGAGATGGGTTTTAAGAGCGGAAAAATCCTTGAACCGGCCATGGGTATTGGAAATTTCTTTGGACTTTTACCTGATAAATTCGGAGATTCAAAGCTTTACGGAGTTGAAATTGATGATATAACTGGTCGAATAGCAAAAAAGCTTTATTCAAACGCTGAGATTCAGATAAAAGGCTTTGAAAAAACAAATTTTAAAGATAATTATTTTGATCTTGCGATTTCAAATGTACCTTTCGGAAATTTCGGAGTTTACGACCCGAAATATAAAAGCCATGATTTAAAAATCCATGATTATTTTTTTAATAAAGCTCTTGATAAATTACGTCCCGGCGGTATTTTAGCTTTCATTACATCAAAAGGAACACTTGATAAATCAAATGCTCAAATTCGAAAGAATTTAGCTGAAAAAGCTGAATTTTTAGGTGCAATACGTCTTCCAAACACCGCATTCATGCAAAATGCAGGAACGAGTGTAACGACAGATATTATATTTCTCCAAAAAAGAGAAAACCAAATCGTATTGGATTATGAAAATCTGCCGGAGTGGATTTCTACCGGAAGCACTTCGCATGGCGTGCCTGTAAATAAATATTATGAAAACAATCCCCAAATGATGCTTGGAAAAATGGTTTATGATAAATCAATGTATGGCAATGAAAATGAAACAGCTTTAATTCCTCATGAAAATGCAGATTTATTAAACGAACTTAAAACGTCCGTTTCGAATCTTCCGAAAAATATTTATAAAGAAGCCGGAATAATTACTTTCGAAAAATCCGAAGATGACCCGATTGAAGCCGCCCCGGAAATGAAAAAATATTCTTTCTACTATATAAATAATATTTTATATCGAAATGTAGAAAACGGTCTAATAAAAGATAATGCCAAAGGAATCAGCTTGGAGCGAATAAAAGGGCAGATTGAAATTCGAGATCAAGTTCGGAATTTGATCGACTTGCAGTTAAATGAATGCCCTGACGATATTTTTGAATCGGAACGTGAGAAGCTAAATAATGTATATGATAAATTTGTTCGAAAATACGGATACTTAACCGATAGTGTAAATAAAAAGGCTTTTAAATTCGATAAAGACAATCCGCTTTTATCTTCTCTAGAAATTCAAAAAGATAAAGAAATAATAAAATCTGATATATTTTACCGGCGGACCATACGACCTAAAAAAGAAATAACAAGCTGCCAAACGAGCATCGAGGCTCTTGCTGTTTCTTTAAATGAAAAAGGCTTTGTTGATATAAACTTTATGCGAAATCTCGTAAATAAATCCGCTGAAAATATTATAACGGATTTAAAAGGTCTTATATACCAAAATCCCCTTCACTACGACGGTTCAATGCTATCTGCATGGGAAACTGCGGCTGAATATCTTTCCGGAAAAGTAAAAGAAAAATTAGAAATAGCTGAAAATGCTGTAATAGAATATCCCGAAATCTTTTCCGAAAATTTAAACGCCTTAAAAGAAGTACAGCCAAAACCGTTCGAGGCCTCCGAAATAGGAGTTAAACTTGGGGCTACTTGGATACCGCCTGATTATATAAAAGATTTTATCGCCGAAACTTTGGAATTACGAAATTACGAAAAGGACAGACTATCGGTAGATTATATTGAATCAATCGGCGAATGGAAAATCTCAGCGAATTTCTACACAAGCAATATTAACACTACCGAAACTTGGGGCACAAAGCGAGCCGACTCCTATTCGATTTTAGAAAATGCATTAAATTTGAAATTTTATAATGTATACGATACTGATTCCGAAGGTCATAGAAAATTAAATAAAAAAGAAACAATCACTGCACGTGAAAAACAGGAAAAATTAAAAAATGCATTTGCCAACTGGATTTTTGAAGACAGTGATCGCCGCAGCACGCTTGTAGATTTATATAACGAGAAATTCAACACAATACGCCTGCGCGAGTTTGACGGCTCACATCTAACATTCCCGGGTATGAATCCGGATATTAAACTGAGAAAACACCAAATCGACGCAATAGCAAGAGTTCTTTATGGTGGAAATACGCTTTTGGCTCATGAAGTTGGCGCAGGAAAAAGTTTTGAAATGATCGCCGCCGGAATGGAAATGAAGCGTTTAGGACGTTGTCAAAAACCAATTTACGTTATTCCGAATCACTTAATCGAGCAGTTTGCGTCCGAATTTTTAAGGCTCTATCCCTCTGCTAATATTTTGGTCTCATCCAAAAAAGATTTTGAAAAAGAAAATCGCAAACAATTTGTAAGCCGTATTGCTTGTGGTGAGTTTGACGGAATCATAATCGCTCATTCGAGTTTTGGAAAAATTCCGATGTCAAAAGAGGCTCGGGAAAAAGAAATTCGAAGGCAAATCAATAATATTGTAGACGGAATAGCACAGGCAAAAGCTGATAAAACAGATAATTCTTCAATAAAGCGAATGGAGGGAATACGAAAAGGACTTCAAACAAAGCTTGAAAAAATCACTGACAGCAGTAAAAAAGACGATGTTCTGAGTTTTGAACAGCTTGGAATAGACGCAATTTTCGTTGACGAATCACAAAGCTTTAAAAATCTTTTTGTATTTTCAAAAATGAGAAACGTAGCCGGAATCTCAACGACAAATGCCGAAAAATCAAGCGATATGTTTTTGAAAACTCAGTTTATTAATGAGCTTACAGGCTATAAAAACGTTATTTTCGCAACCGGAACTCCGCTGTCAAACTCAATGGCGGAAATGTTTACACTCCAGAGATATTTACAAATGGACGAACTCGAAAAAACAAATCTGACAACTTTTGATGCATGGGCTTCGACTTTCGGCGAGGTTGTTAATACATTGGAACTAACACCGGAGGGCAACGGTTATCGTATGAAAAGCCGTTTTGCTAAATTTTATAATCTTCCGGAACTTATGTCAATGTTTAGAAACTTTGCTGATATTCAAACGGCCGAAATGCTTAATCTTCCGGTACCGCTGCTTAAAAATGAACAGCCGATAAATATAAAAGCAGAAGCATCAGCGCAGCTTAAATCTTTTATTTCGAGCTTATCAGAAAGAGCTGACGCTGTACGATCCGGCAGCGTTGATCCAAGCAGCGATAACATGCTTGTAATTACAAACGACGGGCGGAAAGCTGCACTTGATATGCGTTTAATTGATCCGGAGTTTGAAGACATTCCGGAATCGAAATTAAATTTAGCTGTAAACAATATTTTTAAAATTTGGGAAGAAGGCAAGCAAGACAGATTAACACAAATAATTTTCTGTGACCTTTCAACACCCAATCAGAAAGGGTTTAACGCCTATGACGATATTCGAAATAAGCTTATGTCGAGAGGAATTCCTGCCAATGAAATAAAATTTATACATGAAGCGAATACCGATGAACAAAAATCTGTTTTATTCGATAAAATCCGGAGGGGTGATGTTCGAATTTTAATCGGAAGCACTGCAAAATGCGGTGCCGGGCTTAACGTGCAGGACAAATTAATTGCATTACACCATCTCGAAGCTCCTTGGCGGCCATCGGATGTCAAGCAGCGCGAAGGTAGGATTTTAAGGCAAGGCAATCAAAACGCCGAAGTCCAAATCTATCGCTATATCACAGAGGATTCTTTTGATGCGTATTCTTGGGGAATTATCGAAAATAAATACAAATTTATATCACAGGTAATGACGAATAAATCTGTTTCACGCTCGGCAGAAGATATTGATGCAACCGCTCTGTCTTATGCTGAGGTCAAGGCACTTGCCTGCGGAAACGTAAAAATAAAAGAAAAAATGGAAGTTGATATTGAAATTGCAAAACTTATGACCTTAAAAGAGCAATATAAAAATTCTCAATATAGATTTCAGGATAATGTTAAACAATTCCCGAAATTAATACAAAAATATGAAAATAAAATAACTGATCTACAGGCTGATAAAAAAATAATTTCCGGAAAAAGCAATGATATGAAATCAAAAAGCGAAACCGGATTCGAAATGACAATACAAAACAAAAAAATTAATGTAAAATCAGAAGCCGGGGCCGAAATACTGAGATTATCAAAAGAAAATAACGGAAAATCTGAGATAGGATCATATGTTGGCTTAAAAATTTTTTTATCTGATTCAAATAATTTAATACTTCAAGGTAGGCATGAATATGAAGTAAATCTGGGCGAAAGTGATATCGGTACTATTGCAAGAATTAACAACTCTATAAATGAGGCGATTAATGAAATTCCGGTCTATTTTGATAAAATCGAGAAATTTAAAACTGAACTTGAACGGTCAAAATCTGAATTGGGAAAACCTTTCGATTATGAAGAAAAACTTTCGAGTCTTTTGGCACGAAAATTTGAACTGGACTCCGAGCTCGATATAAGTGGTAAAGAGGATATTATTGCAGTTGACAGTAAACCTGTTGATATTAATCTTGAGATAGAAATAATTGAAGAAAATGAAATTTCATAGGAGGCATTTTATGATTGATATAGCATTAAAAGCCGATTCTGCGGATGATATAATAAAAGAAGCAATTCGCTTAGGAACTGAAAGCGCAATATTTTTAATTCAAAAAAATCAAAATACAAATAAATCGCGCAAAACCGCCTATAGAAATACAAAACTACTTTTAAAAAATTACCGGAACTTCATAAGTGTTTCAAATGAGTTGAAAAATGACATAGCTCTATCAAAAGATAAGATTCAATATTATTCTATGCTTTGTGACTTTTTTGAAAATTCTGAATATAAGCTCCGAGAAAATATCAGAACCAAGGAACGGACAGGAATTTTTATATCTCATATAAACGCCATGCTGAAAACTTATAAGCTCATTTGTATGGCTTCAAAAGAAAAAGCTTATGTAACAAAATACAATATTCTATATGATATGTACTTATCGCCTCAGAAAATATCTGCAAAGCAGTTAATTAAAAAATATGAAATATCAGAAAGAAGCTTCTATTATTTTATTGAATCTGCAATCAAGGAGCTAACGCCGTTAATCTTTGGAATATAGATATCGAGGTAGATTATGAATTTTAAAGAGAAATTTTTATTGGATTCGCTGAAGAATACGGATATAGAATTAAATTTAGAAGACGGCTCGAGTAGCATTACATCAATAAATATTGATTTGCTTGAGCCGTTTTTTCATTGTGATAGAAATAAATTTATTCAGCCATTTAAAGCTTATTATGAAGAAAGTGAAAAACAAATGATTGATAGCATTGCTCAATTCGGAGTCATAAATCCGATTACGCATTTTGAAGAGAATAATGAATTTGCTCGTCATTAGCAAAAACCTTACATGCCTTGATACAAGCTGTTTTCAAGGTGTTTTTTATTTTCAAAATCAAGGAGGTTTAGACTATATGGAAGAAAAACATAAAACCAGACCATTTTTATATGTTTTCGAAAAAATTGATTTATCTGATGAAATAAAAGAAGCATTTAAAGATTTCTATGTCCGAGATGTAAAAATACTCGAATCGGAACGTAGATTAGAAGTGCATATGCAGTCCGGCAATAATATTGAAGAAAAAAATATTGATACTCTAAAACAAAGGCTCAAAAAAGAATTCCCACAATTAGACAAAATAGAAATTCACGTGATTAATGAAAAAAACAAAGAATATATAAAAAAGCCGAGCTTTACACAGGAACAATATAATCGTGCGATTAATGCGAATCTCAACGCTTATCTTCAAAACTCCGGTTACGAGCTTCAAAAGAAGGGGCACGAATTTTGTTTAAAAGAACATGACAGCCTTGTGATAAATCCAAGCAACAATAAATGGTTTTGGCATTCGCGCGGTATCGGCGGCACTGCTTTACAGTTTCTTATGAATTATGAAAACAAATCTATTGTTGAATCGGTTCTTGCGCTTTGTGATGAAGGAATTTCGGCAAATAATAAAGAAAATATTACGGTCTTTAAAAAAAGTGAATTTAAATTGCCGGAAGCAAACGGCGATAATAAAAGAGTTTTTTCATATTTGAATAAAACAAGAAAAATCCATCCGCATGTAATAAATTTCTTTATAAAAAATAAATATCTTTATGAAAGTGCTAAATATCATAATTGTGTGTTTGTCGGGCGAAATGAAAAAAATGAACCGAAATTTGCTTCGATGCGCGGTACTCTTACGTTAGACAAAAAACAGCCGTTTCGAGGAGATGTAGATTTTTCGGATAAAAAATACAGTTTAAGCTTAATGAATAATAAGGCTTCCAATCGAGTCTTTGTATTCGAATCCCCGATAGATTTAATGAGCTATATGTCCATTCTTGAACTTAAAAAGCTGGACTTCAAGCAGTACAATTATATTTCGCTCGGAGGACTTAGCGATACTGCACTTGAAAGTTTTTTAAAAAGAGAGTCGAATATAAAAAGCATTGTATTTTGCCTTGATAATGATATCAATAGTGCAGAAAATCACGGCCAATGCGCTGCCGATAAATATATTGAAAAATATTCAAACTTAGGCTTTAAATGCAAAAACCATATACCAATTTTGAAAGATTTCAATAATGATTTATGCGCTATGGTCGATTTTAATGACAATATCGAAAATATAAACGAAGATGAATCGCTGGATATAGCATTTTAAGATTTTTATTTCTGAATTTATATGTCTTTTTGCAGGGCATTAGAGGCTTTGGGAATCCTAAATGCAGGAAGAGCTGACTTTCGTCAGCGTCATTTTGGCTTGAAAGCAAAGCTTTCAACGTGACTTCTACTAATATTTTGTGACATTAAACTGACTTCTTGTATAAATACTGTATGCTCATCAATAGCAAAAGTCTTGCAAGCCATGATTTTATTGGGATCGACGGCTTTTTTTATTTTTGAAAAGGAGAGGAAAATTATCGAAAGAACTATGCAAGTCACGGTACGGCTTCCTATGGAAGTTTATGAATCACTACAAAAATTATCTTCTAAAAACAAAAAAGCAATGGCTGAAAATATGCGGATTTTTATTGAAAAAGGCCTGAATGTGCAGGCTAATAAAGAAGATATTGATTTTATCAGAAAACAAATTCGGGAGGAATTATATTCAATCATTAGCCCAAATATTGAACGCATTGTCAAAATCTGTGTTAAATCCGGGATTGTTTCGGCGGCAGGATATTTTTTAAATGCCGAAGCTTTGACAGAATTTGTTCACCCGTCTAGGCAAAGGGATTTTAAAAAATCGTTAGATGAATCAAAAAAACTCGGCGTTGCCTATTTTAGAATTAAAGACTCGGAAATTGAAGAATATTTGAACAGAAGTGATTTCGAATAGATGTCAGATTTTAATTCGGCAGTAAACTATATAATGAACAATGAGGTAAAGTCTCCGGCAGGCAACGCGGCACATGTTCATTATATAGCGACTCGGCCCGGAGTCGTTCGGAATATTGGCATGAAACACGGTTTGTTCGGCAAAGTTGATGGATTTAATGAACGGATTGAAAATATTTTGCAAATAGAAAAACTTGTCCGTAAAGAAACGCAAAAGAAAACAAATTTTTATAGAAATATTATTTCACTACGCGAAGAAGATGCAATTTCACTCGGCTTTGATAAAAAAGAAAAATGGGAAGAGTATTTAAAATGCAAAATAAATTTAATCACAGATGAGATTGGTATAAAATCTGAAAATGTTCAATGGGTTGCCGCATTTCATCTGGAATCCGGACATCCACATGTTCATGTTCTCATTTGGGATAAAAATCAAGGTGTGAAATCGCCATATGTAAATTGGCGCGTAAAAAAGAAGATTCGTAATAAATTGCTTAAAGATATTTGTAAGGATCGCTTTGAGATTTTATTTTCAAAAAAAGATAAAGCTAAAAAAGATTTAAAATCCGGGCTAAATGATTTTTTTGAATCTTTTGAAGAAAGTTTATCGGATATGCCGTCTGAGGAATGGAAGCGCCTTAAAACAAAACTATCCGCCATTTCTCCGGATCTTGCCGACAGCAAAATATTATATAATAAATTTAGTGATGAGAAATTATTTTCAATAGCCGAAGATTTATTTTCGTTAAAAAACATATTACCAAAATCGGGCCGTTTGACTTATGAGAGGATTTCGAGAGATGAAGAATTAAAAAAAGCTCTTGATTCTTTGACAGAAAAGATAATCCATGTAAACAAAGCTTATTCGTCAGCCTATTATTCTTATATCGAATCTTGTAAAGAAATTGCAAAAATATATTCGTCGAATCCGGAAAATCTTAGAATATCAGAAGAAAAAGCCGCTCAGGAATTAGAAAAACAAATCGGCAATCAAATCTTAAAAGCTATAAAAGAAATAAATGCTATGGAGTCGGAGATTATAAAAAAAGAACGTGATGCTGAATACATCAGGCAAATGAAAATAAATTTAGCCAAATCTTTGGTTCTCGAAACAATGGATTTAATTACTCGAAATAACGACCATAAGCAGGCTAAATTAATACGAGCGAAATCAGGTGAGCTTTCCAAAGCGGCGAAAAAAGAACTCGCTATAAAAATGGAGCACCGCAGTTATGATTGGGAGGGATAAATTCTTGAAAAAACAAACAAAACTTAAAATAATTGTAGCCGTTATTTTTTCGATTATCGGATTCTTTTTAAGCTCTTATATTTCGTATTTTTTAGACTTGTTTTTAAAGAGAGAAGATATAAAACTTGAAAAATTTAAAATTGGGTTAGTTCTTCAAAGCATATTTGGCAATCAAAAGCCGTTTATGCTTTTTTTATGTTTCTTTTTACTATTTATAATTTTGATGATAATGATTTTAATGTCAAAACAAAATCGAATGAATTATGAAAGTGCGATGCGTAAAATAACAAAAGATATAAAAATTCCGGTTTCAGCCGGTCAAAAGCAACACGGCTCGGCGGAATGGCTTGAAAAATCTCAATTCGGCAAAACATTTAAAACTTATGTTATCGACCCCAAAAATGATTTTCGTATACAGGATTTAATTGACAATGGGTATTCTGACCTTCCGTTTTCCAAAGAGGAAAAATCACGTAGAGGTATTACTGATGAAATCAAAAAATATTTCAGTTCTTTGAAAATTAATCAGAAATTTATTTTAAAAATTCCAAAATATCTATGCCCTAAAAAAACAGAAAATCCAAAAGGGGGAATTATTTTAGGCGTGTCAAAGAAAGGCAAACGGGAGCATATTTATTTTGTTGATGACGATATACACAGCCTTTGTATTGGTGCAACAAGAAGCGGTAAAACCCGAACAGTAGTTTTGCAGTCTATCGCTTTACAAGCTCTAGCCGGTGAATCAATGATAAATTCAGATCCGAAATCAGAGCTGTTTCAATACACTTATCCGTTTCTTGAACGGCTTGGATACGAAGTGATAACAATTGATTTTAAAAATCCGCTTAAAAGTACAAGGTATAACTTTTTGCAAAACGTTATAGATGCTGTTAATGATAACGATATGCCAAAGGCGATTGATGCGGCCTGGGATATAACGACCTCACTTGTCGGCGAAAGCAAAGGCGAACGTATTTGGACAGACGGCGAAGCAAGTATAATCGCCGCCTCAATACTCTGCGTTGTTGTTGATAACAAAAACAAGCCGGAATTTCAAAATATGAGTAATGTTTATTATTTTATTTCCGAAATGTGCAAGCCTCAAAAAGATAATGTGCCGCTTAATAAATATATGAAGAAACTTGATGCAGACCATCCGGCGCGAGCCCTTCTCGGAATATCAGAAGTAGCGCCAAGCCGCACGCGCGGAAGCTTTTTCACAGCCGCGCTGACGACTTTGAGGCTTTTTACAAATCCGTTAATCTATTCGATGACCTGCAAGACTGATTTCGATAAAAACAAAACCGGAATAAATAAGCGGGCTATTTTTATAATACTTCCGGATGAAAAGGAAACTTATTATACTTTGGCATCGCTTTTTATTTCACAACATTATGAATCGCTTGTTCAAATTGCAGATAAAAACGGCGGAAGGCTCAAAAGACGGGTCAACTTCAATGTTGACGAATTCGGCAACTTCGCAGTAATTCCGGCATTTGGCTCAAAATTAACAGTCGGAGGCGGCAGAGGCATTCGCTTTAATTTATTCCTGCAAAGCTTTGCTCAATTATCAGAAAAATACGGCGAACATATTCCCAAAACAATAAAAGCCAACTGCCAGTGTTGGATTTATTTAAAATCAGATGATCTTGAAACTTTAGAAGAGATAAGCAAAAAACTTGGTAACTACACGGTTTCAACAAACAGTATGTCAAGCTCATATACTAGCGGACAAAACGGCAGCATTTCGGCAAGTTTTAATCTCACCGCCCGCCCTCTTTTGACATCAGAGGAGGTGAAAATGATAGCAAGGCCATATTCACTTGTAACGACGAATGCAAAACCGGCAATTCTAAACGCGCCGGATATTTCTGAATATTATTTTAATCAAATGTATGGTCTCGGTTCGCCGGAGTTTAATCTTCGGGTCAGGATTGAGCGCGAAAAACGCCGACCGGAGCGAAATAATGATATAAAAATCAATTTATGGGGGATTTGGAATTTATATAATGGCGCAATAAATGAATATTATAACAGTGAAACGGAAGGAGAATTTGATGAGGAATAAATTTAGATTTTTGTTTGCTTTTATTCTTGGTGTGATTTTAAATATGCAAACAGTTTTGGCAGGCGAGATTGGCTCAAGCAAACTTGCAAAAGGAACAGAAAAACTAATAGGCGATGCAACAACATGGGCGTTAATAGTAGCACCGATTATCACGATTTTAGTCGTGATTTACTTTTTTATAAGAAAAGGAATGTCTGAGGAACATGATCATAAACGCTGGAACGACCGCGTAATTGTGGCTATTGTTTCTTGTGTATTCGCTGTATTGGCAAGTGTAGTGGTAAATTTGGTCTTGGGATATTACAAATAATTATACTGAAAATGGCGCATAGAAAACTATGCGCTTTGAGAGGAGACGAAAATGGATGTAATACTTATAGCCCTAATTTCGGCAATTCTGACCTCGGCGCTTGTTTATCTTGATAATATACTCGAAAGCATTATACCGATAACGCTTTATGCAGAGCAGTATATGGACACTATTTTAGGAAGCAGTGGATTTGAAAGCATTTTCAATCTTGCATTTAATTTCGGGATTTCATTGATAGTTCTTAAATTCCTGAAAAAATGCTTTGATTTTTATGTTTTGTGGCTGGACGGAGAACCTGATATAGAACCGATTTCACTGCTTACAAATTTTCTTCGTGCAACCGTAGTGGCGCTGAGTTCGAAAACATTATATGGTTGGATTGCATCGTCAGTAAGCGATTTTATAAATGATGTCCTTTCTGCGCTCGGAAATGATTTAAATTATGATTGGAGCATTATTATTAACGGCGTGGCTTCGCTTGGTATTTTCACGGCGATTTTATCACTAATTTTCTTTATCTGCTTTTTCTTTTTGTATATTCAATTTTTGCAACGTGGAATGGAAATGTTAATTTTGAAAATTGCCCTGCCGATAGCCGCAATCGGACTTTTGGACAGTGATAAAGGCGTATTCGGAAGTTATATGAAAAAGTTTTTTCAATCAGCTGTAACGATTATCGTGCAAATATTTTTATGTAAACTGGCTATCGGCTTAATGATAAATACTCATGTATTTTGGGGCATTGCTGCAATGATGCTGTCTCTTAGAACTCCGAAATTTATTCAGGAATTTATGCTTGTTACGGGAGGTAGTGGCATGGGAGGCATTTATCATACAGCGAGAACCTTCGGAATGATTAAACATGCAATTGGGAAATTAAAATAGGAGAGAAAATTTGAGTATTATAAATGAATTATCAAGCGTGCTTATTAATCTTATCCGGCTTGGGGTGATTTTTCGAATAATATATTGCTGTATTCATATCGCTATTAACGAGGATGACAGCAAGCAATATAAAAAAAGAATTAAAAATATTCTTTCGATATATGTTTTTGTTGAATCTATTTTTCAGATAAAAGATTTAATAATCGGGTATTTTGGTTAGGAGGATAAGATGGAAGTTTTATATATACCGTCGAATATCAAAACCCGCCTCGAATTTTTTGAGGGTTACGGAACTTTTGAATTGATTATAACTTTAATTTCGGCAGTAATCAGCTCGTTAATAGCCATTATTATTTATAATCGTACAGAAAACACAACATTAGCTGTGCTTTTTGCGCTGATAATGGTTGCGCTAACGATTACTGTAATTATAAAAGACCGAAATAATCAGTCGATTATGGGTTTTATATTGAATTTTTTTAAATTTTTATTTTCGCAGAAGAAATATATTTACGGCTACAAGGAGGAATGGCTTTGATATTCAAATCAAAAAAGAAGAATAAAGGGTTTACTTCAAAAGAAATTACGGCAAATGATTTTTTAAATGTAAAAGATATTAAAGGAAATATACTTTATTCGAAGGACAATTTAATTTTTGCTTATATAAAGCTTTCGCCGATAAATATAGATTTATTATCTGAACAGGAAAAAATAAAATTGAATCGTTTATTGGCGGCGGAATTATCAAATGAACGAAAACCGTTTAAGCTCTTTATAATCAGCCGTCCGGTTGACATAAGCAGGCTTGTTTACGAATTAAGCGATGCTTATTCAGTTTCAACTGATCCGGTTCAAAAGGATTTATTAAAAAATGCAATTATTACTATGAACAATTTTGCGATGGACGGAGAAGTCAGCGAAAGATTGTTTTATATAATTATTTGGGAAAAATTTATCGACGGAAGCGAAAGAGAATTATTAAAACGTGCAGCTGAGTTTGCCGGTAAATTTGAAAACGCAGGTATCCGAACAGAAATTGCAGACCAAGGTATGATTATTAAACTCTGTAATTTATTTGCAAATCCGGCTTATGCTCATTTGGAAGACAGCAGCAGTTACGCAAGTATACCGATTTTAAACGGTGCGAGGTGAATTATGAGAAAAAAAGAAGCTGATAAAATTGTATTTAATCCTGCACTTTCAAATATTATAACGCCCATAAACGGCATTGAATTTCGCTCCAACAGCTTGGAAATCGGTGAAAATCATGCAAAAATTTATGGCATTATAAAATATCCGACTACTGTTGAACTCGGGTGGCTTGCCAAGATTTCTAATATCCCGGGAACTGTAATTTGCTTTGCGTTTGAACCGATAGACAGTACGGAATTAATCGAAGCAATATCACGAAATGTTACGCAAAATCGCGGCATTGCTGAAAGTACATCTGATCCTCTGACTCGCCAAAGAGCGGAGAAAGGTGCAGAAGACGGTGAACGCATCATGAAGCAGATTGATCAGAACGGAGAGTCTGTAGGACAGCTTGTCTCTTTAATCATGCCTTTATCGTCTGATAAAGCGCTGTTTCAGAAAATTTGCAGAAAATCGGAAAGTGTTATCGCGGCTTTAAGGTGTAAAATTCGTGGAATGGCAAATCTTCAAAAACAAGCCTTTAGAACAATTTCGCCATATTATCCGACAGATGAGAAAATAAGTAACATAATAAAAAGAATAGTACCCTTGTCAACATTCACCGGAGGCTTTCCGTTTTCATCTTCCGGATATAATGATGGCGAGGGTTTTTATTTTGCCAAGGATTCAAACGGCGGACTTGTCATAATCGATTCATGGCTTCGCGGCGGTGACAGAACAAACACGAATTGGGTAATTATGGGCGTGCCGGGCATAGGCAAGTCGACGGTTGTTAAACATTTAATACTTTCTGAGTATATGAAAGGCACTAAAATTCTGGCAATCGATCCCGAGCGCGAGCTGAAAGAACTCTGCAAAAAGCTAAATGGAGATTGGATAAATGTCGGTGGCAGCAGTAACGGAATGATTAATCCGCTTCAAATAAGACCCGTTCCAAATGATGAAGAGGACGAGAACGAAAAGCTTTTTGAAAAAGAAAACGGTATGGGAGATATGGCGTTACATATGAAAACACTTGATATTTTCTTTAGTTTGTATCTGCCGAGCCTAAATGATATACAAAAAGCTTTGTTAAAAGAAACTCTCGAAGAGCTATATAAAAACTTTGGAATCTTATGGGATACAGATACTTCAAAGCTGAAAAATTCGAATTTTCCGGTCTTTGCGGATTTATATAAACTATTGCTTAAAAAATCTAAGGCGAAAGAAAAAGCTTTGCGTCAATCAGAAGAAAATAATTATGAATTATTGGCAAGTCTCTTTAGAGATATTGCAATCGGTTCGGATAGATTTTTATGGAACGGTCATACGAGCATTGAGTATCAAAGCCGAATCGTTGTTTTGGATACTCATGATTTGCAAAATGCTTCTGAGACAATTAAAAAAACTCAATATTTCAATGTCCTGACTTGGTGCTGGGAACAGATGTCTTTTAATAGGAATGAAAAAACTTTGCTGATCTGTGATGAGGGATATCTTTTAATTGATCCGCAAGTTCCGCAGAGCCTTGTTTTTCTCCGAAATGCAGTGAAACGTGCAAGAAAATATGAAGCAGGGATTGCAATTGTTTCGCATAGCGTTGTAGATTTTATTGCGCCTGAAATTAAAACATACGGACAGGCTTTGCTGGATTCTTCTTGCTTTAAAGTTCTGATGGGTACCGATGGCCGTAATTTAAAGGAAACTGCTGAACTGCTTAGCTTGACCGAAGCTGAACAGGATTTGCTTTTTGCGAGAAAGAGAGGGCACGGCCTGTTTTTAGTCGGCTCGAAACGAGCGCATGTAATATTTGAAATTCCGGAATATGAATTTGAATATATCGGAACTGCCGGGGGGCGTTAATTTGAATGTAAAAATAGTTTTGCAGATATTATTAAAACTTTTATTTGATGAAGAAAGTCGAGAAAAATTAATAAATGTTCTTATTGTTACCGTTGTTTTATTTATTTCACTGATTGCATTTCCTATATATTTTATTACGAATCCGCTTGAAGTATTCGCATCAATTTTCGGCGACGGCGGAGCTAAGCATACAGAAATGGTTTCGGATTTCCAAGTAAAATACGGCTATTACGGAGAGGGTATGTTAATAGATATTTCCGGCGATTATATTCAAAATGAAATCCCGTTGTTTATTCAATGGGATAAACGCTGGAATTTATGCCCGTATGGAAACAGCACGATAGGAATTGGCGGATGCGGACCGACGAGTCTGGCAATGGTAATTGTGGGCTTAACCGGCGATACAAACATAAATCCAAAAATTGTCGCCGATTATTCTGCTGCAAATGGATATAGAATAGACGGAGTCGGCACAAGTTGGGGATTGTTTACATCAGGAGCAATTAATTTTGGTTTAAAAGGGACAGAAATTTCACGCAGCGCGGAAAATATTATAAGCAGCTTAAAAAACGGAAATCCGATAATATCAAGCATGAAGCCCGGACACTTTACCAGTTCCGGGCATTTTATTGTTTTAACCGGAATAAATGAAAACGGAAAAATCATCGTAAATGACCCGAACAGTACAAAATTGAGCAGTCTGGAATGGGATATTTCTTTGATTATCAATGAAAGCAAAGGTATGTGGAGTTTTGAGAAATTACGGGGAAGTGATTAAAATTAAAAAAGAAATTTTTGAGCTATTTTTTAATTTGGTTTTAATAATTTTGATTTTGTATCTTTATATAACGAATCCTCCGCAAAAAATTAAAATAGAAAGACCTATTACAAACCCAATTTATGAACGTGTTCAATAGGGAGGTATGGAGCTTTGCTTATTTATATTTCTTCTGAAAAAAACAGCAGGCTGCTTGATGATGTTTGCGACGAAAAGCAAATCGTAATCCAAAAAATAATAAAGCCTACAGACATTAAAAAATTCGTTTTAAGCGAAATGAATAATTTCAGCCATATAACAATTTTGGCATTTGACTTGTCTGCGGCGAAAAACAATGATACTGAGATAATTGAAGCAATAAACGCGTTTAGAATAATTTACACTGCAAAAATTGTAGTGGTAGCTTTAGATTACTCGCCGAGTGATGAGCTGATCATTGAATTATCAAAAAGTGGAGTGCGTGAAATAATAACAGGTAACGGAGTCGATAGTCTTGAAATTAATAAAAAAATAGAAAGCTATATTGACGAGAATCCCGATAAACGCAAAGAAAGTTTTATGGACAAAAAAATAAATAACGGCGACGAAAATATTTTACAAAGTTCTTTTGAAGGGAACATAGATATTGAAAACCTAAAAAATCAGAAAATAAAAATTGCTGTATGCGGTACACAAAATCGGATCGGAACTACTACACAATCACTTCTTATAACAAGTTTCCTAAATAGAAACGGATGCCGGGCGTGTTATGTGGAAGCCAATAAAAATCGGCATATCGAAAAAATCCTTGATTTCTACGATATAAAAAGCAATAAAAATATCGGGCTTATTGAATCTCCAAATGCTCATCTTTATTATAAAAATGATCTTTCTTATATACTTTCGTTGGATTATGATTTCTTTGTTATGGATTGCGGCGTTTATGAAAATATGAATTATGAGGCATTTGTTATGTTTGATGAAAAAATAATAGTGTGTGGAGCAAAGGCATGGGAAATCTCAAATATTGATAATGTTTTTAAATCTGCCGGCTCCGATAAAAATTTAAAGTTCATCTTTAGTTTTATACCTGAAAATGAACAGGAAAATATTCGAAAACTTATGCGAAAATTCAAGAATAATACATATTTTTCGCATTATACCCCATTTCTATATTCTGAAACAGAGAATCCAAACGATGCTTTGTGTTTTGATTTATTAAGCGAATATGTTTCTAAAAACCGACTTGGACAATACAATGAGCCAAAGAAAAAAGAGCGCTCCAGGAGGTTTTTCAAATGAAGCTGAAAACCGGCTTATATAAAAAATATGAGGAAGATTTCATTAAATCGAGAATCAGGAATCTTAATATTTTTAGAGGCTACGAAATATCCGATTCAAAGGTATTAGAATTGAGCGGCTTAAAGCTATTTGTCATCTGTATTCTGAAACTTTCCGGCAAGATTTTAGAAGCGATATTGTATCTGGGATTGATTATTTTGGCTTGTGCCGGATTGATTGCATTATTAATGCCGGAATCGAGAGAAATTTTGTTTGGTATTTTGAAATTATGACAAAGTAATAAATGAGAGATTAGAAATATAAATCTTCGCCATAATTGCTATAATTTTATTTATCGGATATAGAAAAATTGTATATATTTGAAAAGATACATAAAGTGCTAAATATTACACCGGTTTTTTTAACCGGTGTAATACAATACTATTTGAGGTCATCGCTTAAATTGGATTGAATAATATTCTGGAATTTCGGTTGCTTAATTTTTATGCTGGTAAGTTCTTTTTCATCTTTATCTACCAGAGTTTGAGCCTTTATCCTTGATAAAGTTGAAAATTCTTTGCCTTCCCTGCGTTCCCTTTCCATTACATCAAAATATGTTTTATTTCCACCGCTTTTTAGATATGCTTTCTTTGCCAACGATTTTTCTTCGTCAGTGGGTTTGATATTGACACCTTCGATTTCATTGTATGGGTAGTTTAATGCATTGTATGGGTAATTTAATGAACTGATAAAAACGGAATCACTCATCATCTTAATATAAGGTGTTTTATCGAAATAATCAACCATAAAGTTTATATAGTTTTCAATACCATAGGTACAAAAACAAGGTTTCCATTCTTTGATTTTATTGTCAAATATATATACAACCCTAAATATACCTATTGTATCCGTTGTGACAGTTGATTTTCCAATTATGGCGTTAAAGAGTATTAAATCATCATTTGGAATGCTTTTGTCTGTCTCAGTTTTTTCATCTTCAGTAGATTTTACTTCAATAGTATAGATTGTTCCGTCTTCATTTTTTTTAGTATAATTTTTTATTCTTACAAGATTTTTTTTATCGGGTATCAAACTATTGGTTAGCAAATCTCCATATTCAACATTCCTATGAAACTCATCAACATAATCCTTATGATTAATTATTTCCTCAAACATATATTCTTTCACCATATATTTATCTGAAAAACTTTCTTTATAATACTTTGTTCTTTGTATATTAATTAAATATATTATAATCGGTGTGACCAATAGAATTATAATCATGATAATCTTTCTCTTTGAAATCGGCATTTATATCACTCATTTCCATGCGTTTAATCTATCCTTGAACCTGCATTAAAAATTGGTTTTGGTATATTTATTTAAGTTCTAACTCCGAAGGTGAAAAAATTTTTGAATGGTATTTTAAAAACTTGACAGATGCTGTTAAATTACAAAATTTCAAAAAATAAACATATAATTTTAAAATATTACACCGGCAAATTTTAGCCGGTGTAATACAATACTATTTGAGGTCATCGCTTAAATTGGATTGAATAATATTCTGGAATTTCGGTTGCTTAATTTTTATGCTGGTAAGTTCTTTTTCATCTTTATCTACCAGAGATTGAGCTTTTATCCTTG
>JAVBOA010000054.1:0-6944 GCA_031551135.1 Eubacteriales bacterium | reverse complement strand
GTAGGAGTTTGGGCCGTGTCTCAGTCCCAATGTGGCCGATCACCCTCTCAGGTCGGCTACTGATCGTCGCCTTGGTGAGCTTTTACCTCACCAACTAGCTAATCAGCCGCGGGCCCCTCTTTTACCGATAAATCTTTTCTTTCTCTGCCATGCGGCAGCGGAAGCTTATCCGGTATTAGCAATGATTTCTCATTGTTATCCCTGTGTAAAAGGCAGGTTACCCACGCGTTACTCACCCGTCCGCCGCTAAGATTACTTGGGTGCAAGCACCCTTATAATCTCCGCTCGACTTGCATGTGTTAGGCACGCCGCCAGCGTTCATCCTGAGCCAAGATCAAACTCTCAAATAAAATTTGTGATCTCATTTAATCAATTTCTTGATCAAACTCAATCTGTTTGTCTTTGCCTAGTATGATTTTTGGTTATCAAAAATTTTACTGGCTTTTTATTTCTTCTCTTTTTATTTTAGTCTCTTTCGAGACTTTCCACAAAAGAATTTTTAGGTTGGTTTTTTTCTTTTATCTATTTAATTTTCAATGTTCAGGCTTAAGTTGCTCATGCAACGGAACTTATATTAACACATTCTTTTTTAGCTGTCAACCACTTTTTTTAAAACTTTTTTCTAGCTTTTCGAGTGGCTTTTCCGTTTGCCGAAGCTCAATTATATTATCACCGTTTTAGATATATGTCAACATATTTTTGCACAAATTTTTATTTCCAAATAAAGGACTTAATTGAACATAATAAATTTAAATGTATATTATATAATAAAATGAGTTGTGAGGTATGTCCATGAATTATTTGTATTTGTTTTTATTGAGCCTTCTTAATACTCAAAATTCAGCGAAGAAAACTGAAAATATAAATAATATTACGATAAACAGGGTTGAAAATAATTTGAGTTCAAATAATAATTTTGATACGGATAAAAATGTTATACTCGGATTTTTGACAGAATGGAGGCCGGGCGGTGAATTTCCTCTTATCCCAAGGGAATATAATATTATCGGCATTGTTTTCTCTCCGAAGGAATATGGCGAACCGAATTTATCCCCGGGATATTTGTCCGAAGAGGACACCATGAACGGAATAAAGACCTTGAAAAACGAAGGCAGAATGGCTTTGATGACGATAGGCGGGTCAGACACTTATATTTCCATTAATAATGAAGATAAAGAGCAATTTAAATCTGATTTGATATATTCGCTTGACAAATATGGTTTTGACGGCGTGATTTTGGATTTAGAATCAGACTCGATGACTGCCGGCGATAATCAGGAAGTTATTCCGGAAGTTTTAAAGGAAGTAAAACAATATTACCGAGAGCGGGGGAAAAATTTCATAATAGCTATGGCTCCGGAATTTCCAACATTGAGAAACGGAAATGCGCCATATATTCCTTATCTAAATGCACTAGAAGGAGAATTTGATTTTATTTTTCCACAGTATTACAATCAGGACGGCGACGGCATTTGGACCGATGTCGGCTTTATTTCGCAAGATAACGATGAAAAAAAATCTTTGTTTTTATACTATCTGACCGATGCCCTTATAAACGGAACTCAAGGTTTTATCAGTATACCCCCTAATAAACTTGCGTTTGGGATTCCGGTTTCACGTGATGCCGCTTTCAACGGTTTTGTCGAAGACCCTAATGATGTGAAATATGCACTGGAGCGTCTGGCAAGCGAAGGAAAGAAAACGCGCGGCATAATGGGCTGGTCTATAAACCAAGATATGGAGCAGAATTTTGATTTTATAAATAAGTATGCGCCCATTGTTTACGGCATTGAATGATTTTTTGAATCAATTATTTTATATTTATAATGGAAGATATTATTTTATCCCGCAAAAAATGCGGGGTTTTTTATTCTATAAAATAAAGATGTAAAAATTTAATCGTTCGTCAGTATATATGATTAAATTCGGTTTTTTTGTCGATATAGAGATAAATAGAAATATGACAAAAGAATATTTAGGAGATTTTTTAAATGATTGACAAAAAAACAAAATTAATAAAAACTGCATTTATCCTAATAATATTTTTATTCGGAATTTCTTTTCTGGATAAAATGGTCATGATACGCTTGGGCACAGACGAAATGTCTCCTCTTTCTGTGGCGGCTTATTTTACCGGCTTGGATTGGCGCAGTCTTCTGAGAATGAGCGGATATTATTCCTATGGATATTCGATAATTATTTATCCACTTGTCTGTATATTAAGAAATCCGCAATTATTGTACCAAGGCATAATTGTTTTAGATTCAATTTTTCTTTGTTTTATTTTCATAATATCTTTGGAATTTGCGAAAAAACTCAAAAGTGAATTATCTGAAATTCAATTAATGTTGATTTGTTTTGTCGTAACTCTATATCCCGCAAATGTATTAAGAACGCATTATGCCATCAGCGTGCAATCGGAATTTTAATCGCCGGCGCGATTATTTTTATAATTTTATATATCCAGAAAAAAGCTGAATTGATTGATATAATATATTCGTTTTTGATGATTTTTGTTTTAGCTCTCCTGCACGAAAATATAAAGTCTTGGCTTTTGGAAAACCTTTGGCTAGGCGGAGCGCATTTCAGCATAAACAATATGCAGGATCAGTCTCTGCGATTTCAGCGTTTATTAAGCGTTGACGGAATTGGTTCATTGTTCCGTGTATCTTTTGGCCAATTATTTTATTTTGGCTGTTCAAGCGTTTTAATCGGCTTTTTCGGGCTGTTTTTTCTAGCTCGTGATTCTTTCTTTATTTTGAAGAATATCAAAAAAGAAACCGCCGAGATTTATAAATTATTTTTATTGCTTGCTTTTCTTTCTATACTCGGAATTTCCGCAATTTTTATGATTACTCCGGTAAGGCTGGATAATCTCGTTTATGGAAGATATATTGAAATTACAATCGGACCGATTTTACTTTATGCCCTATTGCAAATTCCAAGCTGCGATAAAAAATTTATTTCAAAATTGACCGGAATATTTGTTATATGTATAGGCGTAATGGCGGTTTATTATACTCAATTTGCCGCCGGACATCCGGAATTGAACCTATACTCCATTTTTAATTCTCCGGGAATTTGTACTTTTATTTTTGATTTAAGGCCTAATTTTTATATCGCCGCTGTCACCGCCGCAATTTTGGGAATTTTGATTCCCTTATTGTATATGTATAAAGGCAAAATAACTAAATATTCATATCTGCTTTTTGTATTTATTTTCTTTATTGTGACGGCGTTTAGTTCATTTTATTTTGACCATATTTCTTTAAGCGGAGGCGCTGATTTAAGAACTATGGAGCAGGCAAGAATATTAAAAGCTAAAAATTACAGCGAAATAAATTATGTTGGATATAAATCAAGTACGATAGCCGCATTTTTGCAATTTGAGCTTTTTGATAAATCCATAAATTACTACACTCCCGAAGAATGGCAAAACAAAGACGGAGATTATTATTTGGTGACCGAGCAAATCAGTCCTGAGATTTTGAAAAATTATAATTTGGATGCCTTTATTGAGGGGACTTTCTTTTTATCAAAGAAATCATCCCATGATGAGAATCGGACTTTCAAAATTACGGGCAAAGAAATACCTTTTTTTGATAAATACAGTGAATTAGCAGACGGCGGCGTTAAATCTATGGGCGATTTTTCGCAATTGACAAGAGAATTTCCGTTTATAATAACGCCCGGCGATTATAAAATAAAATATAATTTCGAGCTGGAGTCTAGTGAAGAAGATTTAGTCGGAGCAATTCAAATTCTTGACACAGATTCAGAAAACGTTTTGTTAGATTCGAAAATTTATAAAGAAAATTTCACAGACGGCAAGTCATCTTTGGAAATAGACATGCCTGTAAAAGAAACAATATATGGTTTTTATGCAAATATTGCTGTAAATAAAGGTACTTTCCTTAGTTTGAAATCTATCGAAATAACCGCAGAATAAATATTTCATACTATTTTCAATATTAAGGATAGAAAAAAATATTGCATTTCGCGCTAGAAACATTGTGCGAAACGCTCCGCTGTGAAAAATTTTTTTCTACTTATCAAAATGAAAATAGTATTAATTAAAGAAGGAGTAAAAAATGAAGCTGATTATACAAATACCATGCTACAACGAAGAAGAGACTTTGAGTCAGACTTTTTTTGACCTTCCGAAAAAAATTTCGGGCATTAATACAATCGAATATTTAATAATAAATGACGGAAGCTCCGATAATACCGTAAAAGTCGCTAAAGAGCTTGGATTTCATCATGTAGTTTCTTTTAAAAATAATAAAGGTCTGGCGCGCGGTTTTATGGCCGGAATTGATGCTTGCTTGCGCCTCGGCGCAGACATAATCGTAAACACGGACGCGGATAATCAATATAAAGGCGAAGATATCGAAAATTTAGTCCGCCCGATTATCGAGGGAAAAGCAGATATAGTTATCGGAGAACGACCGATTGATGATATTGAACATTTTTCCTTTTTGAAGAAAAAATTTCAGCATTTTGGTTCTTTGGTGGTGCGTAAAGCCTCCAAAACCAATATTCCTGATGCTCCAAGCGGTTTTCGTGCGTATTCTCGTGAAGCAGCCCTTAGGCTAAATGTAACAAACGATTATACTTATACTTTGGAGACAATAATCCAAGCCGGCAGAAATAAAGCCGCGATTATGTCCGTACCTATAAGAACCAACCCCGAAAGCAGAAAATCCCGCTTATTTAAAAGCATGTGGTCTTATATAAAACGTTCGGCAACCGTTATAATTCGTTCGCTTATGATGTACAATCCTTTGGAGTTTTTTCTTTCAATCGGATTTACATTGATAATTGTTGGTCTTGCGTTTGTTATTAGGTTTTTATACGTCTATCTTTCTTACGGCGGTGCCGGCCATATTCAATCATTAATACTTTCGGGCGTTTTGATAATTTCCGGCGTGCAATTTATAATAACCGGGCTTTTGTCCGATATTATCGCCGGAAACCGAAAACTGTTGGAAGACGTGCAATACCGTGTACGTAAAATGGAATCTGATGAAGTCCCTGAGCCTGTTCAGGAAAAGATTAGATACGCTAAGTAGCGGGAGGAATTTATGACGAATCCCAAAATCAGCATTATTGTTCCGATTTACAATGTTGAAAATTATTTATAAGAATGTCTTGAATCGCTAAAATCGCAAACTTTGGCAGATATAGAAATAATCGTCGTAAATGACGGCTCTACGGATAATTCCCGAAATATCGCCGATGAATTTGCCGAAAATGATTTCCGCTTTAAAATTATCGACCAAGAAAACAAAGGCGGTGGCGGTGCCAGAAACACGGGTCTCAGAGCTGCTTCCGGAAAATATATAATCTTCCTTGATTCAGATGATTATTATGATAAAGAAATACTTCAAGAAGCAAGCGAAAAAATTGAAGCCTCCGGCAGTGATATTTTGATTTTTAATGGAAAAGCGTTTTATGATTATGGCGATAAAATCGAGTTTTCTCCGAATCCATATTTTGCTCTATCCAAAGATGATGAAGGAATATTCAGCGGAATAGAATTTTTGAAGCGCTCAAAAGGACAAATTCAGCAAGTTTGCATGAAAATTTTCCGTCATGATTTTCTAATTGAAAACGAATTATATTTCATAGAAAAAGTATTTGACGAAGATGTTTATTTTTTTTATAAGAGTATGTTGTCCGCCAAATCTGTGGAATATTTTCATAAAATAGCTTTTTTCAGAAGGTATAGAGCGAATTCAATTATGACGGGCAATTCTATGCGAAATATTTCTGACCGGATAGACGGCATAAATATTTTAATTGAGATGACCGAAAATTTATCAAAAAACGATAAACGTGAAATCAGAAAACAAATTATGTACTATATCTGTGTAATCTGGACAATGGCGGTAAACAGAGCTGATAAATCAGAACGCGGCAGTTTGCTTGCCCGATTTAAAGAAAAAGGAACTACGAAAATATTGCGCCAAAATTTAATTGATATCATTATTTTTGGATTTTATTTTGTTATTTCGCTTCCGGATGTGCTTATGTTTATTAAGTTATGTTTCGGAAAACTTGCTAAATCCGCACTTAAGTCACGGTCGAAATTTTTTAAATAAACGAGGGTTCGGCGACGAAACAAAATTCATCAGTATTTGTGGACGCTATAACGATACAGGAGTTTGGGATGTTCAAAAAATATGAGAAATTTTTTAGACTTATGGAAAACTTTTTTTATAATTTCTTTTATAGATTAGTCAATGCATTAGGACAGCTTATTGTCGTTTCAATTTGGCTTGCGGATTATCTTGGGCCGGAGCAGAACGGAAAATTGAACTTCGCTTTTACTATGATTTCGTTATTCACGCCTATCGCGACTATGGGTTTAAATGAAATTGTGATACGTGAATTGGTGAGGACAGGAAAGGACAATATCGTTCTCGGCAGTACTTTTGTTATAAAAGCCGTAAGTGCGTCAATTTGTTTTTTTGCTATCAATTTTTTCAATTTTATTTTTGTTAAAGATCCTATTACTTCTAAATGTATATTAATTTTATCTTTTGGCTTTTTAATTCAAATAACCGATTTTATAGTTTACTGGTTTCAAGCAAAGATGAAGATGAAACACGCCGCGGTACTGATGCCGTTTGTTGCACTAATAATTGCGGGAATCAGAATCTATATGATTGCTTCGAATTTTCCGATTGACATAATCGTTTATTCATTTCTTGCAGAATATTTTTTAGTAATATCAATTAACATAATTATCTATAAATTTTTGGATAGCGAAATATCAAAATGGAAACCAAATTTTGAAACACTGAACCACTACCGGCTGGAAGCCGGTAGGTTCGGATTAGCGGCTGAAGCCGCCTAAAGTTCGCCGATGTTGAAGTTATCGGATTTCATATTTTCTGCTATGTCTTGATTTTTGATGTATTCAGCGATAACTTCATCAG
>JAVBOA010000056.1:0-4275 GCA_031551135.1 Eubacteriales bacterium | reverse complement strand
TGCTTCTTTCAGAAGTTGAAAAACTATCGTCGTATTGCCACTCGCTATGATAAACTTGCTTCTGTTTTCGCTGGTTTTGTTTGCATTGCTTCTATTGGTATTTGTTTAAATTGTACAGTGTAGTGGATTTACAAAACACGCCCTAAAATCCCTTTAAATTTTGAATGATGATCATTAAAAAAATTACTTGAAAAACCAAACAGCACCTCAGGATATTTTTTGAATAATCTTGCTATTTTATCGTATATATCACTCAAGCTATCACAACCTTTATTTCTCATTAATTATCAAATAGATTTGCTTGATAGACAAATCAAGCTATCGAAATATGTCAAGCACCGTCATTCGCCGTCACTTATGGTACGGTTCTCCGTATCATAAATAACTCGAACCGTAAAAAATAATTGTTTTAATCGATATTATTCGTCAAGGCGTGTATATCGCCTTTCCAAAAATCATTAAGCCTTGCCCACCAATTTTTGGAGGTGGGTCTTAAAAACTTCACCATTTCCTCCGGGTTCACTGAATTATTGCCCCAAACATTCTGAATGGCTTCCAAATATCCTACTGTTGCTAAATTATCAATCATAGCATCCTTATAAGAATACAGCTCTTCAATAAACATCCCTGCAAGAATAAGCGTCTCAACTGAATCGCTTTTGTAAGCCTCCAGAAGATAGCGCGCAAAACAATCGGCGACACAGTAGGGTAATCCTTCAGAGAATTCATCAACGATTAAATCATGGAACGTGTTTATAAGATGCTCGTCTACTTCCTCGTATTTCAAATTATATTCCTCCGTAATTATATATTTTTTCTACATTAGATAACTTTCAAATACGGTGAAACTGTAAACCCCTATCAACATAACGACGAGACAGATATACTCTTTATATACAAATTTGATGACACGGTTTGTCGCTCAAGGAAATAGTATCACCAACCCATTATAACCCATTAACGGTTATTTTAGAAGATATCACAACTATTACTATTTACATTTTGATGTGTCGAAAAAAATTTTCACAGCGAAGCGTTTCGCGCAACGCTTCAAGCTCGGAATGTAATACTTTTTTCTATTCTTTAGAATGGAAATAGTATAAAATGCTTTTGTTGAACAGATCAACCACGTAAGTTATAATGAAACAAATACACAAAAATCGGGTGAATAAATTGTTCAGAAACCTTTCTATGCGAAATAGGCTGATAATCTTTTTTATTATAATTTCCGTACTCCCAACCTCTATTTTAGGATTTGCCGCCTATAGGCTGCTTTTGGAGCAAATACGCAAAGATACGGTTAATGAAGCTGTTTTTCGGCTTGAGGGCGCAAGCAAAACCTTGGAAGAATATTTTAATGAAATAGAAAATTTATCCATAGAGGTTATCAAGGATTTAAATGTGCAATATTTGCTGAATAATGAGAAAAACCCTTTGAGCCTGCAATATGAAGATCGGGCTATTAGATTGGCAAATTATATTCTGTCCTCACAAAACAGTATTTCCTCATTGCAAATTTATAATAATTCGGAAAATCTTGTACTGCACAAAACTCTTGCATATAACGATACTTTTCGCAATGTGGCGGGCGGCGGCGAAATTTTCCTGTCTAACGACTATTCGCTTGCCGGGGATTTAAAAGGCTACAGCTTATGGTCAAATATTTATTCCAAATACGATAAGCTTTCGCTGATACGACTTATCAACAAAACGGCTACTCAAGAAAAAAATGGCCTACTAGTTATTAATATAGACAAATCTAAGCTGAATGATATTTATCCGGATATCCCGTTGTTTAGCGAAAGCCATTTAATTATCTATAAAACTTCCGGAGAAATATATTTTGAATCGAAAGGAAAAGAAGACAAAAATTCGATTAACGCTGAAGAAACAATCGGACTTATGGTAAATAATACCGGGGAGATTCAAAGGCACGGAAATAAATATATTTACATAAAAAATTATTCCGTCAAATACGATTGCTATATTTCCGCACTTATACCGGAAGCAAAAGTCTTTACGTCCCTGAATATGCTGAGGCAAATTATTTTTACTTTGATTTTTATCTGCCTTATTCTCGCAGTATGTTTCGCTATGCTTTTGGGATATTATATGATGAAACCTCTGAATCTCCTGCAAAACACCATGGAAACCGTCGAAGCCGGTGATTTATCTGTCCGCTTTAAAAGAAAATACAATGACGAAATAAACAGCATTGGTAATAGTTTCAATAAAATGTTGGATAATCTGAATGATTTAATTTTGCAAAACGAAGAAAAACAGCGAAAAATTAGGATAGAGGAATTTAAGGCCTTGCAAAGCCAAATTAATCCGCATTTTTTATATAATACTATGGATAATATATATTGGCACGCCCAAACTATAGAGGCTTTCGAAATCTGCACAATTGTCGAGGCACTTTCGCAATATTATAGAATCAGCCTCAGCGATGGTTCGCTTTTAATAACTCTCGAAAATGAATTTTCGCATGTCAGGAATTATTTGGAGATTCAAAGACAAAGGTATTCCAATCTCGATTTATGTACCTTGGATATGGCTTCCGAAATCTCAAATTGTTTTATCGTAAAGCTGACAATGCAGCCTATTGTAGAAAACGCCATTTACCACGGACTTCGTGACAAAGAATGTGGCGGCGAGATAAAGATAAACGCTTATAGAGATAACGATTATATATTAATTAAATTTTATGATAACGGAAAGGGCATAAACAAAGATAAAATTGAGAAGCTTCTCATTCAAGATGAGTCCAAGCAGGGCGGCTACGGCCTTTATAATGTAAATTCCAGACTTAAAATAATTTTTGGCGATGAAAGCGGCATATCTATTGAGAGCGAAGAATGGAAATATACTATAGTAACCGTAAAAATACCGGTTATTTATGATAAATCCAAATATGAATAAAGAATTTTTGACCGGAGGTGCTTTTATGCAGGCGATTGTAATAGAAGACGAAGCTCAAATAAGACGTGGGATTGTAAATTGTGTGGATTGGATAAAATATGGCTTTGAAAATGTTTTGGAAGCCTCAAACGGCGAAACCGGCCTGGAGTTAATAAAAAAAGAAAAGCCAAGCGTTGTACTTTTGGATATTTGCCTGCCTAAAATCAGCGGTATTGAATTGTTGGAAAAACTAAAATCCGAGGCTATTTCTACCCGAATAATTATACTTTCGGGTTATGATTATTTTGAATACGCTCAAAAAGCTATTTCCTTCGGGGTTGATGCCTATTTATTAAAGCCCGCTTCTCCGGAAAAAATAGAAAGAGAATTGGAAAAAATATTCAGACCGGATTTAATTTTTTTCAGTCAAAATGAAACTCTAAAGAAAACGAATTCAGATAAAACCATAAACGAGCCTTACCCTTATGCCGACGAAAAAAAACTTTTGGAAAATCTGCGCGCATCGCAATATGAAAACAGTGTTTTATATTTCAATAAGATTGTCGAATATCTTAGGGCACAAAAAGGCACAGACATGGCAAAAACCGCAAAATCACGCCTGCTAAATATTATCCGCCAAATGTATAATATCGTTATCGAGCTGGACGGCGATATTTGTGATGCTTTCGGCAGCGAGGACCAAATCGAAAAATGTTCTAATTTCGAAAAAATCGGTCAGTTCAAAGAAATGATTTTGGATATGATTCAAAATTTATGCAAATATATCGATAAAAAGCTTTATTATAAATATAATCCTATTTTAAGACAGATTTTACTGCATATCGAGGAAAACTATAAAGACTTGGAATTGAGCCTCAGCTCAATATCCGAAATGCTTAATATGAACTCAAGTTATGTCAGTCAGTTTTTCAAAAAGCATAAAGGCGAAACTTTAATGGCTTATATAATTCGCTATAGGATTGAAAAAAGCAAGGCACTTCTCGCGGCAACCGATATGAAAATTTTGGATATCGCACTGGAAGTCGGATTCTCGGATTCACATTATTTTGCAATAAGATTCAAAAACTTGACAGGTATTACACCGACAGATTTTAGAAGCAGATATAATTAGAAATTTTAAGCATTTAGCCTAAAATCCCGGTAACGGGATTTTTTTATTATAGCAACCCAACAAAATATTCGCGCACAATTATAGGCAATTTAAGTTTATACTAGGGCGTGTTTTGTAAATCCACTACACTGTACAATTTAAACAAATACCAATAGAAGCAAGGCAAACGAAACCAGCGAAAACAGAAGCAAGTTTATCATAGCGAGTGGCAATACGACGATAGTTTTTCAACTTCTGAAAGA
>JAVBOA010000044.1:0-20606 GCA_031551135.1 Eubacteriales bacterium | reverse complement strand
TCTTTGTGATTCGCCACTTGCTTGGTATTCTGTTATTAGCATTCGCCATTCGGCTTTACTTCTTCTTTTCATTTTTTTCACCCACGAATACTTTATCAGGCTTTGCCTCTTTTTTATACGTGGGGTTTATTTGACGGATACTCTATTTGCTTTATTAAGCTTCTATTATAATCTCTCATATACTATTTATACCACTTTTTGCTTTTTTTTGCTACCTCTACTGAATAGTAACGGCTATAGTTCGTAATAAAAAAACGAACCGGAGAACCGATTCGTCAAATTAGTCATATAATTACGACATTTGGAAGGTAAAAATTAATTAAACTTGCGTTTTCTTGCAGCTTCAGACTTTTTCTTGCGTTTTACACTAGGTTTATCGTAATGCTCTCTTTTACGGATTTCTCCGATAATACCAGCTTTTGCACAGCTTCTTTTAAAACGGCGAAGAGCGCTGTCTAAAGTCTCATTTTCTTTAACAATAATTTCTGACATTGAATTTCCCTCCCTCCAAAAGCCGAGAATAGCTTATTACAGATACAGTAATCACTTTATGAATTATACACAAAATTGGAGATATAGTCAATATATTTTAATTGTTGGTAATAAAAATATAACATGTATACAGACAAACGTTAGATTTTTACATCCGTTCCGCACTTTTAGGTAGGTAAGGAAGAAAAATGTGAAACTTGTTTTCGTTTGCCGGTGCAGCATTTTTCATTATAAAATTATGCTAGCATTAGTATATACGGCTAAAACAATTTTATGTATATTTATATTTTAAAAAATAAAAAATCTATTACAAAGCAGATACGAAATTACCGATTTTCTCCAAAGCCCGTTTCAAATTATCAATCGAATAAGCATAAGAGCAGCGGATAAAACCTTCGCCGGATGCTCCAAAAGCATCTCCGGGAACAACAGCGACATTTTGGCCGTAGAGCAGTTTTTCACAAAATTCCAAAGAAGTAAAACCGGTTGATTTAATCGATGGAAAGAGATAAAAAGCGCCGAGCGGCTCAAAACAATCAAGCCCGATTTCTCGAAAACCGTTTACCATAAGATTTCGTCTTGCGTTATAGTCATTCCGCATTTTAATAACCGAATCTCCGGGATTTTTCAAAGCCTCGATACCTGCATATTGGCTTGTGGTCGGAGCGCACATTATTACATACTGATGTACTTTTATCATTTGGCGGATTATTTCTTCCGGTCCCAAAGCGTAACCTAAACGCCAGCCTGTCATTGCGAAAGCCTTCGAAAAACCGTTCAAAACAATTGTACGTTCATACATTCCGTCCAGCTCAGCAATGCTGACATGTTTGCTTTCGGCATAAGTAAGCTCGGAATAAATCTCGTCTGTAATAACATACAAATCTTTTTCAATAATAATTTTTGCGATTTTTTCAAGGTCTTCCTTTTCCATAATCGCGCCTGTCGGATTATTCGGATAAGACAAAAGCAAGACTTTTGTTTTGTCTGTAATTTTTTCAATTAATTCATCGGCTGTAAGTCTAAAATTATTAACATCTTTACAATCAATTGCAACAGGAACTCCACCGGCCATTACTATACAAGGGCGGTAAGAAACGTAACACGGTTCATGATAAACAACTTCATCGCCGGGATTTAAAAGAACACGCAGAGCCAAATCAATGCCTTCGCTTGCGCCGACTGTCACAACAGCTTGAGTTTTTGGGTCGTATTCTATATTATATTGCTCTTTATAATATTTGGTGATTTCCTGACGGAGTTCAAGGATTCCCGCATTTGAAGAATATACGGTTTTTCCTTGCTCGAGAGTATAAATAGCTTCTTCGCGAACGTTCCAAGGTGTGAGAAAATCCGGTTCGCCAACACCCAAAGAAATTACATTATCCATTTCGCTTGCTATATCAAAAAATTTCCTTATTCCGGAAAATGGGAGATTCGTAATTGTTTCTGATATTTTTTTCATGGTGACAAAATCATCCTTCCATCAATAGACTTATTTTTATCTAAAATAATACCGTGGTCTTTGTATTTTTTCAGCACAAAATGTGTTGCTGTACTGAGCACGGATTCTAAAGGCGAAAGTTTATCGGAAACAAAATGAGCGATATCTTTTATAGTTTTGCCTTCGATCAAAATAGTCAGGTCGAATCCGCCGGACATTAAATAAACAGCCGTTACTTCTTCGAATTTATAAATACGTTCGGCTATTTTATCAAAACCTTCGCCGCGCTGAGGTGCAACTTTAACTTCGATAAGCGCAGTAACATAATCTTTGCTGGTCTTATCCCAATTTATCAATGTGTTATATCCGCAAATTACATTCTCTTCTATCATCTCGGCGATCGCCGCCGCGACTTCGGCCTCCGGTTTGTTTAGCATGATGGCGATTTCAGAGTTAGTCAACCGACTATTTTTCTCGATTAATGCTAAAATATTTTCTCTCATTATAAATCTCCTTTCTGAAAAGATTATAAATTATATCGTCTTGTTTTGCATAAAAATGCATTAATTCAGCTAATCAAAAAGTATTTTTATGGAATATAAATTTTGAAATACTGCGAATAAAACAAGAACGTATTAATTATTATATAGGTATAAGAGCATAATTGCAAGGTTTTTAAAGATATCCAATTTAAATACATAAAAATTTTTGTAGTTTATTTTATGGGTTCAATATCCAAAACAATATCGCCGAACATATCCAAATGTTTTTTTATTAAGTTTCTGTTCATAATAAAACGGTCAAAATCGTTATCCTTTAGGAGGATTTTAGCCGCATTTCCTTCCGAAAGAACGAAAAAATCCTCAAAACCAAGCGTATTTAAAAAATTTTCGGCGTTTTCGATATCCCGCAGTTTTTTATCCGTAATAATATCACAGTGGCTTATCCGATCCGCAAGGCAGGAGTAGGGTGACTTATCCCAAATATTCAAATTAAAGTCCTTTAAAGATTTTTTTATATCTGATTTTGCTAAATTGCAGATTTTCAAAGGCGATTTTATGTCCAATTCGCTTAACGCTTCAATAGAGGAATTTTGAATACCGCAAGAGCCTTCTATAACAATTTCGAAACCATCGGAATTTGCTTTTGATTTTAAAATTGAAAAAAGATGGTGTCTGCAATGATAACATCTATCAAGTTTATTTGCCTTTATTTTTTCGTTTTGCAAAATATCGTCGTCGATAATTTTTAATTCTACATCTGCCAACATGGCGAAATTAATCGCTTCTTCGATTTTGTGAAGCGGCTGAAATCCGGTTCTGAGCAAATATGCCACAATTTCAACGCCGTAATATTTCGCCATATATAATAAAAAAGATGAATTCATTCCGCCTGAAAATGCAAGCGCGAGTTTTTTATTTCTATAAAAAAAATCTTTTAATTCCATTATCATCACTCCGTTTAATACAAGAAACGCTTTTTCTTAATTATAACCTCTGTGGCAGACAATTAATACTATTTCCATTTTGATATATAGAAAAAAATTTTTTACAACGGAGCGTTTTGCGCATATTCTCAAATTACTTATCCAATCTGATGATTTCCGCAAAAGAAAATAAATAAGGTGCAACTCCCTTGGCATCATTATTTACTTTTGGTTCAGATATGTAATATTCGTAACTGCCGTCTCTCAATTTATAACTGCCTTTTCCCGGCATGCCACCGAGTCCGGCAACCAAACAAATATCCTTTAGAATAAATTCATCATCTTTTAATTCTAACTTATTATCTGTAATACTGTTAAATATTTCGACTCCGTAACGGGCATAATATGCAGGCAAAAATCCAAGCCTTGAAGCTTTTAAAAGGCCGTAGCAAATAGCAGAGCTGCCGCTTGTTTCCAGATAGTTACCGTGTCGGGCTCCTTGATCCGTTACTTGCCAAAACATATTTTTTTCTTTGTCCTTATAAATCAAAACGGCATCCACAATTTCTTTCAGATAATCTTGGAGCTTCATATATTCCTGAAAAAACATATCATCCATTTCTTCCAAAGTGTCTACAAGAGCCATAATGTACCATCCAATTGAGCGGGTCCAAAAATTGGAGCTAAGTCCGGTTTTTTTATCGCACCAGAAACTCTCTCTTGATCCATCGTATCCATGATAAAAAAGTCCAGTTTTTTCGTCTCTCATAAGGCGGTGGACATTTTCAAACTGTTTAATAATATCACGGTAATTGACTTTAGCATTAAACTTCATTTCATAAGCCATGTAAAAAGGCTGAACCATGTAAAGCCCATCAAGCCATGTTTGATTAGGATATATTTTTTTATGCCAAAAATTGCCTGATTCTGTTCTTGGCTGATTTTTTAATTGATAATACAAAGTATCGATTGCAAGAAAGTATTTTCTTTTACCTGTATATTCGTATAATCTATAGAGGACTTTACCTTCGTTTATATTGTCGCAGTTATAGTCACTGCAATTGTATCCCAAAATTTTACCGTCATCATCAATAAAAAAATCAATAAATCTGTCAGTGAAGTCAAGATACTTTTTATTTCCTGTTGCATCATAAATATCTAAAATAGCTTTGATCATACAGCCATCAATGTAATTCCAGTGAGCAGGCTTGTTATCGATAATCGATTCTAAGTTCCATGCCGGTTTTTCCGGTGTTGATTGTTCCAGCAGTGTATCAATAAATAGGATGATTTTATTAAATTTATCTTTTTTATTCATTTACTCATTTCTCCCATTAATCAAATTTACATACTGCCCATTAAATTTATTATTTACTAAAGAAACGTCCTGTACATTTTCGAGGAAGATTCCCAAATTTTCAATTTCTTGAAAATCGTCCATCATATCGGGGCACTCGTTGATTCTGTCTTTGCAAAAGCTAAAATAAGCATCCTTAACTATGATATTCTGAATATTACTCTCAGGCAATCCATACATAAATATAGCAGAGCCTATAATATTTATACAATTTAACTCATTTATTTCAATATCCCGGATAGATGGCGTATCGTCGCCTTTTTGCCGAAATTTCTTGCTGCGGACATATTCACTGTTGCCATCGGGATCGCAATTATAAAACATATTAATAACAAAACAATGGCGAACCGTATCCATGATTACATTTTGAAATTTTATTCCTTCTATTACAGAGAGTTTACCTCTGCCGCGTCTGGATTTAATTCGCAATCCTCTATCCGTCTTTTTAAAGTAACATTTAGATATAACTATATTTTTTGCACCGCAGGATATTTCAGAGCCGATTACAACAGCACCGTGCCCTTTTTGCATCATGCAGTTTCTAATATTAATATTGGCAGATGGTCTGTAGGCATATTCGCTTATAAAAACTTTACCGGATTTTATAGCAATGCAATCATCACCAACATCAAAATTACAGCCGGCGATTGTCACGTTATTACAGCATTCGGGATTGATACCATCTGTATTTGGAGAATCTTCCGAGGATTTGATCTTTACATCATAAAAATTGACATTGTCACAGCAATACGGATGAATATTCCAGCAAGCACTGTTTTCGGATGCAATACCGCTTATACTAATGTTTTTCGAATTGTAAAGCGATATATTTCTTGGCCTGTACGCAATATTTTTGCACTTTGCGTCTTTCCAAAAACCGCTTTCTTTACCGCTTCCATTGATTATCCCTTCGCCGTAAATAGAAATATCGGATACATCTTTCCCATAAATAAGGCTTTGATAGCAGTCCAAGGGATTTCCTTCCCAAGATGAGTTAATAAAGGCGTTCTTATGGTGATAGTCCCGCTGGAATCCTTTTAAAATCGCAAGTTCATCACGTTTTGTATTCTGAAAAATAAAGCAATTTTTTTCAAGATAAAGATTTACTCCGTCTTTTAGAAAAAGAGAATTAATTAAATAAGAGCCTTTTGGAAAACGTACAGTTGCTCCTTTTGGAGCTGTATAAATTGCGGCTTGAATCGGCGAAGTATCATTAGTCTTTCCGTCACCTTTTGCACCATAATCCTTTATATTTATCAAAAATCCCAAATCTTTGGTCGTTATTGAAAAATTTATTTCCGACGGCAATCCTTTTAAAACTACATTATACAAAGTATTGGGTTCTAATCCAAATATAGAAACAATATTTTTAGAACTGGTAGAATAATATATATCATTCAGATAAATCTCATAGGCGCATTGGCTATAAAACGCTGTATCGTTTTGTAATTCAAATACAAACCCGAATTCTGTATTTTGCAGAATACTATAATCTTTTGTCATCATTTAACTCCTTTTGAGCTGTATTTCTTGCGGCTCGTACAACTTTCGTTTCCGAAACAATTTCATGCCAGCCTTCTTTTTTAAAAAATACCGGAACACAGGTAATAAAGCATGAAATTATTTTTGCAAAAAGCTCCCGCTGTATTAAAATCGATACAGTTAATGGTCTGTTTGGATTTGTTGATTCGATTTTCAGAGAACAAAAGGCTTTTCCAATTGTTTGATTTACTTTCAAAAACGGATATTGCAGGATTGAATAAAATATAATTAGTGAAGCAAGGATTAGCAATGCACTGACAGTCGGAGAATTAAAAAGACTAAGGAAAACAGGGTTCAGATACTTAAACGCTCCTCCGAAAAGAAGAAAGAAAACAATCATATCTATTAATTGGGCAATAATTCGCATAATAATCATCATAAAAAAACTCTCCTTGCCGTTTCGTAATTAGGGCGAATTTCTAATAATATTATTTCTATTTTGATATATATAGAGAAAAATTTTTTCACAGCGCAACGTTTCAAGCGCGAAATGAAATATTTTTTTCTATCCTTTATAATGAAAATGGTATGAAATATTTTTTTCTTTCTTTTAAAATGCAAATAGTATAAAAGAGCCGCAACCGGCGTTGCAGCTCTTTTGAAAAATTTTATTCTTTTCCGCCGGTATTAGCAACACCGTCCACAAAAAATTTGGAGCCTGCAAAGAAAATACAAACCATAGGCATCAATCCCATTACGGCCGCTGCAAATATTTTACCGTATATAATCATATTATCACCATCGAGTTGTTGTTTTAGAATAATCGATAGAACAGTCTTATCGTTATTGAGATAGATGAGCGGACCTTGAAAGTCGTTCATTCCCCACATAAAACACAGCAAACCTACAGTAATAATAATTGGTTTTAGTACAGGTACAATAACATAAAGCAAAGTTTGCAAGTCGTTGCAGCCATCAATAATTGACGCTTCATCAAGTTCTTTGGGTATGGTTCTCATAAACTGGATTTCCATGAATATAAAGAACGAGGATACCGCAAAAATATCTTGAATGTACAATGCGGCATATTTATTCAACAAACCCATATCTCTGAACAAGAGATAAAGAGGTATACGAAATGCCAGTTCGGGCATAAGCAATGTTACAATGATAGCGGTAAAAACGAATTTTTTACCAAAGAAGCTCTTTCTTGCAACAACATAAGCTGTTATAGTACAGGATATAATTGTAAACAGCGTCTTTGGTATCAGGAATTTCATCGTATTCCAAAAATAATACCAAATTGTGTGTTTCTCTGAAATCTGCCATGCGTCTTTAATATTTTGAAAATTCCACTTTCCGGCCGGCGGCAAAATATTTAAATTGCCGAAAATATCCATGTTATCCTTAAAAGATGAGCCTACCATCCAAAGCAAAGGATAAATCAGGATTATACCCACACCAACCAGAACAACATACCTGATTATTGTGTTTGCGTTTAGCTTAAACGCTTGGTCGTCCATATTATCCCTCCCTAATCATTATAGAACGCCCAGTATCTTGATGACGAAAAAATAGTTGCCGTCAAAATTCCGATTATTATGAGCAATATCCATGTCAATGCGCTGGCATAGCCATAGTTACCCCTAATAAAGGCTTCATCATAAATATATACATTTAAAAAATATGTGGCATGGTTTGGTCCGCCTTTTGTAATAAGATAAGCCGAGTTGAACTCTTGAAACGCCTTAACCAAAACATTGACGGTGTTGAACAAAACCATCGGTGTTATTATAGGAAGTGTTATGGAAAACAACATCCTGATTTTTGACGCTCCATCCAGTGCCGCAGCCTCATAAAGAGACTGTGACACATTCTGCAAAGCTGATAAAAATATCAACATGGTCGAACCAAACTGCCATGTTTTTAAAATAATCAGTACAAAAACAGCATAGGTCGGATCTTTTAGCCAGCTGATTGCTTCGATTCCGAAAACCGAAAGAACAGAATTCACCGGACCATTTACGTTAAAGAGCATGACCCATAATATGGATACAGCTACATTTCCGCCTAAAATAGACGGAATGTAATACGCTGTTCTGAAAAAGTTTACACCTTTTAATTTAAAGTTCAGTACAAATGCTACAACAAAGGATACTATTAATACACAAGGCGTACCGATTAAGACATATTTCATTGTAGCAACCACGGACTGTCTGAATGTATCATCTGATGTAAAAATTTCAATATAATTCTGAAACCCGATAAACTCCGGGTCGCCGATAATAGGCTGATACATCAGGCTTGTGATAAAGGACGTTACAATTGGATAAACCTTGAAAACCAGAAACCCGAAAAACCATGGGGCCAATAGCAGATAGAGCATCCAGTTTATCTTCTTTTTAGAGGCTGTCATTATTTATAGAGTTTGTCAAGCTCCGTTTGTTGTTTTGTGATGTAGTCGCTGGCAGCTTGTTCAAGGGTAATGCTTCCTGAACGGAAAGCTTCGATTACATCATATCTTTTGCCCCTAACATTCTCATCTTCGAAATATGGATCGAGAGTTACTTGTTCGTATTTAGCAAGCAAATCATATCCTTCTTTCATAGCGCCTTTTATCATGCTGTTTTCTTCTTGCACTTGTCTCGAAACTTTATTACTGGAAACACCAAGGCTTGTGCCGAGTGCTTCGATTGCTTCTTTATCAGTAAACATGAAATTCAAGAAATCAGCCGCTACTTCCGGATTTTTGCAGTTTCTGGAAATAGCGTAACCTAAGCTTGGTTTAACAAATACTTTTACAACATCGCCTGCTTTTTCTGTAACCCAAGGAGCAACACTGATTTCGTCTTTTGCTTCGCCGCCCTTGTATGAATTTAAATATTTATCAGCAGTACCAACCCATTCGTAAACACTTCCGCTATTGCCGGCAGTCCAAACCGGATTGGATTCATTTTGAATTGAATCTTCTTGTTGCAAAGTTGGGAACGCAGCTGCATCTTCAAAGGATTTGTAAATACTGAAAATATCCTTTACTTCGTCGATAGTATAGTTCATTGTTCCGTTTTCTTGCATTACTTTGCCTGTTCTGTTGAATAGCATCTGTGCTATGTATAGATCAGTCGAAACTTTTCCGATATTTGTAAGAACATATTTATTTTCTGCACCTGTTGCAGTGTTATCTTTGCCAATTGCTTTTCCTGCGGCTATTATTTCTTCGTATGTTGCTGGATAAGATACGCCTGCTGCTTCAAAAAGTGCTTTGTTATAGAAATTTGCTCTTGCTGTAACGCCGTGCGGAACAGCAGCAACTTGACCATCAACAGTCATAGAATCAATTTGCGATTGATCCCAGTTGCTTAAATCTACACCCGGTAAAGTTTTGAGATCTGCAAAAATATTTTTTCCTTTACCAAAAGAATGTACCCAGTTGTAGTTGACTTGCATAACATCGGCCTCTGTTTTTCCGGCAAGCTGAGTCAATACTTTTTGCTGCCAACCATCAAAAGCACCGTATTCTGTTTCGATTGTTACATTCGGATGTTTTGCAGTGTATAAGTCAGCAACCTTTTGCATTGCTTCGTGACGGCTGTCAGAACCCCACCAAGAAAATTTTAAAGTAACCGGTTTGTCGTTTTCTGCTGCCGTTGAGGCTTCCGTCTTAGCAGAATTTTCTGCCGATGCAGTTGTTGCTGCCGGCTGACCGGAAGACTGACATCCTGTTGCAAACATAGCTATTGACATTGTTAAAGCAAAAATTTTCATAAATTTTTTCATTAAATATTCCTCCTTGTGATGTGGTTTTGTAAATTACTATTATTAGTGGATTCCGTGGTAAAGTATTCCGAAAATTCATCCTTTATTCTATGGTTAAGCCTTTTTAAGTTACCGCTTAAATGATTGTTTAGGTCATTTTTTAACGCTGCTTTATCTTTAGAATCTATGTGTTTATACATCTCCAAATGCTCCTGATAAATAGTCCCAAAGGAACTGGTCGCTACTATATCAAGCATTCTGAATCTGGTGTAAAACACTTGCAGACCTTGAATCATCTCCCACAATTTTTGTCTTCCAATATAATCGTAAATCATAGAATGAAATTCGCTGTCCAGTTTATAAAATGATGAAGGAGCAAAGTCGGCTGTATCCATTAGGTTTTTCTGTTCTGTCAAATTTTTGTTAATCATTTCCAGCATATCGTCATTCATAAGATCAATTGCAGTGAAAAATACATCCGTTTCTACAACTGTTCTAAGGTAGATTATTTGCTTTATCATCTCCAAATCTAACAGTGTTACATATGTACCTCTCTGCGGTTTAATTTCAATAAATCCTTCAGACATCAGCCTGAGGAAAGCCGATTTAACAGGGGTTCGAGATATATTAAAAAGTTTAGCGATTTCGTTTTCGCTTATATACTGCCCCGGTTTTAGTACCAAATTAATGATATCGCTCTTTAGCACTTCATATACGTCGCCGCTCACTGAACGGTTAGATACAAGGGCTGAATTGAGGTCAACGGCGATGAAGACCACCTCCATAAAATAAAAATTATTTAAACTTGAGTTCTTGTGTTCTTGTATTCAAGTTGATTGTAAAACTTTATGAGTTAAATGTCAATCGATTTTGTTAATTATTATAAACTTTCGGCATTTTTACTAAATTTATTGGTCAATTTTCATCATAATAATGAAAATGAATATCATTGCTTTGTAAGTTGAAAAATTAAAAATGAATTTAATATTTTCAAAATATTTTAATTTTCCGAAAAATTCCTGTTTTATTACGGTTTGATATCAAATAATATTTCTAATACGAAATATAAAACTTTTTGTAGAAATTTTCCGTATATGAATTTAAGCAGAAATCTTGATTGTATATGATTTTTAGGAGGATGATTAATATGTTGAAAAAAATATTTACATTTATTTCGGCGGCAGTACTTTCGATGTCTTTTATGCAAACGGCTTTCGCGGACATTATGCTAAATGTTACGACCGACGAGCCGTACCGAAGCGCAAAAGAATATTCGGATTATGTAATAAAAAGGCTGAATGGAAAAGTTTTTCGTGCAGATGTTCCGGGAGATGTACCATCTACTGTTCAGACTACATTTAATGGAAATAAAGTTTCTATTGTTTGCAAAAATAACGAAAAAACTAATTATTATGAAGGAATTTTCACAATAGTCGGAAACAGCTCAAATTTAGAAATTACTAAATTTTATTCGTCGGATAAATTCGGATTTTATAGCGTAAAAGATTATTCCGAAGACCCGGTAAGAGTTGAAAATTTTGTAAAGATATATGACGATAAATTGGAATTGACTTTAAGAAGCAGTAAATTTCCTGAGATAAATTCTAATACCGATAATACGGGAAACAGCACTTTAGGAATCCCGACGGCGGATGAAAAAAATCTTTTCAAAACAGTGAAAGGTGAACAAGCCGCAATATTTCTGACTTCAAAAGATTGGGTTATTGTAAACGAAAACCCGAAAACCGATTTTAACCGGATTCAATTTGCTCCGAACCGTGTTGCGTATTTGATAAACGATAAAACGCACGACAAAATCAAAATCACAGAATGTTATTACGAGATATCCGGCGAATTTAAATTAACGCCTGTAAAATCCTATGAAATTGACAAAATAAATAAAACTTATACAATAAATGATTTAAGCGGCTCAGACGCGCTTAATTACGCAGTAGATTATATTGATTCGACAAATTCGTATTATTTAACCGCCGGAAATTATACATACAAAATTATTCCGGGCAGCTTTGAAGCATTTAAACTGAATTCTTCTTTGGCTACTAAACAGGCGATAAGCAAAGAAATATTAACAAAAACCGTCAAATTAGCAGAATCGAATGCAAGATTTGCAAATTTGAATTTTTACGGCGATCTGACTTTCGACGGAGTATTCGTGAATAAAACTGAAGAATATAATGTTTCCGGAAAATATGCCTTATCAGACGGTATTGTTAATCTTGAATTCAAGCAAACTGATTATTTTATCGGAAATGAATATTACAAAGATTTGAGCGGTAAAAAATATACTGCGAAAATTAATTTCTCTTATAAAGATGAAAATCTTTTTGGCGCTTTTGAAAGCGAGAATTACAGCGAGTTTGGCAGTACAGCCAAGAGCCTTAAATATTTAGCTGTCGGCAATGGAAATGAATTTGTAAAAAAACGTATTCCGTCTGATGTTTCTGGTGCTGATTTATCTTTATTAATCAAAGAAAAAGCTTTTTCTTTCAAAAAAGGAAATATTGATTATAAAATCGCATTTAAGCCGAACAATCTTGTTGAGCTTTCGATAATGCGAAATAACGTTTTAGAGACAATTAAAGGCTCTTACAATATAGAAGGTAACCAAATTAAAATTGCCGTAAATAATGATAAATATAATTACGGGTACTATGCGAATTTTGAATTGGGAAATATTATAAAACAAAATTCCGATATCTTCATGACAATTATTCTGAGCGCAAAATACGATAATGTGAATAAAGAGCTGTATTTTAATATATACGACGGCTCTCAGGCCGACAATAAAAACCGTGTAGATAATTACTCTTATATCAATAATGAAATGCCGTCTGCCGCTTTCTGCAAAACATTTTTATTAACAGAAAATGAAGAAGTAATCCCGACGCTCAAAGCACTTACAATTGATGAGCTTAAAAAATCTTTCGTGAATGCAAAATTCTCATTGCAATATTTGGACAGCTCAAAAGCTCTTTATAATGAAGCGTATTATTTGGACAAAAACGGCAAAATTTATATTAATTCTGTAGACGGAAGTAATAAAAGATTGATAATCGGAACTTACACGCTTGCAAATAACCGCGTAAATATAAGCTTTAATCAAGATTATTCGTATAAAGGAAAATTAGTAGATAACAGTACGACGGCTCAAAATAAGATTTCGTTTGATATTTTTAAAGATAACGAAAATTTCTATTTGAAATTGGCCGACGGAATTTATTTAAAAGCAAAAATGGGACAGGGAACTGTTGTAACAGACCCTAAAAAATTATCATAAACGCAAAAAAAGGATACGCTTTTACAGGTATCCTTTTTGAATATCAGACTTGAATATCTTTTTTTAATTTCAAACCCATTGTAATAATCCAAATATACATTACGGTTTTTGGGAGCATAAACATACCAACGAGTGGATATTTATCAGCCCATATAACTACCGGAAAATAAAATAAAAATGAAAATGTAATCGCTATTGCCATATTTTTGAAAACTTTGTCATTTGCTTTTTTACTTTCGGTGTAGAATAAATAAACCATAATAATTCCGATGAACAAAAATGGAATATTTCTTAAAACTGCGTAAAATAACGGTGCATTATCGGAAGTCCATTGGTTTTGGGGCATAAGGCAGAGTATTATGCGCAGAGCGGTCAGAATCCACATAATATATGTCAATCTTAAGCGGTTATCAACATTGTATCTTTCGCGCCAAATATAGTACAAAATCAAATAAAAAATTGTCATCGTGATGGAGGTTATCAAAGTTCCGAATCCCAAAATAGCCGTGAATTTATCAGTGCCGCCGTTCCATAATGCGTAAACGCGCGGTATTAAATGAAAAGCGTCTCCAAAGCCCAAAATCAAAGACATAAATCCATAATTTCTGAGGATTTTTTGATTATTAGAGTTCCTTATCAAATAAAAGCCAATAATTATAACACTGATTAAATAGGGAATTTCGAATATACTTTCGCCGATAGCCTGCATGAAATCATCTCCTGAAAAAACGTTATGCCTGAATTACAAGCTTTATCCGTTTAAAATTAAAAAGTTTATAATTGTTGGCGGATTTTTTTATAATCCATTACAATTCAAACTCTAAACCTATTTCCACTTGTCAAAATGGAAATGCTACAATTTAATGATATATTCAAAACGTAGAAAAAGCAATAAAAATAGCGATTTGATTAATATTTTGTTTTGATTAAAATTTTAATATAACCTCAAAATAGTCTTCATCGAAGAATATTGGACTCGCTGAATATTTCTAAATTATTTCTGCTGGATTTTTTGTTTTTAGAAAGAATAGCAATAAGAGAAATACCGGCAAACAGGCCAACAGAGCCGGATAAAACAAGATTCAAAGGAGAAATTGTATCGATTAAAATACCGGCTAAAAACAAGCTGATCGGATTCGCTATTTTAATCGCGCTCATCACTAAACTCAAAACTTTTCCGATAAGATTTTCGGGGCATAGATTTTGAAGCCAACCGAGCAGCGGAATATCAAAAAAAGCGATAACTATGCCCATAGTTAATAGAATAAATCCATACCAAATTAACATAATATTAAATGCGAAAGGAATCCACAATGGCACGGTAAAGAGCAGAAAAAGCATACAGAAAGAAATTGCGGAAATGCGTAAAATTAAAGTATATTCAAATTTTACTTTTGTTACAATAACCGAGCCGATTAGAACCCCGATCGGTGTAAGAGCTTGCAGATATCCGTAGATCTTGGACGAAAATTTTAATGTTTTATTGAAAATTACGGGCATCGGTACTGAAAAGCAAATTGCGGTGAAAAAATTAATCAATAGTAAAATTGCGACTGTCCAAAATAATTTGTTTTTAATAATATTAACTGCGGATTTCAAGTCGGAAGAGTTTTTGTCAATATATTTAAATGGGGCAAATTGCAGGAAGAAATAAGAAAAAGCCGATACAAGAAAACATATTCCGGTGAAAAAAGCAAATTTATTGATGTCGAAATGCGAAAAGAGTATTCCGCCGATTATTGGACAAATGATTCCCGAAAAAGCGCTAATTCCGTGAGAGAAAGCGTTGTATACCGGAAATTTATTTTCATTTGTAAGCTGAGGAATGGCGGAGGTCATTGCAATATCAAAAAATGTTGTTATTGTAGAAGTCACAAATATAGTAGTGTAGCACAGCCAAATTTTGTTTGGAGATTCGGAAATAGCAAAGGATATTATAAAAAACCAGATTGAATTTAATAAATTGCATATTGTGATAATTTTTTTACGCGAAAAGCGGTCGGCAGTGAAACCGGCAGCAGGTCCGAATAAAATAACAGGCAAAATATTAAAGATAAGCGAACCGGCGAAAGATAAGCCAGAACCGGTCAATTTTAAAATTGTAAGTCCAATTATAAAAGAAAACATTGAAGAGCCTATAACAGAAATTATTTTACCAAAAGTAAAGAGGGGGAAATTTAGAACTCCGTTATTTTTCATAGTCTGTACGATATGCCACAACGGCATATTCCCAAGGATGTGTGTCTTCTTCGGCAGAATGATGAGAAGAAGTAAATTCCAAAATGATTTTTTGAAGTTTCATCGCATCTTCCGTTGTTAAATGCACAATCCCCGACAGGGAATCTCCATAAAATTCTCTTTTTTCTTGAGTTGCATTTTTATGCGCATACTCACAAGTATTTTTAAACCCATCAATTACTTTCGAAATATTGCTTTCTGCTATTACATTTCTTTCTTCAAGATTAATATTGTCGATATCCATTCCAAAGCTTACAGTTGCGTTTGACAATTTTAGATATCTTGCTGTAATTCCGTTAATTAATTTAGAATGGTCAAATTCTACGATTCCCAGCGATTGTAATTTTTTTAAATGATGCTGTGCCGAAGACGGAGCGATCGAAAGTTTGTCAGCAAGTTCTTTTGCGGTAATCGGTCTTCCGAATAAAGCCATTTCACGGATAATTTTTTGCCTTAAAGGATGCATAAAAATTTTTAAGTCCGCGTCGTCAATAAGATAAATGAATTTTTCATTTTCCATAATACTACCTCCTAACATTATAACTATTATAACGTAACAATTATTGTTATGTCAAGAGTTTTATTTGAAATATCATCAGCCTTTTACAACGCCGATAGTTTTTAACTTTTTAATTGCTTTCACTAAATCTTTTTGGTTTGCCATAACTTCATCAATATCTTTATAGGCGAAACGTGATTCTTCGGGAACGTCGGATTTATTGTTTTTTCCCAAAACTACATTTTGATTTTTTAAATCGAGTATAACTTCTTCAACCGAAAATGCATTCATTGCGCCTTTTCGAGAATATTTCCGGCCTGCGCCATGCGAAGAACTGCAAAAACTATCCTGATTCCCTAGGCCCTCAACGATATAGCTATAAGAACCCATTGCGCCGGGAATAATCGCTATTTCGCCGAGCCGAGCGCGCGTCGCACCTTTTCTATGCACCCAAACATTTTTACCAAAATGATGCTCAAGGCTTGCGTAATTATGATGACAATTTATTTCTTGAGTGTAATTAAATGAAATATCTGTGTATTTCTGAATATATCTCTCTAAAATCTCTTTTAATTTTGTAATCATGGCTTGACGGTTTTCATACGCAAAATCCAAAGCTAAGTTCATCCAATTTATATATTGCTTTCCGGCGGGGTCGTCAACCGGCAAAAACGAAAGCCTAAATTCTTCAGGTACTGATGAAAACCATTTATTATTGTTTTCTTTGGCGATTTTATTAAAATAATCGCAAATTTGTTTACCGAAATTTCGGCTTCCTGAATGTACCATAATTCCTAAATTATCGTCTTCGTCGGCTTGCAATTCGATAAAATGATTTCCGCCGCCCAAAGTTCCGATTTGATAATAACCTTTTTCAATCTCTTCCAAAAGTTCTGAAGATTCGATATAATTATCGAGATTAGTGTTAGCATTTTCCAAAGTTCGACATACTTGTTTGTTTTTATGATGATTAAATCCCAGCGGAATATTGCGCAAAATATCGCCTACGATAGCTTGAATAAGATTTCCGTTACCTGTTTGAATATCCTTAATTTCCGAAATTTTTATATCCGTAGAAACAAAAGCCATTCCGCAGCCGATATCGACACCGACAGCATTTGGAATAATTACATTTTTCGTGGCAATAACACCGCCGATCGGCATTCCCATTCCTGTATGCGTGTCCGGCATCAGCGAAACCCATTTATGTATAAATGGTAGATTCGCAAGGTTATATGCTTGCTCCAAACAGGATTCTTCTATTTGACTTATATCTTCAAGCCAGATTTTTATTGGCGATTTTGTATTGTTATTATAGATTACAAACATTTTAGTCACTCCTTTTGATTTACTTCTGTAATTATTTTATCATTGATTATATTTATAATCATATAAAAAAGTTTGCGAATGCGGAAACATGATAAAAATAGAAAGCAGGTGAGGCAGATGGCAGTTTTTTCGGAACTGATTAAAAACTTTGATAAAATTCGTGATTATATTCGTGATTTATATATTTATGGTTTCAAAACTCGTGATGATTTTAAGCAAAAATCCGGTCGGAGCTATGATAATGAAAAACGGCGGATAGAATCTTATATGCATGATTACATAATTCAAAAAAACACGAAAAAAGGAAAAAATATCATAATAAACGTAGATGCCTCAAAAATTGCTTCGAATCCGCTTTATGCCGCTTGGAAATCGAAATCTTTTACCTCGAATGATATTATGCTCCATTTTTATTTATTGGATATTTTATCGGATAATATTCCGCGCTCAGTGCCGGAGCTTACGGAAATTATTTCCGAAAAAAGCGGCCGTATTTTCGAGAATCAAACGATTCGCCTAAAATGTGTCGAATACGAAAAAGAAGGACTTTTATTTTCCGAAAAAGACGGAAAAAAACTTTACTATCGAATTTCTGAAATGTTTTTTTCGGATTTTAATTATAAATATATTTCTGATGCAATTTGCTTTTTTTCGGAGGCGGGTTTTTTTGGTGAAATCGGCTCGTATATTATGGATAACTCAGATTTAAAAAATGAAATTTTCTCGTTTAAGCATCATTATATTGTACATACTTTGGATGATGCTGTTTTATATAAAATCATTAACGCAATGAGAATGAAAAAAAGCGTTCTTTTGAAAATACATAAATCTAAATCAGTAAACAAAGCTGTTCCTCTGAAAATTTTAATCAGTGCGGCGACCGGAAGACGATATCTTTGTTTTTATTCGGAAAAATCCAACCGATTTACAACTTATCGGCTTGATGCAATAAAGACTGTTGAATTTGCGGAAGTCTTTGAAAATTATGACTTACTGAAAACTAAACTCCGGAACAATTTGCAGAAAGTTTGGGGTGTGAGCTTTGGCGGAGCGAGCCGCATAGAATTTTTGCGCATGCGCTTATTTATTGACGAAGAACGGGAAAAGTATATCTTGGAAAGAATTTTAAAAGAGCGGCGTTCCGGCGAAATTAAAAAAATTGAGGATAATATTTTTGAATATTCTATAATTTGCTTTGATACTTCGGAAATGACTCCGTGGATAAAAACTTTTATCGGAAGAATTATTGAGCTTGAATGCTCAGAAAAATCAGTTGAAAAGCGTTTTCAAGACGATTTTAAAATAATGTATGAGATGTATAAAGAGGTATAAAATGGAATTGTTTTCGGAAATTTATGGTCTGTATTATTTAGTCGTGAGAAAAATTTTAGAAAAGGCGAATTTGGATACTTTGGACTTTTCGGATATATCGAAAATTATCAACGAAAACGCTTTTTCGGAAAGCTCATTTTTTATTATTCCGAATTTGGAAAACGGAGAATGGGATTTTTTTGACTCGGAAAAAAACTGCAAATTGGAATCGGATAAATTTGAACTGCCCATTACAAATTTGCAAAAATCTTGGCTGAGAGCAATTTTGAATGACAGGCGGATAAAAATATTTCTGGATAGAGACGAAATCGAAGAATTGAAAACTAAATTCTCGGATATTGAAGAATTATTTGATTACGACGATTTCTATATTTTTGACAAAAATTTGGGCGGAGATAATTTTGAAAATCAGGAATATATTAAAAATTTCAGAATATTATTGGATTGTATAAAGGAATATAAATTTCTTGAAATCGAATACAAAAATAAAAATGATAGGGTTACAAAGAATATTTATAAGCCTATAAAAATCAATTACTCGGAAAAAGATGACAAATTCCGTTTAATTGCGTATAGAGTTTTTAATAAAAAGAAAAATTTTGTGAAACTGAATATTTCTTCTATTGTCTCGGCCGAAATCAAAGAAAATAATTTTTTAGAGCCTAGAAAAAATCAAGAGGACAGCACATTCATTAAAATAAAACTTTATAACGAACGCAATGCTCTTGAACGCTTTATGCTGCAATTCGCTCAATATGAAAAAGAAACAGAGGCTTTCGAAAAAGAATATATTTCGAAAATTTACTACGACCGCGCCGACGAGACAGAGCTTTTAATTCGGATTTTGAGTTTCGGACCGGTTTTAAAAGTAATAGAGCCTGAATTTTTTGTAAACGAAATCAGAAAAAGATTGCAGCGCCAAATGGAATTGTATGAAATTAAACAAGAATTGTTATAAAAACTCCCCAAACAATTTTGCTCACTAATACTTGCTCTCCTGCATATTATAGTAACACTAATGTTGTGGGGGAGTTTTTTTATGCTGGGTCTATTCAACTTTTTTTTCATGTTCGCTTATATTACAGGGAGTTCTTCCTTCCCAAAGCCGCTTTCGGCAGAAGAGGAAAAAATTTACCTTGAGTCGTATTCGGAAGGAAATGATGAAGCGAAAAATGTTTTGATTGAACGAAATTTGAGATTGGTCGCACATATTGTGAAAAAGTACAACAACGTTAATAAAGATAATGAAGATTTGATAAGCATCGGGACAATCGGCCTTATAAAAGCCATTGGTACTTTTAAAATCGGTAAAGGTACAAGATTGGCAACCTATGCAGCCAGATGCATAGAAAATGAAATACTTATGAGCATACGAGCCAGTAAAAAATATTCGTCAGAAGTTTCACTTCAGGACACTATCGGGGTTGATAGGGAAGGAAACGAAGTTTGCATTGAAGATAAAATCGCCGACGAAAAAGACAGCATTGATGACCAAGTCGGGCTAAGACTTCAGATAAAATCATTATATGAAATTATGAAAAAGGTGTTAAAAAATCGGGAAAGACTGGTTATCGAGCTTAGATACGGCCTTTTGAATGGAAGCGAAAAAACTCAGCGGGAAATCGCAGATATGCTGGGAATTTCGAGGTCATATGTTTCAAGAATCGAAAAAAAAGCGCTGAAAAAGCTAAACAAGGAAATTACGCAGTAGGATTGGTAGTGAACGAACTTTGAGCTTTAAAATTTTTGATGAACGGCCAAAGTTCGTTTACTACGTTTTCAATTCGTATTATAAAGTTGAAGCTCTGTAATTAATTAGGGCGTGTTTTGTAAATCCACTACACTGTACAATTTAAACAAATACCAATAGAAGCAATGCAAACAAAACCAGCGAAAACAGAAGCAAGTTTATCATAGCGAGTGGCAATACGACGATAGTTTTTCAACTTCTGA